>NZ_JAMYOG010000015.1:0-148121 GCF_040319725.1 Mesorhizobium sp. M0894 | reverse complement strand
GGCATTATTTTGTGGGGGGGGGGGGGGGGGGGTGGGGGGCGCGGGGGGCCAGGCGGCCCGCCGCCCATACCGGCGGGCCGGGCCCGGCCCCCCGGGGTCCCGCCCGGGCGCGCGCCATTCGCAAAATCAGGCTGCCTTGCTCAGAGATCCAGCGGACGACTTGCCAGTGCGGCGGTCCTGCTCGATCTCGAAGTTGATCTTCTGGCCTTCGACCAGGGTCGACAGTCCAGCACGCTCGACTGCGGAGATGTGAACGAAAACGTCCGCGCCGCCGCTGTCAGGCTGAATGAAGCCGAAACCCTTGGTGGAATTAAACCACTTGACCGTACCTGTTGCCATTTCGATAGTCCTTTACGTTTGCTTTAGTTTGACTGGACCGAAACCCAGCCGGTTTGTATCGAGATTTTGGAGATAGAACGTCAGCAAACGCGAATATCGCGAGGCCCGGATCGATCGGCCGAAATATCAATGGACCGCATATAATATGCTTTCGCGCGAAAAACAAGACGGGGCGGAAAATGGCGCGGCGGCAACGCTGCCCAACGGACGCCCCAATCGCGTGAGAGCGTCGTCGTTGCGCGCCTGACGCGGGAGGATCGTGCCGGCTTCGGGCGCGACCGGGTTTGGGGAGAGGGCCATGAAAATCGTTCTACTTGCCGCTTGCCTGACGCTGGTGGCCGCCGAGGCGCAGGCGGTCTCGCGCTACGACCCGACGCGCATGAGCTGCGGCAAGGTGCAGGCGACGATCGCGCGCGAGGGTGCGGTTATCCTGCGCTACAGATCGGCGCGCGTGCCGGGGCTGGCGCTCTACGACCGCTATGTGCGGAGCCAGCAATTCTGCGACATCGGCGAGGTCAGGGCGCGGGCCTCGGTGCCGAGCGCCGATACGAATTCCTGCACCGTCTACAAGTGCAAGCGGGTGGAGATCGACCGGCGTTTCCGCCGGCGCCTGCTTCCGGATTAGGGGCGGTTGACGTCCCAGGGTGCCGGCCTCACCTGAATATCAGCACACCTAGAACCCGAACGACACCTGCGCGGGCGGCGGCGGGCCGACGCGTACGCCTTCCATGGCCAGCATTTTTTCCTTGGTGGCCGAGCCGCCGGGCGCCGAAAATCCGCCGATCTTGCCGCCGGCGGCAAGAATGCGATGGCAAGGGATGACCAGCGGCACCGGGTTGGCGCCGAGCGCCGCGCCCGTCTCACGCGCGAGCCCGGCATGGCCAGCGCGTTTGGCCAGTTCGCCATAAGTGGTGGTTTCGCCGAAGGCGAGCTTTCGTGCCGCGTCATAAATCGCCAGGCGGAACTCGTCGACGCCGCTGAGATCGACCGGCACGCCGGAGAAATCGATATCCTCGCCGGCGGCATAGGCCTTGATCGAGGCGATCAGCTCCGTAACCCATTGCGGCTCGGGCTTGGCTGCCTGGTCGATGTCTGAGGCATGGCGCAGCAACCGGCGCTCCACCGCGTCGCGACTGCGCTGCGGCAGGCAGAGCCGGGTCAGCCCGGCATCGCTCCAGGCGATGCCCATGAAGCCGAGCACGGTTTCGAATACCGCGTGGCCGGCGGTGGCATGAGAGGCGTCCATGGCGTGCTCCTTTCCGGAATCCTTCGAAGTACAAATCCAGAACAATATCGCATTTCCCGGCCCGGCTCGCCACCCGAAAACCACCGTCTACCGCGGATTGCCGGGGGAAAGATGCTGGTGTAAGGACTTCTTAACACCCGACGAACCGGACCCGAGCGCCGCTTGCCAGCAAAATTCCTCTTTCCCGTCCTTGCGGCGGTGTTGGCCGTGGCGGCTCTCAGCGGTTGCACCTCGACTTCGCCGGTGACCTCGGCGCCCGCCTTCACGGAAAACTCTGCCAACACCGATGCCGGCTTCACGCTGGCGCTGCCCGACACGGTTTCGGTCCTGCCGGAACCGTCCGGCCTCGCCCAGACGGCAGCGCTGCCGGTCGAGCCGGCCGCCGCCTTTGCCGGGGCGACGCCGCTGGCGGCTTCTGCGCCCGCCGTCATGACGGCCAATGCCCAGCCAGCCATCGCAACGGCCGCTGTCGCCATGCCGGTCACCGAACAGACCGCCGCCATGCCCGGCGTTCAGCCGGTTTCCTACACCGTGCCGCAGAACCCGGCCGCTCTGGCCGCGACCGACCTGGCAGAGGGCCAGTCGAACGCCGGCGGCCGCAGCGAGATCGAGCGGCTGATCGAGAAATATTCCGCGCTTTACCAGGTACCGGTCGATCTGGTGCGCAGCGTCGTCAACCGCGAGAGCACCTTCAACCCGAAAGCCTACAATCGCGGCCATTGGGGGCTGATGCAGATCAAGCACGCGACGGCGCGCGGCATGGGTTATGATGGACCGGCAAGCGGCCTGTTCGACGCCGAGACCAATTTGAAATATGCGGTGAAATATCTGCGTGGCGCCTGGCTAGTCTCAGGCGGCAACCCCAAGCGCGCCGACCGGCTCTACCAGAGCGGCTATTACTACGACGCCAAGCGCAAGGGGATGCTGGGCGAAACCGGACTCGGCAGCGACCGCCTGCGCCGCCGCATGCAGCCCGATGCCTGAGCCGCGTCCGCCGGCGCCAAACGAAATAAGACTGCGCAAGATCCTCGACGACACGCTTCTGGCGCCGCGCTGGCCGGAAGGTTTCTTCATGCGCGCCTTCGAAGCCGCCGATGCGCTTGCTCTGCATGCGCTGTTGACCGCGGTGTTCGACGACGGCGCCGATGGGCCGTTCGACGAATGGTGGCCGCGCATTTCGGGCGACGCCGAATTCGATCCCGCTTTGTGTTTCCTGGTCATCGACCGCAAGGGCCGGCTGGCGGGCGCGGCACTCTGCTGGACGCGGGCTTTCGTCAAGGACCTTGCCGTCCATCCCGAGGCGCGCGGCAAGGGCATCGCCGAGGCGCTGATGCGGCACGCCTTTGCGGTGTTTCAGGCAAGGGGCGCGGTGCATGTCGACCTCAAGACCAACACGGTCGAGAACGCCGCCGCCGTCAGGCTCTATCAGCGGCTGGGAATGGTCGAGGTGGATTGGGCGGGGTGAGCATAGGTTTGCCTCAGCGAAGCTGATCGCCATTTAGCGAAGTCGGCGCTGCCCCTCATCCGGCTGCCGCCACCTTCTCCCCGTATAGTGACGGGTAGAAGGGGCTGGCCGCAACGCCGGCACGCCCTCTGCCACGCCGGAGATTGGCGAAACCGTCGGCGAAGGCACCTTTCTCCCCGTCACTATACGGGGAGAAATGCCCGGCAGGGCAATGAGGGGCGGCGCCAGCGCCCGGAATGGGCAAGAGTGAGCGGCAACGGCGCAGCAAAAATGTCGGAACCGTCTTTGGCGATGCGTCCTTGGGAGGCAAGGCGCCTCCCGCCACGCGCCGCCCCGGCAGATGGAGATGACGATGATCAGCTTTCCCAATGAATCCCAGGAATATCGCGCCGCCCGCGACAAGCTGCTGCAGAAGGAAATCGAACTGCGCCGCGCCATGGAGGATGTCGCCGTCGCCCGCCGCGCGCTGCCGCCCGGCGGGCTGGTGCCGCAGAATTATGTCTTCGACGGGCTTGGCGCCGACGGCAAGCCGGCCCGTATAAAACTGTCGGAGCTGTTTTCGCCCGGCAAGGACACGCTGATCGTCTATTCGATGATGTTTCCGCGCCATCCGCAGGAGACGCGCGACGTGGCGACCAGCGGCGGCACGGCGAAGCTGCCGAGACAGGACCAGCCGTGCCCATCCTGCACGGCGCTGCTCGACCAGTTCGACGGCGCCATTGGGCATCTCGAGGCTGCCGGCTACAATTTCGCTGTCGTGGCCAAGACCGCGCTGGAAAACCTGCTGACGCTCGGCCGCGACCGCGGCTGGACCAACATGCGGCTGGTTTCCTCGGCCGGCAACAGCTTCAAGCGCGACTACCAGGCCGAGGCCGAGGACGGCGCGCAGCTTCCGGTGCTTTCGGTGTTCCACCGCGACGGCGACGGCATCCGCCACTTCTGGAGCTCCGAGCTCGGCTTCGCGCCGCCCGAACCCGGTCAGGACCCGCGCGCCATCGGCACCTGCGAGATCCTGTGGAACCTGATGGATTTCACGCCCGAGGGCAGGGCGCAGAGCTGGCAGGAGCAGCTGCAGTATGGGGAAGGGTGCTGCCACTGAGCTTGGCAAGGATATCTCCTATTAGCGTATCGGGAATCGAAATCCTCCCGATGCCAAGGGCTGTTATGTGATTTGACGCTGCCGCGCCGTGACCTACTCTCGACTGCCGGAACCGAGGAGACGAGCGATGCAGTCACCTTTCAACGGGGGCGTCACGCTGGCTGCGGGGTTGATCCTTGCTGCCGCCACCACTGCCTATGCCCATCACGGCTGGTCGTGGACCCAGGACGAGTTTTTTGAACTCCGGGGCAGGATCACGGCCATCTATATCGGCAATCCGCACGCCACGCTGGACGTCGATGCCGAGGGCGAGGCCTGGCGGGTGGAGATGGCGCCACCGTCCCGCACCATTGCCGCCGGCTTCACGGAAGGTGTTGCCAAGGTCGGCGACGAGGTGACGGCGATCGGCCATCGCTCGCGCGACGAGAGCGAAAAGCGCATGAAGGCAGTCCGCATCATCGTCGGCCGCAAGACCTATGATGTCTATCCCGACCGCTTGCCGCCGGCCTGAATGGACGGGTTTTTCGCCGGCATCGAGCAACTCGCGCTTGTGCGGGGACTGAAGGCCTCTTTCGTCGCCTATCCCATCGTCAATGCGCTGCACATCATGTCGATCGGTGCGTTGCTGACCAGCGTCTGGCTGATCGACCTCAGGATTCTGGGCGCCTTCCGGTCGCTGCCGCAGGCGGCGTTCGTGGCGCTGCTGCGCCGCACCGCATTGGGCGCGTTCGGCGGTGCGCTTGTCACGGGCTCGCTGCTGTTTTCGGTCAGGGCGAGCGAGTATGCGGCGATGCCGATTTTCCTCACCAAGATGACACTCATCCTCCTCGCCGGCGCCAATTTCCTCGTCTTCATGCGCCGCGCAAAAGGCGGTGACGAGCCGGCCGGCGGGGCCGTTGCTGTGCTGGCTGTGCTCTCGCTGGTGTTGTGGACGTCCGTGCTGTTTGCGGGGCGGTTCATTGGGTTTCTCGGCTAGGGCGAGTGTCGGCACTGTCGCTTCCAGAGCGGGCCACAAGGCCATCAACCGCGATTAGGCCAAGGATTTTGCGCCGCAGGCATCAAGTTCCGCCGTCAAGTCCCCGTTGGGGGTTTACTGCCGGTTTCGTATGTGCCGAGGCTATGTTGGTCGTCCAGATTGACGGCGGCCAGTATGAGGGTTCGGATTTTTTGATGACGAGCGGGACATCGCTCTGAGGCGATGTGGTTTTCGCGCGTGGCGCTTCTAGAACGATGACGCGCTGCGCGAACTGGATTTCCGTCTGCGACACGATCATCGCCTATGGCAGGGACACGAGCCTGCAGCCGTGGCGGTGACTGCAATCAAAATCCGGCCGTCAAAATGATCACTCCCAAGGTCCAATCAAACGGCGAGTTTTTAAAAAAATCATCAAATTTGACATTGTACGTGTTGACTTTGATGCGAAGGCCGATCATTGTGATGGGAGACAGGAGATTGCAATGGATGTGAGACCTAGATCGCGCGAAGCCCTGCTAGAGTTTTTGGATTACCTAGCGAGAAAGGGCCTGCTCAATAAGACTACCGCTAATGCCAGGAAGGCGGCGGCGGGAAAAGTCCTTGCATTGCTTGATGATACCGAGGCTGCTGATTTAGCTAACGTCGATCTTGACCACTTGATGCATAGATTTTCGAATATCGCTGGCGGCGATTATACACCAGGGAGCCTCAATACTTACAAGAGCCGCATTAAGTCGTCGGTTGAAGATTTTTTAAACTACCAAGATAACCCAATGACGTTTAAAGTCGGAGGGGCGGCTGGAACGCGAAAGGTGAGTGAGCGCCAAAAGGTGGGCCAAGGGTCAGCAGAACGGCCTGCTGCTCGGTCGGCCGCCCCGGCGGTGGTGGCTCCGCCGACCAGCGTATCGGTGCTTCCGATACCAATTCGCCAAGATTTGATTGTTCAAATCCAAGGATTGCCTTTTGATTTGACGACAGCAGAGGCAAATAAAATTGCAAATGTCGTGCGAGCTATGGCAACATCTGACTGATTCTCCCGTCCAAACGGAGAATCGTTCTCGGCCTAGCCGAGGCATCGGGGCCGCTGGTAATAGGGTCCATACCTAAGACCAGCGGCCTCCACCAATCTGAAAACTTTTCCAGATATTCAGATTAGATAGCCGATTTGCCGGCCCCAGGCAAACTGGCCCGGCTAAGAGAGCGACGTCCAGTAGACATCTGCCAAGCTGGAGCACCCCTCATCCGTCTCGGCGCCAAAGCGCCGATCCACCTTCTCCCACAGGGGGAGAAGGGAAGGCGCTAATCGCCTACGCAAAATACTCCTGCAGCGGCCGCACTTCCAGGCTTCCCGCCCGCAGCGCCGCAATCGCCTCAGCCACCGCAGCCGCGCCCGATAGCGTCGTGTAATACGGCACCTTCTGCATCAGCGTGGCGCGGCGGAGCGATTTCGAATCCGAGACCGCCTTCTGGCCGTCCGTGGTGTTGAAGACGATCTGCACCTGGCGGTTGCGGATGGCGTCCTCGATGTGCGGGCGGCCTTCCAGAACCTTGTTGATTTTCTCGGCGGCGACGCCGTTTTCGGCGAGGAAGCGGGCGGTGCCAGAGGTGGCGAGCACCTTGAAGCCCTGGCCGGCGAGCCGCTTGACCGCCGGCAGGATGCCTTTCTTGTCCTCGTCGCGCACCGAGACGAACAGCGTGCCGGAGCGCGGCAGGTCGACGCCGGCGCCTAGCTGGCTCTTGGCGAAGGCCAAAGCGAAGTCGCGGTCGAGGCCCATGACCTCGCCGGTCGAGCGCATTTCCGGGCCGAGCAGGATGTCGACGCCGGGGAAGCGGGCGAAGGGGAACACCGCTTCCTTGACGGCGATATGGCCGGGATTGCGCGGGTCGGGCATGGCGCCGTAATGGGCGAAGGCATCTTCCAGGCTCTCGCCGGCCATGATGCGGGCAGCAATTTTCGCAATGGGCCGTCCGATGGTCTTGGCGACAAAAGGCACGGTGCGCGAGGCGCGCGGGTTGACCTCCAGCACATAGACGGTGCCGTCCTTGATCGCATATTGCACGTTCATCAGTCCGCCGACATTGAGCGCGCGGGCAAGGGCCGCCGTCTGGCGCTCGAGTTCGTCGACGAGCTCCGAAGGCAGCGAGTGCACCGGCAGCGAGCAGGCCGAGTCGCCCGAATGGATGCCGGCCTCCTCGATGTGCTCCAATATGCCGGAGACGTAGGTCGACCTGCCGTCGCAGAGGCAATCGACATCGACCTCGATGGCGCCCGACAGATAGGTGTCGAACAGCAGCGGGTTCTTGCCGAGCAGCGTGTTGATCTGGCCGGTCTTGTCGTTGGGGTATTTCTGCTTGATGTCCTCCGGCACCAGGCCGGGCACGGTGTCGAGCAGATAGGATTGCAGCATGCTCTCGTCGTGGATGATCTGCATGGCGCGGCCGCCGAGCACATAGGACGGGCGCACCACCAGCGGGAAGCCGAGTTCGCCGGCAACGAGGCGGGCCTGCTCGACCGAGTAGGCGATGCCGTTCTTCGGCTGGCTGAGGCCGAGCTTGTGCAAGAGCTTCTGGAAGCGGTCGCGGTCCTCGGCCAGATCGATCATGTCGGGCGAAGTGCCGAGGATCGGGATTCCAGCCTTCTCCAGCGCGTCGGCGAGCTTGAGCGGCGTCTGGCCGCCGAACTGGACGATGACGCCGACGAGTTCGCCCGAGGCCTGTTCGGCGCGCAGGATCTCCAAGACGTCCTCCGGCGTCAGCGGCTCGAAATAGAGCCGGTCGGAAGTGTCGTAGTCGGTCGACACGGTCTCGGGATTGCAGTTGACCATGATCGCCTCGAAGCCGGCGTCGCGCAGCGCAAAGGCGGCATGGCAGCAGCAATAGTCGAACTCGATGCCCTGGCCGATGCGGTTGGGGCCGCCGCCGAGAATGACGACCTTTTTGCGCGACGAGACCTGCGCCTCGTTGGCGAGCGCGCCGGCAAAGGGCACTTCGTAGGTCGAGTACATGTAGGCGGTGGGCGAGGCAAACTCGGCGGCGCAAGTGTCGATGCGCTTGTAAACCGGATGAACGTCGAGCTTGTCGCGAATCTTCTGGATTTCTTCGACGTCTTTCCTGACCAGCGACGCGAGGCGGGCGTCGGAGAAACCCATCGCCTTCAGCATGCGCAGATTGGCGGCGTCCTGCGGGATGCCGTGCTCGCGGATGCGGGCCTCCATGTCGAGGATGCCGGCGATCTGCTCGAGGAACCACGGGTCGATCTTGCACATGGCGTGCACGTCTTCCAAAGAAGTGCCCATGCGGATCGCCTGCGCCACCATGCGCAGCCGGTCGGGCGTTGGCGTGCCCAGAGCGGCGCGGATAGCGTTGCGGTCATCGACGTGGCTGGCCGGCGCGTTCCCGTGGCCGATGCCCGGGATCTCGATCTCGTCCAGACCGGTCAGCCCGGTTTCCAGCCCGCGCAAAGCCTTTTGCAGCGATTCCTGGAAAGTGCGGCCGATGGCCATGACCTCGCCGACCGACTTCATCGAGGTGGTCAGCACCGGCTCGGCGCCGGGGAATTTCTCGAAGGCAAAGCGCGGAATCTTGGTCACGACATAGTCGATGCTCGGCTCGAACGAGGCCGGCGTGGCGCCGCCGGTGATGTCGTTCTCGAGCTCATCCAGCGTGTAGCCGACGGCGAGCTTGGCGGCGATCTTGGCGATCGGAAAACCGGTCGCCTTGGAGGCAAGTGCGGACGAGCGCGAGACGCGCGGGTTCATCTCGATGACTACCAGGCGGCCGTCGGCCGGGTTGACGGCGAACTGGACGTTGGAGCCGCCGGTCTCGACGCCGATCTCGCGCAGCACCGCGATCGAGGCGTTGCGCATCATCTGGTATTCCTTATCGGTCAGCGTCAGCGCCGGGGCGACGGTGATCGAGTCTCCCGTATGCACGCCCATCGGGTCGATATTCTCGATCGAGCAGATGATGATGCAATTGTCGGCCTTGTCGCGGACGACCTCCATCTCATACTCCTTCCAGCCGAGCACGCTCTCCTCGATCAGCACTTCGGTGGTCGGCGAGGCGTCGAGGCCGGACTGGACGATCTCGTAGAATTCGGCGCGGTTGTAGGCGATGCCGCCGCCGGTGCCGCCCATGGTGAAGGACGGGCGAATGATGGCGGGCAGGCCGACATGGTCGAGCGCCTGCGCGGCGATCGCCATGCCGTGGCTGATATAGCGCTGCTTGCGGTCGCCCTCGCCAAGGTTCCAGCGGGTTTCCAGCGCGTCGAGCGCGGCATCGAGATTTTCGGGCTTCTCGGCCTTCAACTCGGCGCGCTCGGCCTCGTGCGTCTTGCGGTCGGCGTTCTTGACGTCGGTGGCGTTGGCCAGCATCGACTTCGGCGTTTCCAGGCCGATCTTGTTCATCGCCTCGCGAAACAGCGCGCGGTCCTCGGCCTTGTCTATTGCCGTGGCGTCGGCGCCGATCATCTCGACATTGTAGCGATCGAGCACGCCCATGCGGCGCAGCGACAAAGCGGTGTTGAGCGCGGTCTGGCCGCCCATGGTCGGCAGCAGCGCGTCCGGCCGCTCCTTGGCGATGATCTTGGCCACCACTTCCGGCGTGATCGGCTCGATATAGGTGGCGTCGGCCAATTCCGGATCGGTCATGATGGTGGCCGGGTTGGAATTGACCAGGATGACGCGAAAACCCTCTTCCTTCAGCGCCTTGCAGGCCTGGGTGCCGGAATAGTCGAACTCGCAGGCCTGGCCGATGACAATGGGGCCGGCCCCGATGATCAGGATCGACTTGATGTCGGTGCGTCTTGGCATGTCGAGGGTCCGTTCGGCGGGCGGCTTGCACAAAAAGCCGGACGGGATGACCCGGCCGGTTGTGCTCGCGATTCTGGTATCAGGCTAGGAGGGCCTTATAGGGAAGAGTTTTGCCGGATGTAACCCCCTAAAATGCGGCTTTGT
Source organism: Mesorhizobium sp. M0894 (assembly GCF_040319725.1). Taxonomy (NCBI): domain Bacteria; kingdom Pseudomonadati; phylum Pseudomonadota; class Alphaproteobacteria; order Hyphomicrobiales; family Phyllobacteriaceae; genus Mesorhizobium; species Mesorhizobium sp. M0894. The sequence goes on along the minus strand of NZ_JAMYOG010000015.1, from coordinate 138,041 downwards.
GTGCGGGTCCACTAGCTGGGCAATCGCTTCAGGTTTAGATGCCGGTGCTGCCCCTCACCTGCCTACCGGCATCCTCTCCCCTTATAGTGACGGGGAGAGGGGCGCTCTCATGGACGATTTCGCCACTCGCCAGCATTGCAAGAAGGGCGCCGACGCTGCGGCCAGCCCCTTCTCCCCGTCACTATACGGGGAGAAGTGCCCGGCAGGGCGATGAGGGGCGGCGCTGATTCCTACAATTACACCAGTCCACTCTCTCTATCCTCCGCTCGCCAGGGCGTTGGTAATCTCGAAGCGTTCGGAAACGCCGACGCGGATGATGTTGAGGCTGCCCTCGCGGGTGAAGCGGAATTCGCCTGATGCATTCGAACCGGCCGGCTTGCCGGCCTGGAAGCTGATGATGCGCGTGCCGCCATCGGGCCAGGTCACGGTCACCTCGGTCTTGTCGCCTGTGCGCACGACGCCTGCCTTGCAGCTGGTCATCGGCTGGCCGACATAGCGCGCGCAAGAAATGACGTTGCCGGCACCTGGGACCGGGGTCCCCGGCGGCTGCAGCCGTGCAACGGTTTGTGCATCGGCCGGAGGTGCCGCGTTGGCCGCGCCGAAATTCTGGACGGGATCCACTGCCGCGGGCGCCGATCCATCAACCTGTCCAGTCGAGGGGTTTCCACCGGCCAGGGCCAGTCGGTAAGCATCCTCGATCGCCGCCCTGCCGATTGCGTCAGCGGAGTTCAGCGTCGTTTCGGGACCGGCCGCGCCGAGGCGCGCTGTCAGATCCGGCAGCGGGTTAGAGGCAGGGCTCTCCGTATTGGCTGCCGCTTGGGGTGTCACTTGCTGGGGATTGATGGGGTCGAGGTAGCGCGCAGGAGCCCATCCGCTCATCTTCGGGTCGTCAATGTCTTCAACCTTGCACCACCGATGGCCGCTGACGTCGACGCAGCCGAGATTTTTCACGCTCGAACCACTCGGCAGCCGCGCCTCGATCTTGCCCATGGCAGATGCCGTGGCGCGCACGTTCAGGAGATCGCCCGGAGCGAGGCCGGTCACAATGGAGATGATGGGCTCCGGCTCCTGAGCCCTGGCCGGCAGCTCCGCCAGCATCAGCGGAGCGGCGATCACCGCAGGCAGCATCATCCGGAGTGTTACTGTGCGCCTCATCATCTGCCGTGGGCGGTAGGTTCAATTACCGAAGGCGCGGCCAGCACCGAAGCGCCACGCACGCCAAGCCGGTTTTTATAGGCGACGAGACGGCGCTGTGTAAGCCCGAAAATGACTAAAGGGGCCGCGTGTTGAATCGCGGAGCAAGCCACTTCCGCGAACCAAAAGCCGGCAAAATATTGCACATTTCATGTAAATATGCACTCTCTCAAGTAAGGTTGAGGAGGGAAAGATGGTCGACCTTGAAATATTCGCGCAAGTGGAAAACATAGTTCGCCAGCGTATCAAGAAAACGCGCGCGGAAATTGAGGCTTCACTTGGTCACATCGCCAACGGCAATCCGCTGGCCGCCGAACAGACCCTCTCCAGGCGACTCGACAGGTTGCAGGTAAAAGCGTCGCTCAGCCGCACCGAAGCGGAGATGATATCGGCAGCAATCGACATGAGGTCTGCCGGTGAAAGAAAGGCCGCCGCCAAACAGCCAGGACCGGAGGCAATTCTCGGCCCAACGCTCGATTTGATCGGTGTCGCATTTCTGGAGCGTGGGCGCCGTGTGGCCGATGCGGTCGGCCGCGTTGCCTTTCTCAACGGCAATCCACAAGGATCGGGTTTTCTGGTCGGGCCAAGGCTGTTCCTCACAAACAACCATGTGATTTCGTCGCCGGCAGATTCCCGGCGCTTCCAGGTCCAGTTCGATTATGAGCAGGACGGTGCGAATGCCGTGCGCACGCCGACGACGTTCCTGCTCGATCCTGAATTCTGTTTCGTGACCGATAGCATAGAGGGTCTGGACTATACGCTGATCGGGGTCGGCGAGCGGCGTTCCGGCCCAAAGGAACTGGGGGAGTTCGGTTTTATCTCGCTGTCGGATGCGCGCGACAAGCATATGCTTGGCGAAATCGCCAACATCGTTCAGCACCCCGATGGCCGCTTCAAGGAACTGGTGCTGCGTGAAAACCGGCTGGTGGCCCGCGACGAAACGGTTCAAGTGCTGCACTATGTTGCCGATACCGAACAGGGTTCGTCCGGTTCACCGGTTTTCAACAATGAATGGGAGCCAATTGCCCTGCACCATTGGGCAGGGCCATTCCACGAGGTGACGGGCATAGGTGGCTATGCGCTGACGCGCGAGATCAACGAAGGCATAAGGATCAGCGCCATCGTTGACGATCTGGGCGCTAGAAAGTCCAGGCTGCCGGGCTCCTCGGCATCGGCGGTTTCGCAAGCTCTGGCGATTTGGGCCGGCACGCCGCGCATGATGGACGAGACAGTTCGGCTGAACGCCGACATTCGCGAAGATGTGCTGGACAAGTCGGTGCAGCGGCCGGAACCGGATGACAATCCACCGGCGACGAGACACAACGCCGATGGCTCGGTCACCTGGACTTTTCCCGTCGAGATAAATGTCCGGGCGCCCTTGATCGACCGCGACGGAGGCGATGCAAGACGAAACGACGGCAAAGGCCCGGCAAGCGAACCCGCGAAGGTGGCCATCGCCGAGGCCGCGGGTTGGAAAACGGAGGATTTCGACGATCGCGGAGGGTATGAACCCGGCTTCATACCGGGCTTTGTCCTGCCAATGCCGACGGTTGCCAATTCACCCTACCGGTTGGCCAAAAACCTCCTTGCCAAACCGGGCGAGGACCCACACGAATTGCGCTATCATCATTTTTCGATCTTGATGAACGCCGATCGCAGGCTTGCCTTCGTCACCGCCTGCAATATCGATGGATCCCGCACCAAGGCGGTCAATCGTGAGGACAAGACCGTCATCGACAACCCGTCGCTTGTCCAATTGGGGGTAGAGTCGATTTCCGGTTCGGAAGCCAGCGACGCTTTCCGGCCCGACCGTCGCATCGACCCTGGCGAGCAGATGACCCAGGAATTCTATTCGAGCCAGAATGTGCCTGGATTTTCCGAGCCAAAGTCCAAGGAACGAATAGCTCGAATGTTCCAGAAGGGCCATATTACGCTTCGCGGCGACCCTGCATGGGGAGTGGACCAGGAGGCGGTCGCGGCAGAACGGGACACGTTCTTCTATCCCAATGCTGCGCCGCAAGTCGGCTTTTTCAATCAGGGAAGCTCGCTTGACCATCCCGGCTCCAAGGGGAAACTGAGATGGCGCGCGGTGGAAACCTATGTGCTGCGCAACGCCTATACGACGCGAGGCCGTGTCACGGTGTTTGCAGGCCCAGTGTTCCGCGAGGACGATCCTCCTTACCGCTTCGACAGCCATATTCCGCTCAAGTTCTGGAAGATCGCGCTGTGGTCCGATCAAACTGGCCTGCGCGCCATCGCGCTGCTGGCCGACCAGAAGCCGGTTTTGAAAGTGATGCCCGAAGCGTTCGGCGAGCGTGCCGAGGCGTTCGATGACCCGCTTGAAATTGCCAGGGTATCGGAGTTCCTTTCGACGGTGGCCGAGATTGAAGAACTGACTGGCCTGAACTTTGGCCAGCAGGTGCGCGACGCCGACATTCGGGCCGGATCCGAATCGGCTCCCGCACAGACTTTCAACCCAAGGCATCTAACGCCCAGTACGTCACGGCCAAAGGCTTCATCGCCCAAGACTTCGGCGGCCAGCACCCGACGTCCTGCCAGGCGATCGAAGCGATCCGCGTCCGACAAGTGAAGATTGGACCGGTCGCGGCCATTGAGGCTGCTTGCCTGCCGCTCGAAGGCGGTCATCCGTTCAGCCTGGCATGGGCAAGCTCAGCCTGTTCCTCGTTCGGCCCGGTATGAACGCGGTCAACCCGGCATGAAGCCGGTGCGTAGCGCGTGAGCCCATTCCGGCCGTCCCGCCTGCTCGGCCTGACGCGCTGCCGCCTCATGGTCGTAATCGACGGCGATGGCCTCGAAGCGATCGGGATGCAGGTCGACGATGCCATAGCGGGCGTGCGGCGAGCCTTGTTGGGAGACATGCGCCGGCGGCGTGTCGTCGTGATAGGCCGGGCAGCCGATGCTGCCTGGATTGAAAATGACCGGACCGCCGGGAATGCGGACCAGCTCGCTGCGGTGGCTGTGACCGCAAAGCATGATGCGGCAGGCGGGATCGATCGCGCCGAGTCGCCGTTCGATGGCGGCCAGTGGGGCGCGCACCAGCCGGCCGTCGACTATCGCGTCAGCCAGGTATTTTTCATCGTGGTCGGGCCGGGCATGGAAGGCGAGCACGCCAGGCGCCACCTCCAGCGTGACCGGCAGCGCGAACAGCGCCTCGCGCTGGGCTGCCGCCAGCCGTTCATGCGCGTAGCGGTCGGAAGGCCACATGGTCTCGTCGGCGGTGTCGTAGGCAACGCGGCGGTCGTGGTTGCCGCGCACCGTCGGCAGGTCGAGCGCCTCGAGCCGCTCCATGGTCTCGCGCGGCCAGAGCGGGCCGGAAACGCAATCGCCGAGATTGACAATGAGGTCGGCGCCGCCGCGTCGCCGCAGATCATCAAGCACGGCGTCGAGCGCCAGGACATTGCCGTGGATGTCGGCGAGGACGGCAATGCGCATGGCAGGCTCCGTTAATTGGAATGGCTGGAGGGCAATTATCTTCCTCACCTCGCGAAGCGGGCGAGAGCGGAATGCAGCTTCGGGTCGTTCAGGCGCGGACCTCGATCTCGTGGCCGCCGACCGCCGGCAACGATGCGTCGTCGCCGGCCGCGGCAATGACGCTGTCGAGCAGACCCGGGAAGCGGCGGTCGAGATCGTCACGGCGCAGCGTGATCAGCCGGCTGGTGCCAACCGCCTCGGTGCGGGTAACGCCGGCCTCACGCAGCTTGGCCAAATGGTAGCTCAGATTGGTCTTCGAGCAGAGGTCGAGGAACCGGCTGCAATTCAGCGGCACGCCCTCCTTGCTCGCGAGATAGCGCACGATGGCCAGTCGCGTCGGGTCGCCGAGCACGGCAAGCACGTTCGGCAGGCTGATCTGGTCGGCGGTGGGATGGGGCAAGGTCATGACCAGGAATTAAGCACATTCGGGGCCGATTTCAACGCATCTGATCCTTCGCGGTTCTGGTGGTATTCGGGCCTGTCCTGACACAGGGCTGTCAGTAGGGTTCGATTAGTCTGCACAAGCTCATTGACATCATGCCCTGTTATGTCCAATTGTTCAATAACCTTTGAACTAAGGAAATTGCCATGGATAAGCGCCTCATCTGGCTTGCGCTCGGATCATTCACGATTTCGACCGAAGGTTTCGTCATCTCCAGCCTTTTGCCCGACATTGCAAAGGATGCCGCCATCTCCGTTCCGCTCGCCGGCACGCTGATCACGGCGTTTGCGCTCGCCTATGCGATCGGCACGCCGATCCTGGCAACGCTGACTGGCGAATGGGACCGGCGCCGCGTCATCCTGTGGACGCTGGTGTTCTTCGTGTTGGGCAACGTCGCCGCGGCGCTGAGTTCCTCCTTCGAATTGCTGTTGATCGCGCGCATCGTCATGGCGCTGTCGTCAGGCCTGTTCGCGGCGACCGCGCAGGGAACGGCCGTTGCGCTTGTCGACGATCATCACCGCGCCCGCGCCATTGCCGTGGTCGTCGGCGGCACCACGGTTGCGGTGGCGGTCGGCGCGCCGCTTGGCGCGCTTGTTGCGACGGTTGCCGGCTGGCGCGGCACCTTCTTTGCCATTGCCGGCCTTGGCGCGCTCGCCGGCGCGATCCTGTGGTACCGGCTGCCGCGCGGCATCGTCGGCACCAGGCTGCCGCTCCGGATGCGATTGGCAGCGGCACTTCGCCCCGGCGTCATGCCCATCCTGGTGACGACGATCCTGGCACTGATCGGCGCCTTCACTGTCTTTGCCTTTGTCGCGCCGCTCGCCATCGAAGGCGGCGGCCTGAGCCCGATCGCGCTACCCGGAATGCTGCTCGCCTTCGGCGTCGGCGCGGTCATCGGCAATATCGGCGGTGGGCAGGCCGCCGACCGTTTCGGCGCGACGCGCACCGTCTGCTGGTCGCTGGCGCTGAGTGCCGCCATGCTGGTCACGTTTTCGCTGATCCCGATATTCCTGCCACGCGAGATCGCCGGGCCGGCACTGATGGCCATGATGGTGCCGTGGGGCATCGTCGGCTGGGCATTCCCGCCGGCGCAAGCCAGCCGCATCATCAAGCTGGCGCCCGATGCCGCGCCCATCGTGCTGTCGCTGAACGCTTCGGCACTCTATCTCGGCGTCGCACTGGGTGCCGTGGTTGGCGCCGCGGTGCTGCGCTATGGCGCACCGGCCGACCTCGGCGTGGTCGCGGCGGCATTCCCGATCATTGGTTTGGGCGTGATGCTGGCGGGACACCTGGCCGCACGTCCGGTGGCGATGCCGGCCGAATAAGGCTTGTTAGCAAAGCTTGGCTGCCGGCCGCCGATAATTCAACTCGCGGCCGGCCCTGCGTCAAAATCCAGCGCGGCGATTTCGTCCAGCGCCGCTCGCAGGCTTGCCGCCTGCTCTTTTCCAAACATCTCCTCGAAGCGCTGCTGTGCGACTTGCCACAGCTTCAGAGCTTCTTCGAGCTTGGTCCGGCCCTGCGGTGTCAGCCTGACGCGCCTGATGCGGCGGTCGGCAGGGTCGGCGAAGGCCTCGACATAACCGTCCCGGATCAGCGGCTTCAGCGTATGACCGAGGGCCGACAGATCCATGACGAGGGCCGCGGCAATCGCACCCATCGTCGGTTCATTGCCGACGTGGATTTGATAGAGCAGGCCCTGCTGCGTGGCCTTAATGCCCGAGGGTGCGAGCACATCGTCATAGAACTGGCCGAGTTTCCGCGTCGCGCGGCGCAGCATGGCGTTGTTGCAAAACACCAGGCCGGGCAGGGTGGTTCGGGACATTGGCGGATTTCCGATGAGGGGACCGGAAGGGACCCTCGATGCGAACCAGAAATAGTCCTCGCTCCGCGGATTGACAAGATGGTGGCATATGCCTACGTACGATAGTGGCATATGCCTTTAATTAGCCTGCCGGTCGAAGCAAGGGTGTTGCCCCGCGGCACCGGCATTTGGAATCGAACCAGAAGGAACAAGACAATGAGCGAACAGAACAAAGGCACGGCGGTCGTCACCGGTGCCTCGTCGGGCATCGGCGCGATCTATGCCGACCGGCTCGCCGGCCAAGGGTATGATCTGGTGCTGGTGGCGCGGCGCGCCGACCGGCTGGAGGAATTGGCGGAGAGGCTCCGCTACGCGTATGGCATCAAGGTCAGCGTCATCAGCGCCGACCTGGCCGACGACGCCGATCTGCGACGGGTCGAACAGGCGATATCAACCGACGACAGCGTGACGCTGCTGGTCAACAATGCCGGCCTTGGCGGCGCGCAGGTGGTGGCAACGGCCGACGCCGATGTCGCCGAGCGCATGATCAAGGTCAATGTGGTGGCGCTGACCCGGCTGACGCGCGCGGTGCTGCAGGGACTATTGGCGCGCAACCGCGGCGCCATCGTCAACATCGCCTCGGTGCTGGCCTTCGACACCTCGTTCGGCGGCATCTATAGCGGCACCAAGGCCTATGTCGTCAACTTCACCGAGGCCCTGCAGCGGGAAGTCGCCGACAGCAGTGTAGCCGTACAGGTCGTGCTGCCGGGGGCCACGCGGACCGAGTTCTGGGAAGTCGCCGGAAGCGATATTGCCAATGTGCCCCAAGAGATTGTCATGACTGCGGACGATCTGGTCGATGCCGCGCTTGCCGGCCTGGCCAAGGGTGAAGCGTTCACGGCACCGGGTCTTGCCGACGTTGCCGGGGTGGATGCCTTTCTTGGCGTCCGACAAGGCTTCTTCGGTAGCCTGCTGGCCGGCAAGCCGGCGGCACGCTACGCTGCCTGAAATAACTGGTCTTACGCTGTCCGCCACATCGGAATGATCGAGGCGGCCAGCAGCAAGCCAAGCACGGCGTTGAGGATGCGCCACTGCCGCTCGGTTCGCAGCAACCGGGCGAGCAGCGTGCCCGCCACGCACCACGCCGCCAGCGATAGCGCCGCGGCAAGGCCGAAGACCGTGCCGAGCAGCAAGGCGAGCTGCAGTGGCCCGCTGGCGAGCGCGGCAAAAGATGCCGCCGCTCCCAGCCCCATGGCCCAGCCCTTTGGGTTCATCCATTGCAGGCCGGCGCCGCCCAAAAAGCTGTTCGGCTTTGCCATGGTCACGTTCAGATTGGGCGGGCCGCTGCGGCCGATCTTGAGGGCAAGCCATACCAGATAGAGGGTGCCGGCTATTTTCATTGCCAGTTGCAAAGAAGGGGCGGCGGCCAGCAGACCGGCGAGCCCGGCAGCACCTGCCGCAGCCACCGTGGCCAGGCCGGCCGCACTTCCGGCCATCAGCGGTATAGAGCGGCGAAAGCCGAACTGCGCGCCGGACGCCGTCGACAAGGTCGTGGCCATGCCGGGCGTTGAGGTTGAGACCAGCGCGAACAGCACGAGGGGAAGGACGGTTTCAAGCATGCTGCTTCCTTTGAAGCCTGCACGGTAGGTCTTTTGGCTCATCAGTAAATGCAATGTTTGCGATGGTCGCTATTAAGAAGCATAATAGTCAGATGGCTCGCAATCTCGATACCGCCTTGATCCGAACCTTCGTCACCGTTGCCGATAAGGCCAGCATGACGGCAGCAGCGAATGCGCTGCATTTGACGCAAGGTGCCGTCAGCCAGCAGATCAAGCGTTTGGAAGAGGTTCTCGGCTGCAGGCTGTTCGAGCGCGACCGGCGTGGATTGCGGTTGACCCGATCCGGCGAGCGATTATTCGGCAAGGGCAAGCGCCTGCTTTCCCTCAATGACGAGATCCTGGCGGAGATGGCGGGCGATGCGGTTGCCGGTCAGGTGCGGCTTGGCGTGCCGTATGACCTTGTCGGCACCTTGCTTGCGCCGGTGCTCAAGGCCTATGCCGAGGCGTATCCGCAGGTCGAGATTTCGCTGATCTGTGCTTCGTCGCCGGAGTTGGCTGCGGCCTTGGCGGCCGGCACGACAGAGCTCGCGGTGATCGAGGAGCCGATCGGTCGGTCGGCCGGCGAATGCCTTGTTGTCGACCGGCTGGTTTGGGTCGGCGCCAAAGGCGGCGGGGCTCGCAGCAAGCGCCCCTTGCCGGTTTCGATGGTGGCCGAGACCTGTGCGTTCCGCCCGGTGGTGCTGGAGGCGCTTAACGAGCACGGGCTGGAATGGCGCACCGTATTCGAAAACGGCAGCATCGACGCGACGACAGCGACGGTGCGTTCGGACTTGGCCGTCACCACCTGGTTGGCATCGACCGTGCCTGCCGACCTCGATATTTTGGCCAACGATCCGGAACTGCCGTCATTGCCGAATTTTTCGATCAATCTGCATTTGCCGAAGCACGGCCTTGCGCCGGCTGCACTGGCGTTCGCAGGCCACCTCCGCGATGGGTTGGCACGGCGACGGGAGGCGGCTTAGAAAACAGCAAAAAGGACGGCCAGTGTTCAGCCGTCCTTGATCGCCTCGGCAGCCTCTATTTCCAGTTCTTGCGCCGCTCGATCTCGGCTTCGGACGGCTGCTCCGTGGCAAAGGACCCGGTCTTGATCTCGCCGGAGCGTTCATAGCTCGCCATGATGACACCGGTGGTCGATGCCTGCGAGCGGGTCAGCTTGAAGGCGGCAGGTATTGTGCCGCTGCCGAACAGTTTTTTGCCCTTGCCCAGCACCAGCGGGAAAATCAGCAGGCTGATCTCGTCGATCAGGTCATTGGCGAGCAAGGTCTGGATCAGCTCGCTCGATCCCTGAATGAGCAGGTCCGGGCCGTCCTCCTGCTTCATCCGGCGCAATGTCGCCACGACGTCGCTGCCGAGCGGCTGGCTGTTTTGCCAGGACAGCGTATCTGGCCTGTGCGTCGCCACATATTTGGTGACGGCGTTGAAGCTGTCGGCGATCGGGTCATTCTTCTGATAAGGCCAGTGGGCGGCGAAGATGTCGTAGGTTTTGCGGCCGAGAAGCAGCGCGAACGGTTTTGAAAACGTCTCGCCCATGGCGGCGCCCATCACATCGTCCCAGTAGTGGAACGTCCAGCCGCCGAACTTGAAGCCGCCGACCGGGTCCTCGTGCGGGCCGCCGGGCGCTTGCATGACGCCGTCGAGGCTGACGAATGTTGCGGCGATGATCTTCCTCATTGGAGCTCCCTTTCCCTGATCCGTGCCGTCATGGCCGGACTTCGAGCCAAGGACGGGCGAACGGACATTTGTCCGACAGCGGCCGGCAAATTTCCAGGGCTGGAAGGGCGGATGACTGCCGACCTTAGTTGCGTCAGTTTGGAGCAGACGCTCAGCCCAGACCGACGACCGTATCGTAGAGCAGCTTGAAGTTGAGCACCAGGATGAGGGCGGCAACCACCCAGGCCAGCACGGCGACGGCGCGGGAAATGGCGAAATTGCCCATTTTGCGCTTGTCCGAGACGAACTGCACCAGCGGGACGACCGCGAAGGGAAGCTGCATCGACAGGATCACCTGGCTGAAGACCAGCAACTGGCCGGTGCCCTTCTCGCCATAGAGGGCGGTGACGACCACCACCGGGATGATGGCGATGCCGCGCGTCAGCAGGCGGCGCGCCCATTGCGGGATGCGCAGCCGCAAGAAGCCTTCCATCACGATCTGGCCGGCCAGCGTCGCCGTCACCGTCGAGTTCAGGCCGGAGGCAAGCAGCGCCACGGCAAACAGAATGGAAGCAATGCCGAGGCCGAGTAGCGGCGACAGAAGCTCGAAGGCCTGACCGATCTCGGCGACGTCATGATGACCGGTGCCGTGGAACGCCACCGCCGACACGATCAGGATGGAAGCATTGACGAACAGCGCCAGTATCAGCGCGATGGTCGAGTCGGTCGTCGCCCATTTGATGGCGTCGCGCTTGCCGCGATCGGTGCGCTCGTAGGCGCGGGTCTGCACGATCGAGGAGTGCAAATAGAGATTGTGCGGCATCACCGTGGCGCCGATGATGCCGATGGCAATGTAAAGCATCGCCGGATTGGTGACGATCTCGGACGACGGCACGAACATGGCGTGCAGGATGGAGCCGACCGGCGGCGCGGCGGCAAAGATCTGAATGGCGAAGCAGCCGAAGATGATAATCAAAAGCGCTATGATGAAGGCCTCGAGGAAACGGAAGCCCTTGTTCATCAGCAACAACAGCAGGAAGGCATCGAGCGCGGTGATGATGGCGCCGCCGATCAGCGGAATCCCGAACAGCAGTTGCAAGGCGATCGCCGTGCCAATGACCTCGGCCAGGTCGCAGGCGATGATGGCCAGTTCGCAAGCGACCCACAGCATGAAATTGACCGGCCGCGGGTAATAGGCGCGGCACGCCTGCGCAAGGTCACGGCCGGTGGCGATGCCGAGCCGGGCGGCGAGCGCCTGCAGCAGGATCGCCATCAGGTTCGACAACATGATGATGAATAGCAGCGTGTAACCGAACTGGGCACCACCGGCGAGGTCGGTCGCCCAATTGCCCGGATCCATGTAGCCGACCGAAACCATGTAGCCCGGCCCCACGAAGGCGAACAGCCGGCGAAGCCATATCCCCGAGTGCGGCACCGCGATCGTTGCGTTGACTTCGCGAAGGCTGGGCTGCTCGTCGTCTTCCGGGCGGGCAAATCGCCACATGGATCGGGGGGCTGAGGTGGCTTCGGCTTCCGACATGAAATGGCTTTCCACTGGAACGATCGATGTTGTCTCCTTATCTATGCCACGGCTGAACATTATGCAATATGCTATATTTCATTGTTCGTGCTTTTTCGTATGGCCGCTTGACGGTGCGACCGGAACGGCAGTGAACGCCGATTGCGCCGGCCACCGAATGGAAATAAACGGCCAGAACCAATAGGGTTCCGTGTTATGACTGCAATGCCGATTCAAACTGCCGGGAGGAGCGCGTATTGGCGCTGAAGAAAAGACCGGTTCCTCGCGAAAAGCCGCTGCCTGACGCAGAAATCCACTCGGAAGGGTTCCGGCAGACGCGTGAAGCGCGCCGCAGCGCGCTGGTCGAGGATTATGTCGAGCTCATCGCCGACCTGATCGAGGACGGCAACGAGGCGCGCCAGGTCGACATCGCGGCACGGCTCGGCGTCGCCCAGCCGACGGTGGCGAAAATGCTGACGCGGCTGTGCGCCGACGGGCTGGTCTCCCGGAAACCCTATCGCGGCGTGTTCCTGACCGATGCCGGCCGCAAGGTTGCGGAAGAGAGCCGCATTCGCCACCAGACGGTCGAGGCTTTCCTGCGCTCGCTCGGCGTCAGCGCCGAGACGGCGCGGATCGACGCCGAAGGCATCGAGCACCATGTCAGCGCCGAGACGCTCGAAGCCTTTCGCAAGGCAATAATCGCCGCCCGCTGATTGATCGAAGCGATATGCAGTGCGACTGACCTGCTCACTCATTCGTATCCTGCACCCAGTTGCGCGGGTGACCATCGACGCGAAACTGGAAGATGAAATAGGGTGGGATGCAAGTGCCCTTGCCGGGCTTTGCTTCCGGCAGATCGTCAAAACCGGCGGTGCAGATATAGTCCTCGCGGCAGGGATGGGCCTTGTCGCAAGCACGCAGGCCAGCGGTCTTGGTGAATTCCCTGGTGCAGAATTTGTGGTCCTTGCCGGAGCCTACGCAGTCGTTGAAGCCGGTCTTGGCGAGGCGGCCGCAGCTTGCCTCGTCGGGCAGCTTTTCGCAGGTCGCCTTGCGCAGCATGCCGCCGGGAAAGCCGCCAGTCTTCTGCTCGGGATTATCGTAACGCTGGCGCGCCGCGCCATAGCCGGCGAGCTTTATCGGCGGTTTTCTGTCCTTGGCCGGGTCGATGGCGCAGGCCTTCGCGGTTGCCGGTGACAGACGGCAATATTGGTCGTTGCCCCATTTCGACATCCTGATCTCGCCGAACTCCACCGGATCGCCGACTGCGGTGCCCGCCTCGCTGACGCAGGTACCAAAGCCCGGATGGATGGCGCTCTCGTGGACCCCGGCGCAACGCAGGCCTTCGTCGCAGGTCCAGTCCACGAAACTTGGGTCGGCGCCGCGATAGCAGATCGAGCCCCATCCATTGTAGAGATCGGTGCCTTTCAGCGCTTCGGCGTATTTTGCCTCCGGACGGCCGGCAAAGCCGCGGCTGAAATCCGGGTGTCTGCCAGCGGCGAACGACTCGACAATGGCGCGGCGGCGCGGCAGGTCGGCAAAAAACACAGCCGAGCCCGGCACGAACACCGCGTTGCGGCGCGGTTCGCTGGCCGGGTCGGCGCCGGTGTAATGGAACCCGGCGATGCCGTGCGTCTGGTGACAGCCGGTGCAGGTCATCTCGTTGAGGCGCAGATTGAAGCCGGCCACCGATTTGACGGTGCGAAGCGTATTGCCCTTTGCGACATAGTCCTTGAGCGCTTTGTCGATAGCATCGTCGTCGAGCAGCCCAAAAGCCAAATTGTTTTGCGACCGGCTCATACCGCCGGGTGCCACCGAAACCGCGGTGGTCGCGAGGAATTTTTCGTCGATCACCAGGCGGCCACGGTCGAGATCATAGATGTTGCGGTCGGTGAGCAGCCATCTTTCGAAGGTTTGCCTGTCGGCCAGCACCAGCTTGCGGTCGATCTGGTTCTCCATTTTCGCTTCCTGGAAAATGGCTTTGGCTGGGTCCCACTTGAATACCTTCAACAGATACTCGGCGTGGCCGCCGAAATCGCGCCGGCTCGAAGCCGATAGGCGCACGACCTGCATGTTGAGCTCGAGCCGCATGATCTGCGAAGAATTCAACATCGCGCTGGAAAGCGGGCCTTCTTCCGAGCGCAGCCAGACCGCCAGTTGATCCGGCTCCAGATTCTTCTGCCCGGCGACAAGCCAGCGCTTCGCCACGTCCGCGCAGGAACCGTTAGCCGAGCGCGGACGGTCCTTCGAGGCGCGAGTCTGTGCCGAAGCCGGTATGGCGTTGAAGACCAGGCTCAGGGTCAGCGGCAGGCGCGACGAGATGCGTTGCCCAGGCTTCTCCTCGACCGAATAATGGAAGCGGTAGATCAGCCTGATCTCGCCGCATTCGGTGTGGCCGAGATAGCCGCGATCCATGCGATTGACGATGCCGGTCAGGTCCAGCGTCGAACCGTCGTCGTCGATGTATTTCGGATTGAACTTCTGGGTGATGTCTTTCGAGTTTGCCAGAGCGGCTACATAGGAGTCGGGGCTGTTCCTTGGTTCGTCTACGATCTGCTGTTTGACGGCGTTGCGGACCGGGCTCAGCGCGCGCACCGAAAACAGCCCGCGATTGTCGACGTCGCGTGTCAGTCCGAGCGCTGGCCCAAGCAGACGGCTGATCGATAGCCCGCCGCGCTCGAGCGCCTGCAAGGTCTCGGGATCGGTGATTGCGACACTGGAATCGAGAGTGACGGCGCTGGCCGGCGCGGGGCCTAGGCAAGACAATGCCGCAAACAGCAACAGAACCCGCCCGATCATCCGCAAGCGCCCCCTCGCTTCCACAGCCACGGTGGATGCTACAGACCTTGCGACGTCTAAGCCAGAGCAGACCCGCGTCAGCCGGCATTGCTTGTTAGCGCGAAAAATACTGTGACTTGGCGTAACCATTGGGATAATTGTTTGCTGGGTTGGAACCGGCCAGGACATCGGCGGGTTGATTGCAAACATGCATCACGGGGTTGCCATGCTCTGGAAGGGCCGTCGTCAGAGTGACAATGTCGAGGACGAGCGCGGCCAGAGCGGCGGGCTTGGCGGCGGGCCGGGGCAGTTTCGCATCCCGATCGGAGGTCGCGCCGGCGGCGGCGGCATGTCGGGCATTATCATCGTAGGATTGATTTTCCTGGCAGGGTGGTATTTCGGCTTCGACCCGAGTCAGATCCTCGATAACAGCGGCTTGCAGCCCGGCGGCGGCGGCCAGATCACCGACAATAGCGGCGAGCAAGGCGGCGGTACCGGTGCGCCGGCCTCCGACGAGATGAAGCAGTTCGTGTCGACCGTGCTGGCCGAGACCGAGGATACCTGGACTGGTATTTTCCAGTCCGAGGGCCTGACCTATCAAGATCCAAAACTGGTCCTGTTCAGCGGCCAGATTCGCTCCGCCTGCGGTTCTGCCTCGTCAGCGGCCGGACCATTCTACTGTCCCAACGATCGCAAGGTCTATCTCGACACCACCTTCT
This sequence comes from Mesorhizobium sp. M0894, assembly GCF_040319725.1. Lineage (NCBI taxonomy): Bacteria > Pseudomonadati > Pseudomonadota > Alphaproteobacteria > Hyphomicrobiales > Phyllobacteriaceae > Mesorhizobium > Mesorhizobium sp. M0894. The sequence goes on along the minus strand of NZ_JAMYOG010000015.1, from coordinate 122,830 downwards.
TCCAGCAACTCGATCAGCAGTTCGGTGCCTCGGGCGATTTCGCACAGGCCTATGTTATCGCGCATGAGGTTGGCCATCACGTGCAGAACCTCGTCGGCATCCTGCCCAAATTCAACCAGATGCGGCAGAATATGAGCGAGGCCGACGCCAACCACATGTCGGTGCAGGTCGAGCTGCAGGCTGACTGCTTTGCCGGCATCTGGGCACATTTCACCGGCCAGAAGGGCATTTTGGAACAGGGCGACATGGCGGAGGCATTGAACGCCGCAAAGCAGATCGGCGACGATACGCTTCAGAAGAAGATGCAGGGCTACGTCGTGCCGGAAAGCTTCAACCACGGCACGTCGCAGCAGCGGCAGACCTGGCTGGCTCGAGGCTTCCAGAACGGCAAGCTTTCGGACTGCGACACGTTCAACAACCCGATCTGAGCCCGACGGTTTTCTCGTAATCCGAGAGACTGGATCGCAGTCAGGGGATGTCAGGATGAAAACACCCTGCCCGTTCCCTCATTGTTCCCAGCGATGTGCTCGCCTATAAGGTGTGTTCCCGTTCGCTCGGGCGGCCCGAGGAGATACCATCATGATAGACCCCAAAACCGCCAGGCGGGGCCTTGCGCTTGTTTTCACCACCCTGCTGCTCGACATCATCGGCTTCGGCATCATCATGCCGGTGCTGCCGGCCTATCTCAGAGAATTGACCGGCGTCGGCATCAGTGAGGCGGCTATCGAGGGCGGCTGGCTGTTCTTCGCCTATGCGGCGATGCAGTTCATTTTCGCACCAGTGATGGGCGGGTTGAGCGACCGGTTCGGACGACGGCCGATTCTGCTCGCCTCCGTGCTGACGTTTTCCATCGACAATCTGATCTGTGCCATCGCCTGGTCCTATCCCATGCTGTTCATCGGGCGTGTGCTGGCCGGCATTTCCGGCGCCAGCTATTCCACGACATCAGCATTCATTGCCGATATCTCGACCGACGAAAATCGTGCGAAGAATTTCGGGCTGCTCGGCATTGCTTTCGGCGTCGGCTTCGTCATCGGGCCGGTCCTGGGCGGGTTGCTCGGCACGTTCGGGCCGCGCGTGCCGTTCTATTTCGCTGCCGGGCTTGCCTTCGTAAACTTTTTGATCGCGCTGTTTCTGTTGCCGGAAACGCTTGATAGCAAGCATCGTCGCCGCTTCGAGTGGAAACGCGCGAACCCGGTCGGCACGCTCGTCCAGATGCGCAACTACGAAGGCATCGGCTGGATCGGGCTTGTCTTCTTTCTGATGACGCTGGGGCACATGATGTATCCTGCGGTCTGGTCGTTCGTCTCCAGTTATCGCTATGGCTGGAGCGAACAACAGATCGGCTTCTCGCTCGGTGCCTTCGGCCTGTGCGGGGCTATCGTCATGGCGACGGTCCTGCCGCGCGTGATCCCCAAGCTCGGTGAGTGGAAGACGGCGGTAATCGGTCTGGCATTTACGGCACTCAGCGCCTTCGGCTACGCATTCGCGTCGCAAGGCTGGATGATCTATGCAGTGATCGTCGTCGGCTGCCTCGAGGCGTTGGCCGATCCGCCGCTCAGGAGCCTTGCCGCCGCCAAGGTGCCGCCTTCGGCACAAGGCGAACTCCAGGGCGCGATGACGTCGATCTTCTCGATCACCTCGATCATCACGCCGCTGCTTTATACGGCGATCTTTTCCTGGTTCACGGGGCCGAACGCGCCCGTGACCTTCGGCGGCGCACCCTACCTGCTCGGCGCGATTTTCCTGACGCTGGCGCTCATCGTCTTCGTCACGAAAGTAGCCAAGCCGGCGGCGCTCAGAAACGTCACGTCCGGCGTTGCTGAAGACGGAGCACAGATATGAGCCATGACGGCCGCATCGCCCTGACCAAGGACGGGCTGTGGAGACAGATCCGGCCAACGAAATGCCCGTCACACTGGTTCTTCGGGAGCCTTCTTCTCTTTGCGCGACTTAAACAGACCGGTTGACCGGTTTTAATGGCTTCATTGAAAAAAGGCGATAGGAATGAGGGCAACAACGCAACTCCGGTAATCGCGCAGTCCGGCCTCGAGGCATTCGCGCCGCATTTTGTAACTCTGACCATTCGAACTCCCGCCCTAGTTTACGTCAGAAGCAACAAACGCGGGGCCTGGATCGAAGACGAGAGGAGAGCAACATGTTGAACCGGATACTTCATCGCGCGGCGCTCATGGCTGTGGCTGTCTGCGCGGTGCTCGTTGTAGTGGCGGCTCATGCGGCGCCTGCTGGACGGGCAGGTCAGGTGCCGCCCGGGTTCACCTCGGCCAAAGCCGCGGTGAACGGCAGCAGCATGCACTACCTGCGTGGCGGGCACGGATCAGCCCTTATCCTGGTGCATGGATTTCCGGAAGATTGGAACGAATACCAGGCCGTCATGCCGAGACTGGCGCAACGCTTCACCGTCGTTGCCGTCGACCTGCCCGGCATAGGCCGCTCGGAGCCTGCCAGGGGCGGCTATGAAGCCGCCAATCTTGCGGCGCAGATCCATGGGCTTGCCGACGCTCTGCATCTGGAAAAACCCTATGTGGTGGGTCACGACCTTGGCGGCATCGTCACCTATGCCTATCTCAGGCGCTTTCCCGACACGCTGCGCGGTGCGATGATCCTCGATGTTCCGATGCCCGGCATCGACGGCTGGGACAAGGCGATATCAGGCACGTGGCATATCGGTTTCATCCAGGCGCCCGGCGGCCTCGCCGAAAAGGTGGTTCCCGGTCGGCAGGCCGCCGTGCTTGGCTGGTTCCTCGACTTCGGCAAATTCACCAGGCAGGAACGCAAATACTATTTTCGCATCTATCGAGCGCCTCAACTGCATGCCGCGTTCGAGATCTACCGCGCCTTCCCCAGCGATGCCGAATGGAACGCCGCCCAGACGGCGCCGAGCACCGTTCCGCTCGTCATCGCCTTCGGCCAGAAGTCCCCCTTTGTTGCGCTGCTGCCGACCTTCCTCGCCGGCTACCGCGCCAAGGGCATGAGCCATGTCGAGCGCGCCGAGATCCCCGATGCGAGCCACTATGTGCTGGCCGACAATCCTGATGCGGTTGCCGAACTGATCGAGAAGCGGGGCGGCGCCGGCGCGCCATGACCGGGATCAGCTAAAACCAAGGGAGAAGAAACCGCAAACCAGTGTAGCATCACCTGGTGCTCAATCCATTCGCTTGGAATGTCGAGCGCCTTGACCAGCATTGCACCTCTCTGCGCCGATAGTTTGCGGTGATTGGACCCCAGGTCCGACAGAAAACCCTGGCTGACGCCGATCATGGCCGCCAAATCGGCTTGCGTCAGCCGCCGCCAGTTGCGCAGCGCCTTGAGCCGGCTGGAGCCCCGCAAGATGTCCATGGTCACGTCCGCGGGCAGTGCCCTTTCCGCTCGGAGATCGGCCTTACGCTCGTCGTAGATCGCCGCATCGGCAGCGTCTTCCAGAGCTTCTTCGGCGGCACGCAAAAGGATCTCGTAGTCCGCCTTGGGATAACGACCAGTTCCTCGCCGGTTGGGGTCTTGATAATTTGCGGGGCGTTCATGGTGTTCTGTCCTACTATGGCCGACGGTAGGTTGTCGTTTCGCGTGTGCCGACATAGACCGCAAGGATCGTGGCGCGGTCTTCGTCAAATATGACTCGGTAGCGACCGATCCGAAGTCTGTAACCTTCCCTGCCGACGAGACGCTTGGTATCTCCGCGACCGCCGACTGCGTAAGAAATCAGACCTTCCGAGACCTGCTCGCGGACGTCCGGAGGCAAGTTGTCCAGATCACGCGCCGCCGATATGTTATAGCTGATGCATCGGCTTGGTCAGCGCTCGGCCAGTGCCGGTTCGCCACGCTTTTCGCGGATCAGGTTGACGAAGCGGCGGAACAGATAGTGCGAATCCTGCGGGCCGGGCGAGGCTTCCGGATGATGCTGGACCGAGAAGACCGGCTTGCCGGTGAGCGCGATGCCGCAATTCGAACCGTCGAATAGCGAGACATGGGTCTCCTCGACGCCGCTCGGCAATGAGTCGGCGTCGACGGCAAAGCCGTGGTTCATCGAGACGATCTCGACCTTGCCGGTGGTGTGGTCCTTGACCGGATGATTAGCGCCGTGGTGGCCCTGATGCATTTTTGCGGTCTTGCCGCCCAGCGCCAGCGCCAGCATCTGGTGGCCGAGGCAGATGCCGAACAGCGGGATATCGGTCTTCAACAGATCCTGGATGACCGGAACGGCGTAGTCGCCGGTGGCTTCCGGATCGCCGGGGCCGTTGGATAGAAAGATGCCATCGGGCCGCATCGCCAGGATCTCCTCGGCGCCGGTCTTGGCCGGCACCACGGTGACCCTGGCGCCGAGGCCGGCAAGCAGGCGCAATATGTTGCGCTTGACGCCATAATCGATGGCAACGACGTGCATCGACGGGTCGGCCTGTTCGCCAAAGCCCTCGTTCCAGGCCCAGGGTGTCTCGCGCCAGACCGAGGATTGGCCGGAGGTGACCTCCTTGGCCAGATCAAGCCCGATAAGCCCCGACCATGCGGCGGCGCGGCGCTTGAGGTCTTCGATGTCGAAGATACCGTCTGGGGCGTGCGCGATAACGGCATTGGGCATGCCCTTTTCGCGGATCAGCGCGGTCAGCGCGCGCGTGTCGATGCCCGAAAGTGCAACGATGCCGCGCTTCTTCAGCCACTGGTCGAGACCGGTTCCGGCGCGGTAATTCGACGGGTTGGTGACATCGGCCTTGAACACGGCGCCGACGGCGCCGGCGCGGGCCAGCGGATTGAGATCCTCGATGTCTTCGTCATTGGTGCCGATATTGCCGATATGCGGGAAGGTGAAGGTGACGATCTGGCCGGCATAGGACGGGTCGGTGAGGATCTCCTGATAGCCGGTCAGCGCAGTGTTGAAGCAGACCTCGGCGACGGCGGAGCCGGAAGCGCCCAGACCACGGCCGTCGATGACGGTGCCGTCGGCCAGCACCAGCAGGGCGGTCGGCTTCTCGGTGGCCCAAGGGGGGGTCGATGCGGCGGTCATCGTTGCCATGGCGGCACTCCTAAAGGCTGCGCCCCTCAATCGGCGCAACAAAAAGCGCGAAGCGGCAATCTCACAGCCTCGGCGCGCTGCATGTCGTTGCCCCAAAACCGCTACGCACTTTTGGGCGACGTGCACTAGAATTCAATTCATGCAAGGCGCAGTACATAGGGGAAGGCGCCAAGGCGGTCAATGATGCCGCGCCGTACGTGCCTGGATTTATTTCGTCGAACAATATCAGGGATTTGCCGGACAGACTTGAATTTGCCTTGGGCTTTCGGCACGGCTATTGTCCGCCGCATTCGAAGGAGAAAGCACCATGCGAGGCAAAATCGCCGAATCCCTGAAGAGCGCGATGAAGGCACAGGACAAGCGCCGGCTGCCGACATTGCGGCTGATCCAGGCGGCCATTCATGATCGCGACATCGCCAATCGCGGCGCCGGCAAGGAGCCGGCCAGCGACGACGAGATCCTGCAGATCCTGGCCAAGATGGTGAAGCAGCGCGAGGAATCGGCCAAGGCGTTCGATGACGGCAAGCGGCCGGAACTTGCCGCGCAGGAGCGCGACGAGATGGCGATCATCCGCGACTTCCTGCCGACGCAACTGGGCCAGGCCGAGACGGAAAGCGCCGTCCGTTCCGCTATCGCCGAGACAGGTGCCAGCGGCGTCAAGGAGATGGGCAAGGTGATGGCGGCGCTCAAGGAGAAATATGCTGGCCAGATGGATTTCTCCAAGGCGAGCGGCATCGTCAAGAGCCTGCTTCAGTAGGGATTTTTCCCGCCTTAGCGGTGCTCGTGAGACTCGAAGAGACCATCGCGAGGAGCCAGGCCAGGAGCGGGCGGAGCGGACGGCAGTTCGCACCGACATGTTCATCGCCACGGCCGCGCGAATGAACCTGTATGTTCGACGCCTGGCGTCTCACGACGGCATCGATGCGGCGAGCCGTTTGCTTGTTAGGCCTCGTGCCAATGCCGGGCGGCAACGTCTCAAGTCGAGGAGGAACCTTCCTCCCTGCGGACACGTTTGCGAGACGATCATGCGAAAATGGAGCTTCGATTTGGCGGCGCGTTTGTTGAACATTATCGGTGCGGCCACGAGTGCCGGCGCCTATTCGCCGGGTCAGGAACAGGCGCCCGCGGCCTTTCGGCGACATGGGCTCGCGGAAGCGATCACGAACCGAGGCAGATCCATCAGGGATCATGGCGATGTTGCATCGTTCCGATGGCGACCGGACCCTTCGCGGTCGCAGGCTATGAACCTGGAAGCCGTGCGCGACGCCTGTGAGTTGGTCGCAAGCCACATAGCGACGGCGATCGCAGCGCAGGAAGACGTGCTTGTTTTAGGTGGCGATTGTACTGTGGAACTGGGGACGGTCGCCGGGGCGAATGCGGCCGGCGCGCGGATCGGACTCGTTTACATTGACTTCGACGCCGATCTCAACACACCTGACACGAGCGACGGCGCCTTGGACTGGACCGGCGTCGCCCATCTGCTCGATATCCATGGATGCGAGCCTTCGCTCGCGAGGCTCGGCCCGACCCGCCCGATGCTCGTGCCTCAGCAACTCCTCTATTTCGGCGTCGAGAACATCACCCCGCCCGAAGCGGCCGTGATCGGAAATCACGCGATCAAGATCATATCGCGTGAGGAAGCTTTGAGTGACATCGAGGCGGCGTCGGCGCGCGCGGCCGAATGGGCGGCGCGCTTTGACTGCGTGCTTATCCACTTCGATGTCGATGTGCTCTCCTTTATCGATTTTCCGATTGCGGAGAATGTGCGCCGTTGCGACGGTCTCAAACTGGAGCAAGTCGCCTTTGTCCTAAAGCAGCTGACAGCTCTGCCGCAATGGCGCGGCCTGACCATCACAGAAGTTAATCCGGCCCATGCGCCAGACGAGTCCGCAGCGTTCGCACGCTTGAATGAGGTGCTTGCAGACGCCCTTGGATAGTTCGAGATCCATCTCACGGTCGTTCGCCGGCAATTGGCCGGCTTGCTTCATCCAAGCGGGGCCAGCCCTATGCGCCCGGTCGCAATCATTGCGTGACATGGGCGCAATGCGGAAAACTTGGGAATTGCGGTCGATGGCGGGGCAGTTTTGTCGTCGCTACAGCCGCACGCCCGCCGTTGAGGGCGGACAGCCAAAAGGTCGCGCTCATGATCGAACTCGTCAAACCGGCGTTTGAACACCTGCCGTCCTACAAGGCGGCCCTCGAGCGCGGCTGGTCGCCGGACAATGTGCGGCTGCTCGACGCGACGCGCGAGCAGCTTGCGGCTATCGAAAAGGATCCAGCGACTTTCCTTGCCGATCTCGACGATCCTGAAGGTAAGGGACCGCCGATCGCCTTGCCGGACGGTTCGACGGTGCCGCGGCTGCCTGGATTTCGGCGCTGGATCTGGGACGGGGAAGTCTCAGGCTCGATCGGCTTGCGCTGGCAGCCCGGAACCGCGGCGCTGCCATCGCACGTGCTCGGCCACATCGGCTATGCGGTGGTGCCGTGGAAACGGGGATGCGGCTATGCGACGGAGGCGCTGCGGCTGATGCTGGAGGAGGCGAGGGCGGTTGGCCTGCCCTTCGTCGAAATCACCTGCAAGCCTCACAATGTGCCCTCGCAGAAGGTCGTTCTGGCCAATGGCGGCGGGCTCGTCGGGCGTTTCTTCGAGGATGCTTCCTATGGCGGCGCGGAAAGCCTACGTTACCGGATCGATCTGTAGCCCTATTCGGCGGCAGCCGGCAGCGGCGGCGCAGCCCGGCTCCGCCATTCCCAGACATGCGAGGCAAGCGCAACCGCGACCGCGACCAGCATGGCGATCGCGCCAACCACCGGCAGGCTGCGATAGCCATAGCCGGCATTGAGCATCGCCGCGCCGAGCGATGCGGCGAGCGCGATGCCGACATTGAAGCCCGACGGAATGAGCGACGAGGCGAGATTGGAGGCGTCCGCGGTCCAGGTCAGGATGCGGGTCTGGATCGGCGTGCCGATGGCGAAGTTGAGGCCGCCCCAGACGAAGATCGCCATCACCATCGGCAGTGGGTAAGAACTGACGGCGTAGATCAAGGCGAGCACTACCGCCTGCAGGAAAAGCATGACGATGAGCGACGGCATCAGCTTCCAGTCGGCGAGGCGCCCGCCGAGGAAGACGCCGATCGTCGCGCCGACACCGTTGAGCAGGAGCACCCAAGGTATCCATTTCTCGTCGAGGCCGGTGAGCTCAAGCAGCGTCGGCGTGATGTAGGTGAACAGGCCGAACTGGCCGATCATCAGCATCAGCATCATGATGAGCGAGGTCCAGACCTGCTGGCGTGCGAGCACGCGTACCTCGCTGCCAAGGCTGACGGACGGGCTCGACGATCCTGTCTTGCGCGGCAGCAGGGCGCCGATGGCGGCGAAGGCCACCACGCCGAGAGCGCACATCACCCAGAATGTCGCACGCCATCCCCAGATGTTGCCGATTGCCGTGCCGGCCGGAACGCCGATGACATTCGATACGGTGAGGCCGGACAGGATCAGCGCCACCGCCATGCCGCGCTGGTCTTCGCGCACGAGGCCGACGGCCACCACCATGGCAACGCCGAAATAGGCGCCGTGTGCCACGGCCACCGCAATCCGCAACAGCAGCATCGAGGCGAAGTCGGGCGCCAGCGCGCAGGCCGCCTGGCCGATGGTAAAGGCTGCAGTCAGTCCAAGCAGCAGGGCCTTGCGGGAGAACCTTTTGGTGGCGAGCGCCAGCAGCGGGCCGCCGACTGCAATGCCGCCGGCATAGCCGGAAACGAGATAGCCGGCGGTCGGGATCGCGACGCCAAGGCCATCCGCCACCTGCGGCAGCACGCCGGCGATGACGAATTCGGTGGTGCCGAAGGCGAAGGCGGCAATGAACAGGGCAATGAGGGGAAGCATGGCGGGAAGGCGATCCTCGGATAAGGTGACCTCAAACCACGGATAAGGGCACTGGGCAATTCAGAAATTGGCGACGCCGCTTTAGATTTTCTTTGTCACCGGTCAGGTGCCGGCCGCGGCGGCAAGAGCTACGCGGCCGCCTTCCTTCCGTAAGGAATTTTCAGCCACGCCCGCTCATGAAGGTAGTAGAGCAGCGACTTGGTGACGACCTCGGTCAGGCCGATGGCCGCGGCGAGCTTGATGCTTCCCGTCACGACGAGCGAAATGATCATCGTGTCGATGGTACCGGTGACACGCCAGGAAAGCGCCTTGGCGAAGCTGCGAGAATGGGTGTCCATCGACTTTCCTTCCGGTAGATCTGGCGATCTTTAGCCGACAGACAGGAGGTGGCGCAAAGGTAATTTTGCGCATTGGCTCACAGCATAGGCGAGCTTCTGAAGCTACCGGCCTGTGGACGCAATCTATCCGGCCTTCAGCCGCGAACCGGTTAGCAGGCCGCGTTCCTCAAGCACGGGATAGGCCATCGAGGCGAGCAGCGAGTTGATCTGCTTGAGGTCGCGAATGGTGTCGAGATGGATGGAGCTGGTCTCGACGCTCTTGGCGGTGCCGTCGCGCAGCCGCACGAAATGGCTCTGGCTGGTTTCCTTCTCGCGGTCGCGCAGCCGGTCCTTTTCCAGCACCAACTGGCGAGCGGTCTCCGGATCGCGGGACACCAGGACGTTGAAGGCTAGCCTGGCATTGGCAAGCACCAAGGCGTGGAAGGCGCAAAGCTCGCGCCAGCCTTCCGGCGTGAACTCCAGTCCGCGCTCGAATTTCTTCTTCACATGGACCAGCATGTTGCGCACGATGATGTCGCCGACCTGCTCCAGCTTGACGCAGGCGCCGATCAACTCCTGGCAACGCAGGGCCTCGTCCTCGCTCAGCGGGTTCTTGGTGACCTTGGCGAGATAGAGCTTGATCGCCGCGTGCTTCCTGTCGACACGGTCGTCGAGCGCGGCCAGCGCACTGATCTTGTCGGCGTCGGCGCTCTCATAGAGTTCGATGATCCGTTTCAGCATGATCTCGACCGTCTCGCAGACCCGCACTACCTCGCGGGTGGCATTGGCGAGTGCTTGGCTCGGCACGTCGAGCGCACTTTCGTTGAGCGCCGAAAGCTCGATGACGTCGAGCGCGTTGGCGGGCTGGGGCCTGGTGCCCAGCGCCACGATCTTTTCCGAGGCACGATAGACCAGGCGCGCCAGCGGCAGGCCGGCGATCAGGATCAGGATGTTGAAGACGATGTGGGCATTGACGATCTGCTCGGGCACGGTGCTGCCCAAGAAGGCGACTGGCGGCTTGAACGTCAGGAACAGGATCAGCATGATCAGAGAGCCCATGCCGCGCATCAGGAGATTGCCGATCGGCACGATGCGAACGCCGGGTTCTGCGTTGCGGGTTAGAAGCGGCGCGATGATCGAAGAGCCGAGATTGACACCGAGCACCAGCACGATGCCGAGTTCGGGCGGGATGAAACCGCGGCCGGCGAGCGTCACCATAAGCAGCACCGCGGCGATCGAGGAATGGAACAGCCAGGTGACCAACGCCGCCAGAAGGTAGGCGGTGACCGGATCGCCGGAGAAGTAATCGACGATGAGCGGCATCAGCGTGCTCTGGCGCAGCGGCTCCGACGCCTGGCCGATCATCTCCAGCGACAGAAGCAGCAGGCCGATGCCGACCAGGATGCGGCCGAACTGGCGCCAGTCGCGCCGCTCGGTGGCCATGAACATGACGGTGCCGGCGACCAGGCAGACCGGTACCAGCAGCGACAGATCGAAGGTAAGCAGCTTGACCACCAGCGCCGAGCCGATCTCGGCACCGCGCACCGCAAGCTGGCCCGACATGCCGCTGACAATGCCGGAGCCGGCGAATGAGCCGACCAGCAAGGTAACGGCGGTCGAGCTTTGCAGCGCGACCGCCAGGCCGCAGCCGGCCAGAACCGCCATGAAGGGATTGCGCATGGTGGCGCGCAGTTTGTGGCGCAGCACATCGCCATAGGCGCGCTCGACGCCGGTCTTCACCAAACGGGTGGCAAACAGCATCAGTGCGACTGCACCGGCAAGGTGCAGCAAAACGACCGAGCCGCTCATGCCCGACCCCGCAACGCGACAGGTGCCAGCGACGCGGGCGCCGTGACGTCACGAGGGCAAAAGTGGGCGCGAATCGTGGACATTGCAGAGGTTGATATTACTCCGATTTATTTTAGCCGAATAATAAATTTTGCCCGGTTCGGACGAGTGTTGCCCCGCGACGGGGCGTGTCGGAAATGGATGGCCGGCAAAATGGTTGCATTGCCCGCGGAGTTGCGGAGGGTCATGCGTCCGTGCTCGGACAGCCGCTTTAAAGGTAGTGCTGAATTAGGCGTGCTAAATGTAGGAAATCATTACGAAAACGTAATCTCTGCGTTCAGTTTCGGTTCATCCTTCCGGCTCTATTCCAGAGGCATCGACAACCAAGGAGTACCCGCTATGAAACGCATCGTTCTTTCCGCCATTGCCTTCTCGATGCTGGCTGCAACGGCCTTGCAGGGCCAGGCTGCACCATTGAACCCACCAAACGCACCGCAATCGAGTTATAGCCAGGTCGACTGGCAAAAGCCCGGCAGGCATGTCGACGTGAACAAGCATGTCGAGGTGAACAAGCGCGTCGTAGTGACGAAAAAGATCGTGGTGAAGCGCAGCCATTGGCGCAACGGCCAGAGATATTCCAGCTGGAAGCGTCACCAGCCGATCCGCGACTATCGCCACTACGGCTTGCGCCGTCCCGGTCCCGGCCAGGAGTGGATCCGGGTCGGCAACGACTATCTGCTGGTCAGCAACCTCTCGGGCCTGATCTTCGGCGCTATCGCCGCGCAGTAGGTGCGGAACGGCTGACCGGCGCTGCGCCGGATTAGATCGAGAAGGCGGCCCGCAGGCCGCCTTCTCTTTTTGGCCTGTGAAAACCGGGTATGGTTCCGCATTAGGAGTCGTCGGGCTTGGCCCGTGTGATTATATGGAGGCCAAACGAGCTGTCCCTCATGCGCTTTCCGCCTGCTTTCCTCGACGAGATCCGCGACCGCGTGCCGATTTCTTCGGTGATCGGCCAGCGCGTCGCGTGGGACAGGAAAAAGACAAACGCGCCGCGCGGTGATTATTGGGCGTGCTGTCCGTTCCATGGCGAGAAGAGCCCGTCCTTCCATTGCGAGGACAAGAAGGGCCGCTATCACTGTTTCGGCTGCTCGGTTTCGGGCGACCATTTCAAGTTCTTGACCGAACTCGACGGGATGAGCTTTCCCGAGGCCGTCGAGAAGATCGCCGACATGGCCGGCGTGCCGATGCCGGTTCGCGACGCCGATGAGGAACGGCGCGAAAAGGAACGCGCCAGCCTGACCGATGTCATGGAGATGGCGACGGTGTTCTTCCAGGGACGGCTGCAGGGACCGGAAGGCGCAAAGGCCCGCGCCTATCTGCGCGACCGGGGACTGACACCGGCGACGCAGCAGTCCTTCCGCCTCGGCTATGCGCCCGACAGCCGCAACGCGCTGAAGGAGCATCTTGCCGCCAAGGGCGTCCCCAAGGCCGACATCGAGGCGTGCGGGCTGGTGCGCCATGGCGACGACGTCCCGGTTTCCTACGATTGGTTCCGCGACCGCATTATGTTCCCGATCCCGGATTCCAGGGGCAAGATCATCGCCTTCGGCGGGCGGGCGCTAGCGCCGGATGCGCTGGCCAAATATATGAACTCGCCCGATACGGAGCTCTTCCACAAGGGCAACGTGCTCTACAATTTCGCTCGTGCGCGGCAAGTGCTGGGAAAGGGGGCGCTGGGAAAGGGGGCGCTGGCCAAGGGCGGCACGGTCATTGCCGTCGAAGGCTACATGGATGTGATCGCGCTGGCGCAGGCCGGCTTCGAAAACGTGGTGGCGCCGCTCGGCACCGCATTGACTGAAAACCAGCTCGAACTTCTATGGCGCATGGCCGGCGAGCCGGTGCTGTGCTTCGACGGCGACCAGGCCGGGTTGAAGGCAGCGTGGCGCGCCGCCGACATGGCGCTGCCGGCGGTCCAGGCGGGCCGCTCGGTTCGCTTCGCCCTGCTGCCGGAGGGCAAGGATCCCGACGATCTGGTCAAGGGTGACGGACCGGATGCGTTCCGCGCCGTGCTTTCCGAGGCGCGGCCGCTGGCCGACCTCTTGTGGATGCGCGAGACGGCCGGCGGCATCTTCGACACGCCGGAACGGCGAGCCGAGCTCGAAAAGACGCTGCGCGAACTGACCAGCCGTATCCGCGACGAGAGCCTTCGCTATCACTACCAACAGGAAATGCGCGAGCGGGTGCAGAGCTTCTTCGGTGCCCAGCGCGGACGCCAGGGGCGTCAGGACGGACGGCCCGGCGAACGTTTCCAGGGCAAGGGTTCAGCACCCGGCGGACAGTTTGCGCGCGGCGGCAATGCCGGTGGGCGCACCGCGATCACCGAAAGCCTCGGTCGCTCGGCGTTGGTCAAGCGCGGCGGCGAGGGCATGTCGGTACGCGAGGCGACGATCATTGCCGCCCTCGTCAACCATCCCGTGCTGATCGACGAGAATTTCGCCCATGTCGAGTTCCTCGATCTCGCCAACTCCGATCTGAAGCGGCTGCATGCGGCGATCCTCGACGCCATGGCGCATGATATGGCCAATGACCGCGACGCGGTGATCGCGACGATCGAGCGGGCCGGCTGCGGCGAGATCTGGCAGCGTGCGGTGGCGCTGATCAAACGTGCGCGGCAATGGCCGGCGCTGGAAACGGCGGCACTCGACGATGCCCGCGATGCGTTCAGCCAGGCCCTCCACTTGCAGCGCAGCGCGCGCACCTTACATAAGGAGCTGAAGCAGGCGGAAGCAGCGCTCGCCAGCGACCCCACGGACGAAAACTACCGGCACCTGGTCGAAATCCAGGCGCAATTTCGTGATGTGCAGGCAACGGAAGCGCTGATCGAAGGGTTTGGCGTATCGTCGGGCAGGGCTGGGCGCGTTTAGATCGAAGCCTCCAGAAGACTGAATGTAAGGACGTGCTTGCGCGTCGAATCAAGCGTGCGGCGCTCTAAGTCGGGTAATTGATTCGCTTTTTTCATGCGAATCATGCGAGAGGCGCTTGACCTTCCGGCAGAATGGCGGAATCAGGTCGATTCGAAACGTTAACCCGCCCCGGCATCGACGGGAATGCAGCGATGTAAGGTACTGATCACTGGACAGGCAGTCAGCTTGCCACAGATATCAGGGTTAATCTGGACTTAACGAGAGATGCAGTTACTGGCCCGGTAAAGCGCGTTCTGGAAAGAGCGCATCCAATTTGACCGGACCGGCAGCTTACGCGGCTTTGATACTCAGCCGCTTGGAGAAAATAAAGACTATGGCGACAAAAGAAAAGGAAGAAGTCGAGACCGAACGCGAGGCCGCGACCGATGGCCCTCTGCTCGACCTTTCCGACGATGCTGTCAAGAAGATGATCAAGGCCGCCAAGAAGCGCGGCTATGTCACCATGGACGAGCTGAATTCGGTGCTGCCCTCGGAGGAAGTGACCTCCGAGCAGATCGAGGACACGATGGCCATGCTTTCCGACATGGGCATCAACGTGGTCGAGGACGACGAGCAGGGCGAGGAGCCCGAAGCCGCCGATACCGCCGCTGACGCCGAGGAGGATGCCAACGAGCTGGCCGAGCAGACCGGCACCGCCGTCGCCGCCACCACGACCAAAAAAGAGCCGACCGACCGCACCGACGATCCGGTTCGCATGTATCTGCGCGAGATGGGCTCGGTGGAGCTTCTGTCGCGCGAGGGCGAAATCGCGATCGCCAAGCGCATCGAGGCCGGCCGCGAGACGATGATCGCGGGCCTCTGCGAAAGTCCGCTGACCTTCCAGGCCATCATCATCTGGCGCGACGAGCTCAACGAATCGAAGATCCTGCTGCGCGAGATCATCGACCTCGAGGCGACCTATGCCGGGCCGGAGGCCAAGCAGGCGCCGGTGGTCGAGCGTATCGAGGAAGCCAAGACCGAGGAAAAGCCGCGCCGTTCGCGCGAGGACGAGGACGACATCACCAATGTCGGCGGCGACACCCGTGGCCTGGTGGACGACGACGAGGAGGACGATGACGAGGCGAGCCTGTCGCTGGCGGCGATGGAAGCGGAACTGCGCCCGCAGGTGATGGAGACGCTCGACGTCATTGCCGACACCTATAAGAAGCTGCGCAAGCTGCAGGACCAGCAGGTCGAGAACCGGCTGGCCGCCGCCGGCACGCTGTCGCCAAGCCAGGACCGTCGGCTCAAGGAGCTGAAGGACCAGCTGATCAAGGCGGTGAAGTCGTTGTCCTTGAACACGGCGCGCATCGAGGCGCTAGTCGAGCAGCTCTACGACATCAACAAGCGCCTGGTGCAGAACGAGGGCAAGCTGTTGCGGCTGGCCGAAAGCTATGGCGTGCGCCGCGAGGAGTTCCTCAAGGAATATCAGGGCTCGGAGCTCGATCCGAACTGGACGCGTTCGATCGGCAATCTGACCTCGCGCGGCTGGAAGGAGTTCACCAAGAACGAGAAGGACGCCATCCGCGATCTGCGCGCCGAAATCCAGAACCTCGCCACCGAGACGGCGATTTCGATCCAGGAATTCCGCAAGATCGTCAACCAGGTGCAGAAGGGCGAGCGCGAAGCCGCGATCGCCAAGAAGGAAATGGTCGAGGCCAATCTGCGCCTCGTCATCTCCATCGCCAAGAAATATACCAATCGCGGCCTGCAATTCCTCGACCTGATCCAGGAAGGCAATATCGGCCTGATGAAGGCGGTCGACAAATTCGAATACCGCCGCGGCTACAAGTTCTCGACCTACGCGACATGGTGGATCCGGCAGGCGATCACCCGTTCGATCGCCGACCAGGCGCGCACCATCCGCATTCCGGTGCACATGATCGAAACGATCAACAAGATCGTACGCACCTCGCGTCAGATGCTGCATGAGATCGGCCGTGAGCCGACGCCGGAAGAACTGGCGGAAAAGCTCGCAATGCCGCTGGAAAAAGTGCGCAAGGTGCTGAAGATCGCCAAGGAGCCGATCTCGCTCGAAACGCCGGTCGGCGACGAGGAGGATTCGCATCTCGGCGATTTCATCGAGGACAAGATGGCGATCCTGCCGATCGACGCGGCGATCCAGGCCAATTTGCGCGAGACGACGACGCGCGTGCTGGCCTCGCTGACGCCGCGCGAAGAGCGCGTGCTCAGAATGCGCTTCGGCATCGGCATGAACACCGACCACACGCTTGAGGAGGTCGGCCAGCAGTTCTCGGTCACCCGCGAGCGCATCCGCCAGATCGAAGCCAAGGCGCTGCGCAAGCTCAAGCACCCGAGCCGGTCGCGCAAGCTCAGAAGCTTCCTCGACAGCTGAGTCTGGGTGACGGATAAGCAGTTTAAAGGGCGCCGGTGGCGTCCTTTTCCGTTTGGGCACAGGCGATCACGATTGGACGCGCCGCTCTTGCGGGTCGTGCCCTACGAGAGGATAATTCCGCGACGGATGCATTTTCTGGGCGACAAACCCGGATGCCCGCCCCGGCTGTGACGCCGTGCTCCGTGGCCCCGGAGGGAGGTGTGCCATGACAACTTACATCGTGCTGATCAACTGGACGGAGCAAGGCGCCAAAAACGTGCGCGAGTCGCCGAAGCGGCTCGATGCCGCCAAGAAGCTGTTGGGAGACATGGGCGGGTCCTTCAAGGCATTTTATCTCACCATGGGGGATTGCGACATGGTGGCGGTGGTCGAAGCCCCCGACGATGCCGTACTAGCTCGTTTCTCGCTGATGCTGGCGGCGGGCGGAAACGTCAGGACGCGGACACTCAAGGCTTTCCCGGAGGATGCCTATCGCGAGATCATTACCTCGCTCGGCTGAGTGCCGTGCCTGAAGCGCGTCGCGCTTGAACGGCCTCTTGCGACGCGCTTTACGCTCTTCTTTTTAAACAGGTCGGTATGGCAAACCGCCGCGCACCCTCGGGCCAGGCCCGAGGACATGTTTTTGGGGCGACGTGCATTAGCCGAAGCCGGGACATTCCGCGGTGTCGCGTCACGTTGCGGCGCAACGGCATTTGCTGGATAGTCGTCGCGCGTCCTCCGCTGGTGTTGCGAACCATGGCCAAGCCTCTGCTGACCGTCTGGTACAATACGCGCTGTCCGGTCTGCGATGCCGGCATCAGCCGGCAGAAGCGGCGGCTGATCGAGGCGGTCAAGGCGGGGCGGATCGAATTTCGCGACATCAATGCCGAACCGACGGCGCTGGCCCGCTACGGCATCGGGCTGGAGGATATCCGGCGCCGGCTGCATGCGACCGACGCCGGTGGCAAATTGCTGGTCGGCGCCGATGTTGCCGTTGCGGCTTGGCTGATAACGCCGGGCGAGGGCTGGTTGGCGACGCTGTTCGGCAATCCCGCCACGCTGCCGTTGACGCGCTATGCCTATGATCGCTTCGCCGATCTGCTCTATGCCTGGAACCGCCGCAAAGGCCGTTGGTGATAGTGTCCGTTCACTTCGCACTGAAAGACCCGTAAGTTGCTTCGGGCCCTTGGCGCAGCCTGCTATCGAGCCACGGGCTCGCAAAGCCAGCCAACGATGCGGCGCACCGCCGGCAGCAACAGCAGCAGCGTCGGAAAGGCCACCATCCAGGACAGGCCCCAAGCCGTCAGCCAGGTGGCCGGCAGATCGGGCTGGAAGCCAAGGCTTTTCAGTGTCGAGATGAACGACACGATGAACGTCATCAGCAACGACAGCACCAGCGGGCCGAGGACGGCGGCATAGCGCGCAGGCAGCTTCCTGCGCGGGGTTTTCATGGTCATTTGGATTTTTCCCTGAAGCATCCGGTCCGTCGCATTGGCATCCATTCGCCGGTCTTCCGGCGTAACTGCCCGGAAACGACCGGGGTGGATGCGTTGCTTCACGTCAGACGCTTACGGAGGGGTCTTCGACCCTCACGCGCTTCCTAGCTGCCCTTGCCGGCGAAATCAATCCTGCTGGCGCATTTTCAGATACATCGTAAGATATATCTTGACTCGATCGTGGCGAGCACCTAATTGAGATATATCGTAAGACATAACTCAACGAGCAGACAATGCACAAAGACAATCATTTCGGGCATCATCGTTTTGGCGAACACGCCGAGCGCGTTTTCATGCATATGGCCGGCAAGTTCGGCGGACGCGGCGGGTTCGGCCCGTTCGGGCATGGCATGAGAGGCGGCGGCGGACGCGGCGGACCAGGCGACATGTTCCGCGCCGGGCGTATGCTGGCTGACGGCGATCTCAAGCTGATCACGCTGTCGCTGCTGGCCGAGGCGCCGCGGCACGGCTACGACATCATCAAGGCGCTGGAGGAGCGCACCAGCGGCGTCTACAGCCCGAGCCCCGGCGTCGTCTATCCGACGCTGACCTTCCTGGAAGAGGCCGGCTATGCCGTTTCTGCGGCGGAAGGCAACAAGAAGGTGTTTTCGATCACCGAGGCAGGGCAGGCGCATCTCAACGAAAATCGCGAGATGATCGACCACGTGCTCGACCATCTCGAGCGCTTCGGCCGCAAGATGGCGAAGGCGCGCGAGTGGTTCGGCTGGAACGATGACGGCGACGGTGGCCGGCGCGGCCGCGGCCGCTCGGAAAAGCGCGACGAATTCCGCGCCGTGCGCCACCGGCTGCGCGCCGCGCTCGGCGAAATCGTAGATGCGCCTGAAGCAAAGCAGGCCGAGGCAATCAGCATATTGGAAGCTGCCGCAGAGGCCCTGGAAGCGCTGTCGCGCGACTGACCCCTGAGTGCCAAGCCAGCTGCGGCCCTTGCCCGCTCGGCCAAGGACCGGTACTGAAAATCATCCTGCACCACGCTATGTGGTGCAGGATGATTGCCGTTGGAGGATACCCCATGTCTTTTCTGAAGCGTCTTTTCGGCGGCGGCAACGAAGCCGCTGAGCCAAAGACAGCGGCGCCGGTAAAGCAAATCGAGCACAAGGGATTTTTGATCAGCGCCACGCCCTACAAGGCGGAGGGCCAGTACCAGACCTGCGGCGTGGTTTCGAAGGAGATCGACGGCGTGATGAAGGAGCACAAATTCATCCGCGCCGATCGCTTTGCCGGGCTTGATGACGCTGTCGACATCTCGATCAAGAAGGGCATCCAGCTGGTCGATGAGCAAGGCGAGAAGATCTTCGGGTAGATCGTTATTACAGCCTTGGGTCGATTGGCTCGCTTTCCAGCGCCAGCACGGCGAAGACACACTCGTGAACGCGGCGTAGCGGCTGCTTGGCGACAAATCGCGTCAGCGCCTCGTGACCGAGCGCGAACTCCCTGAGTGCCAGGCTGCGCTTGCCGCTCAGGCCGCGTTCTCGCAGGCGGATGAGATTGTCCGGCGCGTCATATTCGGGACCATAGATGATGCGCAAATATTCCGGGCCGCGGACCTTCAGCGCCGGCTGGATGAGTCCCTTCTTGCCACGGCTGACGAAGTCGCGTGGTTTGACCACCATGCCTTCGCCGCCCGAGCCAGTCAGCGCCTCCCACCAGGCAATAGCCTCCGCACACGCGCTGCCGTCGGCCAGATCAACCGTACGCCATCGGGTCGGCGTGACCACGCCAACATGGGCAGCCAGACGGTCCGCGAGCGACATGTGCCAGACATGATCCTGGTCAAACCAAACACGTCCCTCGCTGGCGAGCAGGTGGAAAGGCGCGACCTTAAGGTCGTCGACGCCGGAGACCGGCCACACGTAAGGCGCCCAGGCCGTGGCGTATTTAGCCGCACGGGCGGCCCGGTCTTCAAGGCGTGCGTTCAGGCCGGCCGCATCGACGCCGCGCGCCATCGCACGGGCTAGCGCCTCGCGGCTGACCTTGAAACCGGCGGCTGAGGATGTCGCCACCGGCGCATACTGGCTTTCGATCAGGCTGCCGGCCTTTGCCGACCAAGGCATTATCTCGGTGTCCAGCAGCAGCCAGTCGCTGTTCAATTCCGTCCACAGATCCGCCGCGTCGACCTCGACCCGGAGACGAGCGAGCAGGCCTTCCGTCATGGTGCCGTCGTTGAAAAAGGAACGTCCAGTGCGGGTCCAGATTGCGCCGGTCTCGTCGCCCGGGATCCCGAAGCGGCTGCGCGCCGCCTGCGCGTTCCGGCACAGCGCGACCACCGCCCGCGAACCCATATGCTTTTCCTCGCACACGACCTGGGCGACGTCGCGTTCGCGGAAATAAGCGAAGGCATCTTCCGGACGTTCCAGCCAGCCGTGTTGGCTGCTGGTCTCGGACGGCGACATGGTCGGCGGCAGATAGATCAGCCATTGCGGCGACAGCGCGAAGCGGCTCATCACTTCCAGTGCCGCCGAGGCGTTCTCCTCGGCCACCACAATCCGGCCCCTCAGCCCGGTCTCGATCCAGCGGCGACCGGAGACATCCTGGTAATCGAGCACGCCGTCGGCGTCGGCCTGTGCCGATTTGCCCAGACAGGACCCGCCCAGCGGACGTATCGGCTCCGACCATGTCTGGATTGCCGGCACCTCTACTAGTTCGCGTTCCGGCCAGCGTAAGGCCGTCAGCTTGCCGCCGAACACGCATCCAGTGTCGATACACAGGGTGTTGTTGACCCACTCGGCCGACAGCGTTGGCGTATGTCCATAAATTACGGCTGTCTTGCCACGGTAGGCTGCGGCCCAGTCCGCGCGGACGGGCAGCCCGAACTCGTCAGTCTCGCCTGTGGTCTCGCCGTACAGAGCGAACTCGCGCACGGCGCCGGAGCCGCGTCCGATCATTTCCTCCTTGAGACCGGCGTGGGCGACGGCGAGGTGTCCGCCGTCCAGCCAGACGTGGCTGCGCAGGCCGTCGAGAAAGGCCGGCAGCGCCTCTCGCAGGCCGCGGTCCTGCGTGTTCAACTGGTCTATCGTCTGCTCGAGGCCGTGGGCGACCGTGACCTTGCGACCTTCCAGCCAGCGGCCGAGTTTGCGTTCATGGTTGCCCTGGACACAATAGGCGGTCCCGGCCGCGACCATGCTCATGGCGATGCGCAGTACGTCGGGCGAGTTGGGGCCGCGATCGACGAGGTCGCCGACAAAGACGATCTTGCGGCCCTCCGGCGGGATCACAGTGGCCGTTCGGTCGCCCTGATGTTCAGACCAGGCGACGCTGTAGCCCAGTCGAGCGAGCAGCATCTGAAGTTCATCCGAACAGCCGTGGATGTCGCCAATGATATCGAACGGGCCGTGGTCGTCGCGCTTGTCGGTCCATAGCGGCTGCCGCGACACCTCGGCCGCGTCGATGCTGGCCTCGCTGGTAAGCGTCCAGACCTGGCGGAAGCCCTCGCGTTGCAGGCCGCCAAGACCCTTGCGGATCTCGGTTGTCATGCGCTGGGCGACCCCGGCGCCGATTGGCCGGTCGGCTCGCACCGCATTGCGTGCGACGCACACCTCGACGCCTGGATCGAGGACCACGGCGACGGGCAAAGCGTGCCACTTGCGCGCCAGCTCAATCCAGGCCTTGCGGTCGGCGGCTCGCACGTTGGTGGCGTCGATGACGGCCAGCCTGCGGTGTTTAAGCCGCTTGCCGGCTATTTCGCGCACCAGATCGAAGGCATCTGCAGAGACGTCCTGGTCGGTCTCATCGTCGGAGACCAGCGCCCGGCACTGATCCGAGGAGATGATCTCGGTCGGCAGAAAATGCCTGGCCGCGAAAGTCGACTTGCCCGATCCGGTCGAGCCGATCAGCACGACGAGGGCAAAGTCAGGAATGGCGAGATCGGTCTTGTCCAGTTCTCTCATCGGGTGAACACCGCCATCTGCGTGGGCGCGCCGAGGGTAGAATCCTGGGCTCCGATACCGCTGAAGGTGGCTGCATAGCCATAGATCTCACCGATTTTGGCCGCCCAGGTTTCGAACTGAGCCCGGCTCCATTCGAAACGGTGATCGGGATGGCGAAATGCGCCAGGGGCCAATCTGGGAAACAGAGCGTTGTAGTCCGCGTTCGGAGTGGTCACGATGACGGATTTAGGCGCCGTCTCGCCGAAAACGATGCGTTCGACCAGGGGCAGCCTGTCCTCGTCGAGATGCTCGATGACCTCGACCAGCACGGCGACGTCGGCTGCCGCCCAGCGGCCGTCCCGGTATGTCAGAGATCCGTGCAGCAGCGTAACCCGGCCCTCCGGCGGCCCGCCAAACTCGTTCAGCTTGAGACGCTTTGCAGCCCATTCCAGTTCGCGTGCCGCTGGATCCAACCCGAACAGCTTATGGACCCATCGCTCGCGCACGAGCCGATAAAGTAGCTTGCCTTCGCCGCATCCCAGGTCCGCAACCGTGGTTGCACCCGTTGCCTGGATGGCTCGGACAACAGCTTCCATGCGCAGATCGTTGAGCCGCATCGGCGTCTCCAGCGCTTCCTCAGGTGTGACACGCAGTTCGGGCGGCAAAGTCTCCCTGGCCGTTTCAGGAACCAGTCGTTCCAGAGCGATGCGGGCCAAGGCACCGCGGTTGCGCAAGTATCGGCGAACTATCAGGTCCTTGGCGGGATGTTTTTCCAGCCAGCCCTCTCCCTTGGACAGCAGCTTGTCGACCTCTGCTTCGCCGACCCAATAATGCTTGGCATCGTCCATCACCGGGATCAGCACGTAGAGGTGGTTCAACAAGGCGCTGAGCCGGCCCGTGCCGGTCAGCTTCAGATGGCCGTACCGGGACTCGCCTGCACCAGACCCGATTCCCTCGATTGGCGTCAGATCGACTGTCCAGCCCAAGGGTTCGAACAGGCTTCGAACCAGAGCCTCACCGCCGCGCATCGGCAGTGGAGTCACGACTGCCTCCAGCGGCAGTTCGCCGCTAGCCAGTTCCTGGCGCTCCTTTGACATTCCGGTCATCGCCGTCCGCAGCATTTTGTTTAGCGCCACGGACAGGAAAGACGATGCCGCGTAAGGCCGGTCGTTCACATATTGGTCCAGCAAGCCTTCCGCCCGCCCCTTGCCGCGCACTAGCCCTATCGGGTCGACATCGAGCAGGAGTGCTGCCTCGCAACGCTCTTCGGTCGCTTCGGGATAGAATAGCCACCCTTTGCCAAAGGAGAGGTCGGTCTCGTGCAAACGATCGGGATGCTTGTGCAGCAGGAAACCGAGATCGGTGGCCGGACGGTGCGTTGTGGCAACGGACAGGAACATCCGCGACCGATAGCGCAGACAAGCGGAATAACCAATGGCAGTTGTTGGCCCACCACAATAGGTTGTCGCCAACGACAGCAAGGGCAGGCACCGAGCGCCTGCCCTTGTTCAATTCAAACGATGCTGGCTTTACGCCGCGGCGGCGACGCGCTCGGCGCTTCCGGTTGCAGCCACAATGGCGTCGACCTTGGTCGAGGCCTTGGCCAGCGCTGCTGCTACCGCATCGGCGCCCATGCCGACTCCTTCGATGCGGATGACCTCCACATCGGTCATGCCGAGAAAGCCGAGCACGCTGCGCAGGTAGGGAATGGCATGATCGAACTGCACGGCTGCACCTTCGGAATAGATGCCGCCCGAGGCCAGCACGATATAGACTTTCTTGCCGGTGACGAGGCCTTTCGGGCCAGCATCGCCATAAGCAAAGGTTTTGCCGGAGCGGGCGACGTGGTCGACCCAGGATTTCAGCGTCGACGAGATGTTGAAGTTGATGAAGCCAGTGGCGAGAATGACGGTGTCGGCCGCAAACAGCTCGTCCAGTACAGTATCGGAAACGCCGACGACCTCAGCCTGGCGCTGGGTGCGCGCTTCGGCCGGCGTATAGATGCCGGTCGAATAGTCGGGGTCGATATGCGGCAGCGGGTTGGCGACGAGGTCGCGGGCGACAAGCTTGGCCGAAGGATCGGCGGCAAGCAGTTTGTCGGCGAGTTCGTTGGCGACGCGGGTCGAGTGCGAGGCGGCGCCGCGTGGGCTGGATGTGACAAGAAGGATGGACATGGTGGCTCTCCAGGGTTGGATTAAAATCTCCCGGCAAATATGTGTGCGCAGACCCATTTGAAAAACTGGTATATTTTGTATATGATCCATCTAAATTGTGGATTGAAAGATGCAGCCCAACCCGACGCTTGACCAACTGCAGATCCTGGTTGCGGTGGCCGACACCGGTTCCTTCTCGGCTGCCGGCCGTAAGCTCAACCGCGCGCAGTCGGTCATCAGCTACGCCATTGCCAACCTCGAAGCGCAGCTTGGGCTGAAGCTGTTTGAGCGTGAGGGCACGCGTGAGCCGCAACTGACCGATGTCGGCAAGGCGACGCTGGAAGATGCGCGGCGCATGGTCGGCGTGCTGCAACGCATCCGCTCGCGTATCGACGGATATCGGCAGGGATTGGAGGCGGAAGTTGCGCTGTCGGTCGACGTGACGCTACCGTCGCCGGTGCTGGTTCGGGTGCTAAAGGCATTCGAGGTGCAGTTTCCGGCCGTGACACTGCGTCTGCATATCGGCTCGCTTGGCCTTATCCTCGATCATGTTGTCGGCGGACAGGCCGATCTCGGCATCGGAGGGCTTCTGGGCGAGGCGGACGTGAATCTGCTGCGCATCGGTTTCTTCTCCCTGGTGCCGGCCGCAGCGCCTGATCACCCGCTGGCGCTGCTGCCCAGACCAGTGGCGCTGGAGGATGTCCGCGAACACATCCAACTGGTCGTCTCGGACCAGTCCGAGCGTACGCGCGGGCGCGACTATGGCGTCTTCGCCTACCGCACTTGGCGGCTGACGGATGTGCGCACCAAGCACGTGCTGATGCGCGAGGGGCTGGGCTGGGGCGGGCTGCCGCGATGGCTGATTGCCGATGATCTGGCGAACGGCCGGCTCGTCGAACTCGATCTCGAGCCTTACAGCGAAGTCCGCTCGCCGCTTTATGCCATGCACCGCGCCGATCGCAGCCCGAAACCGGCGGCCGCCTGGCTGATCGATCAGTTCAAGCGCCAGCTTGGTTGTTTCAACGAATTCGAGCCGGGTGAGGTGCCTAAGGAGGAGCCGGAGACAGACCGTCGATCAGCGCGATGAGAACGGCGCGATAGTCCTCGATCGATGCTCCAGCTTCAATGGCGAGCGCTGCGCGGTCGAAGGCAGCGGCGAGCAAAGCGGTCAGAGCTTCCACAGGCAATCTCGTCATAGAGTGCGAGCGCATCGCGGCAACAAGGCCCTCACGCAGCGAACGGTTGCCATGGCGATTGTCGATCGCATCCATGGCGGCGCGGCCGAGCACGGCGGGGCCATCAAGCAGCAAGAGCCGAGTTCGGCCGGGGGCGCGCATGGCAGCCAGATAGGCATCCGAGCCGGCAATCAGCGCATCGCGGGCAAATAGCGAAGGCGGCGACGCGCGTTCGATCTCTTCCGCCACGGCTTGCGCCTCCTGTTCGACCACAGCGGCAAACAGCGCCTGCTTGTCTGCAAAGTGATGATAAAGCGCGCCGCGCGTTACGCCGGCAGCGGCGACGATCTCGGGTGTGCTGGTCTCGGCATAGGATTTTTCGGTGAACAGTTTTCGCGCCGCGGCGATGAGCTCGGCGCGTCTCGCTTCGGTGCGATCACGGTTGGAGCGGCGAGCGGATCGCTGTTGCATACATTCAGCCTGTATGTTAGTTACATTTACATGCAGATTGTATGTTGTTCGCCGGGAGAAAGAAAGATGAGGACGACGAGCTATTATCCGGTGCTGATGACGGGCGATGTTGCCGGCACTGCAGCCTTTTATGTCGCGCATTTCGGCTTCAAGCCGCTGTTCGAGGCCGACTGGTACATCCATCTGCGCTCAGCCGAAGATCGCCGCGTCAACCTCGGCATCGTCCAGGGCGATCATGAGACGATCCCGGAGGAGGGGCGGGGCCGCGCGTCTGGCGTGCTGATCAATTTCGAGGTCAGGGACCCGGATGCCGTCTATGAGCGGATCACCGCCGCCGGCCTGCCGATCCTGCTAACGCTGCGCGACGAACCCTTCGGCCAGCGCCATTTCATCACCAAGGATCCCAACGGCGTGCTGATCGACGTGATCAGGCCGATCCCGCCGAGCCCGGAATTCCTGGCGCAATATGCGCAGGGTGCTGCAGCGAGCTAGCTTGCCCTCGCCAACGGCATCACCGTGACCTGGGCAATGCCGGAGCGGCGCACCACCGTGCACAGTGTCTCGCGGCCGATGCGCTCGGCGTCGAGCATGCGCACAAGATCGTCGACGCCGGTGACCGGGCGGCCGTCGATGGCGGCAATAATGTCGCCTTCCCTGAGACCGGCCTTGTCCGCCGGGCTGTTCTTCTCGACGCTGCGCAGGCGCACCGCCGTGATGCTCGACACTTGCGACAAGAGTGCTGCGCGGCGCGGCAGGTTGGTGGTGTCGGCGGAAACGCCGATGAAGGCGCGGCGCACGCGGCCGAAGCGGATGATCTCCGAGATGACGAAATTGGCGGTGTTGGAGGCAACCGCGAACGCGATGCCTTGCGCTCCGTGGATCATCGCGGTGTTGACGCCGATCACCTCGCCGGCCGAGGACACCAGCGGTCCGCCGGAATTGCCGGGGTTGAGCGCGGCGTCAGTCTGGATGACGTCGTCGATCAGCCGGCCGGTGGAGGCACGCATCGAGCGGCCGAGCGCCGAGACGACGCCGGTGGTGACGGTCCATTCGAAGCCGAGCGGGTTGCCGATGGCAATTGCAATCTGGCCGCGCCTCAAACGCTTGGAATCGCCAAGCGGCGCAACGTCGGCAAAGTTGCCGTCGGCGCGCACCAGCGCAATGTCGGTGTCGGGGTCGCGGCCGAGCACGCGGCCTTCCCTGGAGGCGCCGTCCGGCATCGACACGCGCACACTGCGCGCATCGCCGACGACGTGGAAGTTGGTGACGACCAGCCCGTCCGGCGCGATGACGAAGCCTGAGCCATGGCCGCCCGGGCCACCGACACGCTCGATGCGGCAGACGGCGGGCCCGATGCGGTCGACGGCATCGGCGACCGTCGCCGAATAGGCATCGAGAAGGGCATCGTCATATTGCAATTGCTGGGCGGGCAGGGCCATCTGCGGGGCTCCGTAGCTTTTGGAACAAGATGAACAATGCCTATATGTGCGGAGCGGCCGGACCGGCCGCGACCTGACCAGATGGCCAGTCAAACGCCCAACTAACCGTCAGGCGAGTATCCGCCAACGCCCTGCCGGGCGATATCTGGGTCACGAGGAACCCAGGAGACAAATCATGAGCGATTTCAATCTGAGCACATTTTCCGACGCCATTGCCGACATCGCCGCAGCCGCGGCTCCAGCGACGGCCAGCTTCGCGACGCACCACCACCGCACGTCTACCGCTTTCCACTGGCAGGACGGCTATTTCGTCACTGCCGAGGAGGCGGTCGAGGCCGGCGAGGAGATCGAGCTGACGTTTCCTTCGGGCGAAACCGTCAAGGCCGAGCTGGTCGGCCGCGACCCGTCCACCGGCACGGCCGTTTTGAAACCCACCGGCGCACCAAGCGTGCCGTCCCTGGTGAAGGCGGATGCAGTGCGGCCGGGCAATCTGGCGATCGTCGCGGGCAATAGCGACGGCACCTCGCTCGCTACCTTCGGCACGGTCGGCGAGGTCGGCCCAGCCTGGCGTTCAATGCGCGGCGGCACGATCGACCGGCGCATCAACCTTGCCGTCAATGCCGGCGGCCGTTTCGAGGGCGGCCCTGTGCTCGACGCCAAGGGCGGACTGATCGGCATGCTGCTGTTCGGGCCACGCCGGCGGGCGCTGGTCATGCCTTACGAAACGATCGAGCGGGCAGTCACGACGCTGCGCGAGAAGGGTCATGTGGCGAGGGGCTATCTTGGTGCCGGCCTGCATCCGGTCCGCAATGGTGATACACAGGGCGCCATGGTGATGAGCCTTGACGATAGCGGCCCGGCGAAAGCCGCCGGTCTCAGTCTCGGCGACATCATCGTATCGTGGAACGCAGAGACGGTGCATGGCCCGCGCGAGCTGATCCGCAAGCTCGGGCCGGACAGCGCCGGTGCCTTGGTGACACTCGGCGTGGTGCGCGGCGGCGAGAACCGTGAGGTCTCACTGACCATCGGTGAAAAACCACTGAGCTGAGGGATAGATGGTAAGCGGTGAGGTCGCTGGCAGACGGCTGACGGTGCTGATCGTGCTCCGTGACGTCGAGCGCGCGCGAAGTCTGTCCGCGGCTCTCGCTGCGACCGATGACCTGCAGCCTTTTCTGGCGGGCGAAGTCGACGGGCGTTGGGCGGCGGATGTCGCCATCGTCGATGATCATGGGGTGCAAGGCGGGCTCGTCGACGCCGCTATGCCTCGAGTGCTGCTATCGTCGCGAGCGGCCGGGGAGCGGCCGGCCGATACAGTGTTTGCCGTGCTGCCGGTGGCAGCGGACGACGTGCTGATCGCCGCTGCGGCGCGGCTGGCGGCGGCTGGCTACCGGATTTCGCGTGACAGCCACGCTCTGTCAGACGGGCACGATTTTACCTTTCATGACAGCGACCGGTTCGACGAGGAACCGAGTAACGAGCAAATCGTCCGGCCGACGCTTTCGCCGCGCGAAAGCGAGGTGCTGGCACTGCTCGCCGAAGGCGCGCCCAACAAGGTCATCGCGCGGCGGCTGAACATCTCCGTGCATACGGCGAAATTCCACGTCGCAGCGATCCTGACGAAGCTCGGTGCCGCCAACCGCACCGATGCGATCGCCATCGCCATGCGGCAGGGCCTGGTGCTGGTCTAGCCGTGGATCAAACAGCCGGTTCGATGTCGGTCAGCCGGAAATCGTCACCCTTGAACAGCAACGGCATGGCTTCGATACGTGCCGCAGCATAGGCAATGCAGTCGCCGAAGTTGAGGGCGGCCGGATGCCGGCCCTTGCCATAGCGCAGGAACGCCTGACGAGCGACCGCGGCGTGGTCGGCCGTGAAGGGGATCGTCTCGATCGAGGCGGTGCGCAAAAAAGTTTCGAAGCGATCGATAATCTGGTCCTGCCAGCGGCCGACGAGCACCATTGTCGTTTCAAGCAGTGTCGGTGCCGGAAGCAAACGTCTTTCAGCCTGGGTGATCGCCAAAACGAAGCGGTCGTAGCCCGGCTCCGTGCGTAAAATGGCGACCAGCGCCGAGGAATCGATGATCATCGCGTCGGGATACCCAGTTCGTCATAACCGAGAATTTCATCGTCGCTCATCGCGTCTTTGCGCTCCGGTATTCGTGCAGCTCGTTCCGCAATCGCCATCAGACGTTGAAAAAGGTCACCGGTCTCGTCGCGCGGCACAAGCCGCTCGCGCGCAACCTCGCGCTCGAGGCTTTGACGGATGGCCTCCGTCACCGATACCTGGCGCCGGCGGGCGAGCTCACGTGCCAGTTGCTCGACCGCCATATTCTTGATCGATAAGGCCATTTATATATTCTCCCTTTTCGTATAGAATATATACCAACTTGCCCGACAGATTCAACGCGCGCTCCCGCGAAATCCACGACCCTCCGTAGCGTCACACCACCGCTGCGGGTTAAGGGCGCTTGTATCCGCCGGCGGTGCAGGCAAGGATCGCAAGGAGAAAAGATGGTAGAAAAGAGAGTAGCACAGGGAGGGGCGAGGATGTCGCTCAAGGGAAAGACGCTGTTCATCTCTGGCGGGTCACGCGGCATCGGGCTGGCGATTGCGCTGCGCGCCGCGCGCGACGGCGCCAATGTGACGATCGCGGCCAAGACCGCCGAGCCGCATCCGAAGCTGCCGGGGACGATCTACACAGCGGCGCAAGAGATCGAGCGGGCCGGCGGCAAGGCGCTGCCGGCGCTGTGCGACATCCGCGATGAAGCGCAGGTCGCCGAAGCCGTCGCCAAGACCGTGGAGACGTTCGGCGGCATCGATATCTGCATCAACAATGCCAGCGCCATCCAACTCACCGGCACGCTGGAGACCGACATGAAACGCTACGACCTGATGCACCAGATCAACACGCGCGGTACTTTTCTCGTCTCCAAAATGTGCATTCCACACTTGAGGTTGGCGGAAAATCCTCACATTTTGAATCTGGCGCCGCCGCTCGACATGAAGGCCAAATGGTTCAAGAACCATGTCGCCTACACGATGGCGAAGTTCGGCATGTCAATGTGCACGCTGGGCATGAGCGCCGAGTTCGCCAGGGACGGCATTGCGGTCAATTCGCTATGGCCGATCTCGACCATCGACACGGCGGCGGTGCGCAACCTCCTGGGCGGGGCGACGGTGGCGGCGATGAGCCGTTCGCCCGACATCATGGCCGATGCCGCACACGCCATCCTGGTCAGGCCGTCGCGCGGGGCAACCGGTAATTTCTACATCGACGAAGAAGTGCTGCGCGCCGAAGGCGTCAGCGATTTCTCAGCCTATGCGCCGGGCGCGACAGGCCCGCTCGCCGGCGACTTTTTTGTGCCGGACGAGGTGTTCGAGCGGACTGATACCAAAATCAAAGGTATTTACTGACGGAAAGCATCTAGCTGACAGGCGTATCTCTTAAAGACCGGCACAGACGCGTGCTCAGCCTTCGGCTTTCTTGGCTTTGCCAAGACCCATCAGCCGGTCGATCTAGGCAAGCATCAGTGCCGACAGAACGAAGGCCAGATGAATGATGGTCAGCCACATCAGCTGGTCGGTCGTGTAGGAGACCGAGTTCAGGAAAACCTGCAAGAGGTGGATCGAGGAGATGGCGACGATTGTCGAGGCGACCTTGACCTTCAGCGAGCCGACATCGATCGTGCCCAGCCAATGCACCTTGCCGTCATTTTCATCGAAGCGGCTTACGAAGTTTTCGTAGCCCGAGATGATCACCATCACCACCAGTGAGGCGACCAGCGCGGCGTCGATGAGGCCGAGGATCTTCAGGATGGTATCGGTGTCGTCGAGCGTGAAGGCCACGGAGACGAACTCGAACAGCTTCTTGCCGAAGGACACGGCATAGATGGCAAGCGCCGCGCCCAGTCCGAGATAGAAGACGACCAGCAGCCAGCGCGAGGCGAGAATGATCGATTCGATGGCGAGTTCGAGGCGCTTCATGCGGCGATTCCGGGCTCCGTTGTCGGAGTGCCGTATTTCGGGCAGGCTGCGGCGGTTTGCAAGGTTCTAAAAAACGAAACCCCGCCGGGGAGGGGAACCGGCGGGGCTCGTGTGTCCCGCTGGAGTCGGGACGGGGCAGGGACGCCCTTTCCAAAATTTGGGATTGGTGACCTCGCGTTTCAAGATTGGTGACCGCGCGATTCAATGGTTGATCGGATCGCGCGGTTCACATTCCGCTTATTGGGCGCTGGCCACCGGCGCCACCAGCGAGGTGATGCGGCGGATGGCGACGCGGCGGTTCTCACGGTTGGGTCCCGACGTGTCTACCTTGAGATACTCCTCGCCATAGCCCTGTGTCGTCAGGTTCTCCGGCGGGATGCCGAAGGCATTGGTCAAGGCTTCGGCGACTGCCTCGGCGCGGCGGTCGGACAATGCAAGGTTCGCTTCCGGCTTGCCGACTGCATCCGTGTGGCCTTCGATCAGGAAGGTCTCGGCCGGGTTTTTCTTCAGCAGCTTGTCCATGGCGTTGGCAACACCCTCCAGCTTCTGGACCTCGGTGTCGGAAATCGAAGCCGAACCGAATTCGAAGTTGAGCGTATCGAGGTCGATGCGGCGGGCAATGTCGCGCACGCGGGCCGAGCGTTTGACCTCGTCGATCGAATAGAGGCGCTGGACCTTCTCCACCGGCGGTCGTTCGAGGAAGGTGTAGTAGTCGTCCGGATCCTCGACCTCTTCGGAATCCAGAATGTATTCCTCTTGCGGGATGGTAAGGCGCATCGGCGGCAGGTCGTCGCCCGGGTCGCGCCAGTCTGCATCATCGTCATAGTTCCGCTCGTCGACATAGCTCAGCACATATTCGCGTCCGTCAGGCGCGATGCGTGAACGCTGGATCACGTCGCCGTAGCGGTTGCGGATGGTGACGATCCGGAAACCGTTGTCACGCTCCACGATTTCCCGGGTGCGATCGCCCGACAGGTCCTCATAATAGACATTCCTGGCGCCGCGGTGCATACGCGGGGCGTCGCTGCTTTCGACGAACGTCTGGTTGTTGAACTGGAGGATGACGCGGTCGCCGAATTCCCTGAGGACATTGGTGCCTTGCGGGCGCCGCCGACGACGAACATCCTCGAAATCGGCTGAGCGCTCGACGCGCTTGCCTTTTTCCTCGGTCACGGGAGCGATCTTTTCAGGTTTGATCTCCTGCTGCGCTGCCCGGTCGTCGGTCGGGGGCGGCCCCTGGTCGACCGGAGCCGGTTTCGAGACTTCCGCCTGGTTGCCGTTCTCCTCGACGGGCTGGTTGCCTTCCTGACCACCCGTTTTGCCGCCATTTTGGCGACCCGCGTTTTGGCCGCCTTGGTCCTTGCCGTGCCTGCGCCTGACATCCTTCTGACTGTCCAGTATGGGCGCCTCGTTCGGGTTGGCCGCGGCTTCGCCCGAAGCAGGGGGCCCACCCTCGGCGGGTGCTGCCTGTTCGCCGGTGGCGGGTTGCTCACCGGTTGCGGGCTGCTGTTCGCCTGTCACCGGCTCTTCCCCAACGGGCTTCTTGCCGCGTTTCTTCGTCTGGTCCTGGGGCTGTTCGGCTTGAGCAGGAGCGGCTTGCTTGTCGGTTGGAAGTGGCTCGGCCTGTGGGAGAGCCGGCGCCGCCTGCTGGTCCTGCTTATTCTTCCTCTTGCGCGGATTGCCCTGCTCGTTGTCGTTTGCAGGGGCAACCTGCTCGGCCGGCTGTTCAGCAGGTGCGGCTTCCTGCTGTTGCTGGTCGCGCTTCTTCCTGCGCTGCTTGAGCTGCTGCTGAACGTCGTTCGCGGGCGCAGCCTGCTCGGCCGGCTGTTCAGCAGGTGCGGCTTCCTGCTGTTGCTGGTCGCGCTTCTTCCTGCGCGGCTTGAGCTGCTGCTGATCGTCGCTCGCGGGCGCAGCTTGCTCGGCCGGCTGTTCAGCAGGTGCGGCTTCCCGCTGTTGCTGGTCGCGCTTCTTCCTGCGCGGCTTGATCTGCTGATCGTCATTCACGGGTGCAGCCTGCTCGGCCGGCTGTTCGGCTTCGATCTGCTGTTGCTGCCTCTTTTTCCTGCGTTGATTGCCCTGCTCCTCTCCGCCCGAGGGCGCGAGTTGTTCGGCGGGCGCGGATTCGGTCTGTTGCTGCTCGCGCTTGTTCCGGCGCGGCTTTTGCTCGGACTCGCCCGATTGTTCGGCGGGTGCTTCGGTTCGCTCCTGCCGTTCGCGCCTCTTGCCGGGCTTCTGTTCCGGCTCCGCCTGCCCGCCTTGGGCACAGGCTTCGGCCGACTCGCCTTCGGCGCAATTCGACTGCGCCGGGATAAGCACTGCGCTGTTCCGAGCGGGGCCGAATGCGGCGCTGCCTTGCAGCGGGAACGCGCCTAACGGCGCGGACGCCATCAACAGGCCAAGCGCCGTGCCTGCCAGAATCCGTGGTTGGCGTTTCATCATAAACACTCCTTGTGGCGTCCCATCCCTGCCCAAACTTTCAGCAACCATGTTTGGTTCCTGTTTGTAGGTCTTAGCGGTGGCACAGGGCGATTGACCGGCGTTTTGAAGGCGACTTCATGTCATTCGTATGGTCTTGGCGTATGGTCCCGGCGTATTGTTCGGACGAGGGTGCATGGGTTGCTGCGCTTGACCTTGACGCCTCCGAGGTCCACATGCCGACGATGGAAAAGCCGTTCTGGAAAACCAAGACGCTGGAGGCGATGACCCCGGCCGAGTGGGAATCGCTCTGCGACGGCTGTGGCAAATGCTGCCTGTCCAAACTCGAAGACGAGGACACCGGAGATATCTACTGGACCAGCGTCGGCTGCCGGCTGTTCGACGCTGGAAGCTGCCGCTGCTCCGATTATACCAACCGGCTGGCGCGTGTTCCGGATTGCGTCGGGCTGACGCCGCAGAATGTGCGCACCATCAGCTGGCTGCCCAAGACCTGCGCTTACCGGTTGGTTGCCGAGGGCCGCGATCTTTATTGGTGGCACAGGCTGGTGTCGGGAAGCGACGAGACTGTGCACGAGGCCGGCATCTCGATGCGCGGCCGGGTCAGCGCCAGCGAGACGGAGCTTGCCGAGCCGGAGGATTATTTCGACCATATGCTTGCAGACGAGCCTTAGGATTTACTCCGGAATCGAGGACCCAGAACCGACAGCAAAACGGACGTTGCCTATCCGCCCATGCCGGTCCACCCTATGTAGGACCGCCGTCCATAGCACCGGTTCCGGAAGCGAGAGACTATCCCGGTTCTGCCGCATGAACCGGAGATGAACGGCCGGTTCGCAAAAAATTCAGACAGGCGGGTGCATTCTCCTCCCATCGGTTCGACGAAAACGGGTGGAAACCCTCAAACAAGGAGAGAAGACAATGTTCAACACCATCAAGACGGCGGCTCTTTCGGCTCTTGTCGGCCTTGGCACGCTTGCTGCCATCCCAGCCCATGCAGACAGTATCTATCTCGGCTTCGGCAACAACCAAGATCCGCGCGTCGGCGTCTATACCGGCGACGAAGATGATGGTTACTATCGCGAACACCGCCGTGAGCGCAACTGGCGCCGCTCCTGTTCGCCGGAGCGTGCCCTCGACAAGGCCGAACGTATGGGCCTGCGCCGCGCCCGCATCGTCGACATCAACCGCCGCACGGTCAAGGTCGCTGGCCGCCAGTACGGCGACCGCGTGGTGATCGTATTCGCCAACGAGCGCGGTTGTCCGATTATCTATCGCTAAGCCCGTCGAAGCTTTGCGGCCGGCGTCTTTCAGCCGGTAAAGTAGCGGAGCCTCTTTCCGCCAGGACGGAAAGGTGCGGCTCGAAAACCCCGGAGGATCGGTCCTCCGGGGTTTTTTATGCGCTGCGATCGACGATCACTTCAGTTCGAAAGTCACCGTCACCTGCGCGGTATAGGAATTCTCGCCGGCCTGCACGGGGACCGATGCGCCGGCCGCATCGAAAGCCTTGGCGTTGATTGGCATCGGCGGCGGTGCGAAATT
The DNA here is from genome assembly GCF_040319725.1 of Mesorhizobium sp. M0894. NCBI lineage: Bacteria > Pseudomonadati > Pseudomonadota > Alphaproteobacteria > Hyphomicrobiales > Phyllobacteriaceae > Mesorhizobium > Mesorhizobium sp. M0894. Next base: position 87,940 of record NZ_JAMYOG010000015.1, on the reverse strand, counting down.
CTGGTCGGTGATTTCCAGAACCCGGCCGATGCCGACGCCGGCCGCTTCGGCCAGCGTCTTGGCCTTGGCCATGGCATTGGCGACGGCCTTCTTGCGCGCTTCAGTGACGGCTGCCGCCGGATCGTCGTTGGAGAAGGAGATGCCGCCGCCCTGGTTGACGCCGAGCGACACCGCCTTGTCGAGAATGTCGCCGGTCTTGTCGATGTCGCGGATGCGCACCGAAAGCGTGTTGGTCACCTGATAGGCGACAAGTTCGGCCTCCTGGCTGCCGTCGGGCTTGTTGGTGTAGTTATAGCGCGGGTTGATCTGGATGCCCGCGGTCTGCAGGTCGCGCTCCTTGATGCCGGACGATTTCATTGCCGCGATCACCGCGGCCATGGCGTCGTTATTGGCATCGAGCGCGGCACGCGCCGTCTTGGCCTCGCGCATGACGCTGAGCGTCAGCAGAGCCAGATCGGGTGCTATCGCCGCCTCGCCTTCGCCGGTGACGACGATGCGCGGCGGCGGCGGCGAATCGGCGGCGCCGGCGATCGCCGGAAATGCGATTGCGGCGGCAATCGCCAGTGGCAAAATACGTCTGGTCATGAAATCTCCTCGATCTGCGATCCCAAGACTGCCGAGTGTCGAGCGGCTCCAATGGGGGACGTGCAATAGGTTATCAATATGGGCTGATTTGGGCGGTCTCGGCCAGCCCCCTCGGAAAGCCGCTCTGAAAGCCTTGTGCGGCTCAGGGAAAAACACTAATCCAACGCCGTGGGGCCTGTAGCTCAATGGTTAGAGCCGGCGGCTCATAACCGCTTGGTTGGGGGTTCGAGTCCCTCCGGGCCCACCATTGGCTTTTGTGGCCGTTGATTTAATTGGATTTTTTGGCCATTTTTGTCCCACCTCTTTCAACCCCCTCAGAAAGTGGGACAATTTTGTTCTCTTTTCGATCGATAACCAGCAGGTATTTCGCCGCTCTCGCTACCTTCCGGCGACGCGCTTTCTTGATGTAGTGGTCGGGCTGCTGGTAGGTAGTCCACCCATATATCGCCTTCAGCTGCTCGTGCGTCGCGCCGTTCTCAGCGGCGATCGTCGCGCCGGCCTTGCGAATTCCATGAGCACTGCAGTGCGGCAGCTCAGCTTGATCACACCACTGGCGCATCTTGTTGCCCAGACCGTTCTCCGAGAACGGGCGACCATACTCATTGACCAGGAAGGTCATCTGGTCGGAGGGCGTGTGCTCAAGTTCCGCCTCTAGTTCGGGCAGAAGCGGGAGCTCCACCAACACCGCATCCTTGTTACGACTGGTCTTCCCAGGCTTAATTCTGATCCACTTCTCCCACTGCTCGGTCTCCTCGTTGTAGACGAGCGTGATGTGCTGTCGACCGAAGATCGCGACGTCGGACAACCGCAGGCCAGTAAACATGAAGATCGAGAGCGCACGTCTGGCTGCGGTACCCAGCGGATGCCGCTTCTCATATTGAACGATCTCCGACACGTCCCATGGGTGCCAGCCGTCGCCGCTCTTTAGCCGTCTGATGCCGCGGGCGGGATTGGAGTCGACGCCCGGAATCTCTGTGTCCTTTGCCCACTCAAACATCGCGCTGATGGCTTTTACGATATTGTTTGCCGCGCCAAGGGCGTCGAGCCTGGTGTCCCTGATCTCCTTAACATGAGACCGTTTCATACCGGCGAATGGCAGAGATCCCTTGGTGGGATACTGAGGATCCGGGTCACCTTCGAGGGGGTGAGGTAATTCGCATACGCGCTCCAGAATTGCTCGTCGGCGCGCCATAGTGTCTTGGGTGATTTCCGTGCCGCCCCGACGGTAATACTCCTGGCAAAGCCACAGCAACGTGCCTTTCTTCGCTGGCTCGGAAGGCTTGGGGAGGCGCCGGCAAATCTCGGGAAGAGTGCCGGGCCGAACATAAGTGACCTCGGCGCGCGCGCACCGCAGTTCCTCGAGGAACTCGTCGCTGCCGGTCGGTTCACGGAGCCGGACCTTCTTCCGACCCGGTGCGCGAAAATAGTACCGATCATTGCCGTGGCGATCAGTGTCCTTCACTACGCCCTTAAGATCGACCTTCACGGGCTCATCCGTCATGTTCGTGGTTTTCGATCCCAAGGATTGTCTAGTGGCGGCGAATCTTCGTCAAGCTTTGGTGCTCCTCCGATTTGGCGGTGAGGGAGCTTTCGAAACGCCAATACAAGTTCCTCGACGTCCCAAACAATGCGCCCCTTGCTCGGCATTCGTGGCTGCGGCATCCGGCCGTCCTGGACCATTTCATCAAAGGTCGTTGAGCTTACGCCGATGAACGTCGCAGCCTGCTCGCGATTGATTCCTACCGGCGGGAGCGAGGGCGGCAAGACGCTCGGGGTGCGCAGCATCGGTTTAGTGCGTTGAAAGCGCGTCTTTGGCGCCTGCCTGTCTTTCTATGCACCTGTCCGAATATTGCAGACGCTCAATCATGTCCTGGCCCTGTGCTTGCAGGCTCACCTAGGTCTCCAGACCTAGGATCGCTCAAGACACCGGACTCTTTTCCAGCCTTTGTGTACGATGATGGGTATCTTAATGCGCTCGAGGCCAAGAACTGAATGGGCAGCGACTTGCAAGGGCAAAATGACCGCGGAACCACGTATCTGAGTCAGAGGCGCAATCCAACTGAGGAACGCATGGTTGTGTTTTCAGACGGTTATGACTCTCATGCATGCGTAACAACCAACAAGAATACCAACAAAATATTTCTGTGGATCACTTTCATTCCTCATGGAATGCGCGACTGATTTGGTCCGACAGCGGCTTCACAAAATAAGAAAGCGCCGTACGCTCGCCCGTCTGGATCATCGCTTCGGCCGGCATGCCGGGCACGAGCGTCAGGTCCTTGAGCTTCGTCAGTTCCGCATGCGGAACTGACAGACGCACCAGGTAATACGAAACGCCGTTTTTTTCGTCCGTCGCCAGATCGGCTGCGATCCGGCTGACATATCCGTTCAATACCGGCGTGGTCCTCAGATTGAAGGCTGACATCCGCAGCACGGCCTTGTGACCAAGCTGGATTTGGTCGATGTCCTTCGGGGTGATTCGTGCTTCAAGCGCAAGATCGTCGCCTTCCGGCACGATTAGCATAATCGGATCGGCGGGCGTGATCACTCCTCCGACAGTATGAACTGCGAGTTGTTGAATGGCGCCTGACTGCGGCGCGACAATATCGATCCGTCGCAGTTCCTGTTCAGCCGCCACCTTGCGCTCAACATACTCCCCAACCTGCGCCTGAACCTCTCTGAGCTCTTGGCCGACTTCCGTCTTGAAATCCGGATCGATCTGCAGGATCTGCAGGCGCGTTTCGGCTATGCGGGCTGCCCTCTGTGCCTGTTGTGCAATCTTCTCACCGCGTTCGCCGCCGAAAGTGGCAACCTGCGTCTTCAGACTGTTCAAGCGTTGGTCCGAGACAATGCCTTGGACGCGCAGCCCACTCAGGGCAGCAATTTCCTTTTGGAGGATCTCGGTGCTTTTCTCACAAGCGATTTCTTGCGCCTTGAGCCCCTCGATCTCGTGCTCATATTGAGTGATGCGTTCCGCTAGCTGCGCCTGCCTTCCGTCGCGGGATTGTCTGCGGAATTCGAACAGCCGCGTCTCGCCATGTACTGCCGAAGCTACGTCCGGAACATCTCTGCGGGCGAGCAGCCAGTCCGGGAAGGCGATCTCCGCCAGATCGTCACGCTCAGCTTCGAGTCGTGCCAGGTTGGCGGCCAGCTCATCGAGCCGCTTGGTGACTACAGCGAGAGTGGCGCGCGTCTGGGTGGCGTCGAGCCGCATGAGGATGTCGCCGGCTTTTACTTTATCACCTTCGCTCACCAGGATTTCTCCCACCACCCCGCCGGTCGGGTGCTGCACCTTCTTCACATAGGAATCGACGACAAAGTGTCCGGACGCGACAACCGCGCCGGACAGATTTGTGAAGGCCGCCCAGGCTCCGGCTCCTCCCACAAAGATCACGCTCGCCAGCAGGCCCGCCACCAGATGCCGGCGAATGGACCTGGAAACGTCATTGTTCTGATGAATGCCGGACACCGGGATCCTCCATGTCAGCGCGCTCGTTATCCTGTGTAGACTCGATGGCCTTGACCCCAGCGCCTGATGCCATCGCTGCCCCCTTAAGGACTTTGGAAAGCGCTTCATCACGCGCACCGAATGCTCGCTGCCGTCCACCTTCCATCACCAACACCAAATCCACGGCGCGGATGGCGCTCGGCCGATGGGCAACGACAACCGCAATGCCCTTGCGCTCGCGCACGGAGGCGATCGCCTTAACGACCGCAGCCTCGCCTTCCGCATCGAGATTGGCATTGGGTTCATCGAGCACAACAAGGAAAGGGTCTCGATAAAGGGCACGGGCAAGACCGACACGCTGGCGCTGCCCGGCGGAAAGTGCCGATCCGGCCTCACCAATCGGGGTTTCGTAGCCGTGCTCAAATCGGAGGATCAGTTCGTGCGTGCCCGCTGCCTTCGCCGCGGCGACAATAGCCTCAGGGTCAGGATCGTCTTCAAAACGAGCGATGTTTTCGGCAATGGTGCCGTCGAATAGTTCAACACCTTGCGGCAGATAGCCGATATGACGGCCTAGCGCTTCCCGGTCCCATTGATCGAGGCTTGCGCTGTCGATGCGAACCTTTCCGGCGACCGGCGTCCATGCGCCGACGATGGCGCGCGAGAGTGTCGACTTGCCCGAACCCGATGCACCGATGATCCCGAGTGCGCTTCCCGCCTGAACGGCAAACGCAAGGCCGGTCACGGTCGGCTTCCTTTCGCCGGGCGGAACGATTGTCACGCCTTCGAGGCGGAGTTCGCGTTCAGGTGCAGGCATTGGCATAACAGGAGCGGTTTCAGGAACCTTTCCCAGGAGGTCCTCCAGCCGCGCCCAACCCTGGCGCGCCATGAGGAAGGGTTTCCAGCTTGAAATGGCCAGATCGACCGGAGCCAGCGCACGCCCCATCATGATCGAACTTGCAATCATGACCCCGGCCGTAGCCTCCTGACTGATCACAAGGTACGCGCCGACGGCAAGAATGGCCGATTGCAGCAGCACGCGCAGCGACTTTGAAATGGCACCCAGCCCACCTGCCACGTCCCCGGCTTTCCGGCTGGCGGCCAGATACTTGGCATTGGCCGTGTGCCATCGGGCAGCGATCCGCCTTCCGAGACCGAGAGCTTGCACGACCTCGGCATTGCAACGCGCTGCTTGCAGTAGACCATTTCGTGCCATGTTGTGGGCAATGGTATCGCGTATCGGTTGTTGCGAGAGAGTGTTGGCAAGAAGTGTCAGAGATGTGAGACCGATCGCCCCGATAAGGGCCGTCATGCCGATCCAGAAATGAAAGAGGAAGCAAATGGCAAGATAAAGCAGCATCCATGGCAGATCGAAGAACGCTGTCGGACCGTTTCCACCTAAGAATCCGCGAATATTGTCGAGATCGCGAAGCGGCTGCAAGCCGTCGCCCGGCATGCGCGTTAAAAGCGGAAGGCGAACGATCGCATCGTGAACGCGTCCGGAAAACTGTTCATCGAAACGCTCGCCAATCCGCAGCAGCACGCGGGCGCGCAAAACGTCGAGCAGGCATTGGAACGCATAAAGCCCTGCAGCAAGCACGACGAGCCCCACTAGCGTCGATACGCTGCCACTTGCCAGAACGCGGTCGTAGACCTGAAGCATGAACAGCGGCGAGATCAGCGCAAGCACGTTGACCACGCCGCTGATCAACAGAATTCCCCAAATAGCGGAACTCAGAGGGAAAGGTCTCAAAGCTGAATCCTTCAAGGAATGGTTACTCACGTAGGTCTCCGTGAGGATCTGGCGACCCAGCTCCCTATATTGCTCCCCGAGCGGCAACCGACTGCATCCGCGCGCTGATTCAGGATCAGTGCTCCCGCCGAATGTGTTTGGTTTGGCATCTAATGGAGCGGGTCAACAACAACACCGTCCGGCTGAAGGTTTGGAAGGGCAACGTCATCGTGGCCGGCCGCAAGGGCCCGAACAGGCTTCCGCCTCCACGCCTTCAGGGAGATTTCGGTGTACGAACAGCGCGACGTGCAGGGCTTCGTCAAGCTGTACACGCTGCGACTGCTCCCGGGCGCCCCGGCCCATCGCAAGTAGCGGAAACGGAAAGCGCCCGCCCCCGGGGGGGCGGGGCGCTGTTCCGTATGGGTTTTCTGGATCAAACGAAGGTGAAGTCCGACGCGGTCAGGCCTAGGTCGGCCACGGTGACCACACCGCCCAGGTGGACGAATTCATGCGCGTTGTTGTCGGCGGTGACATAGGCCAGAGTTGCGACTCTGTCGGTGTAGCTGCTTTGGTAGACAATGATGTCGCCGGCGTGCTCGCCGGAGATCGCACTCGCGGCTTCAGAAGCAGAGTTGAAAGATTCGCCAGTGATTACCACGACGTGTTCGCCGTTCGCACCTGAGGCCGCACCACTGTAGAAGCTGCTCACCGGGTAGCCGGACTGTATGCTGGCGTTGTTGACGAAGTTCGCGCCAAAACCGTCATTGTAGAGGCCCACCGCATCGAAGGCGAACTTGTCCTCCGCCGGGTTGAAATCGGTGATAGTGGTAATGTCCGACTTCGACCCGACAACCCCAGGCACCGGATTGTGGAACTGGAACACGAACGTGTCACTGTCGGTGCCCCCGGTCAACGTGTCCTGGCCGTCACCCACGTAGAGGACATCCTGGCCGGGACCGCCGCTGAGCCTGTCATTGTCCTCACCGGAGACGCGCGGGTTGAAGCGGCCGTTGTCGCCGGAGAGATCGTCCCAGCCATCTCCGCCGAAGATGCGGTCGTTACCCTTGCCGCCGATGAGTCGGTCACTGTCCGGGCCACCCGAGATCTCGTCGTTGCCGCCACGACCGTCAATCCAGTCACCGCCCTGGAAACCCTCCATCCAATCGTCAAGCTCGGTGCCGATGAGTGTTTCGGCACCCGGGCCACCCTCGATAATCTTTGCCATCGAAAATACTCCTAATGATGCACCCTGCCTGACGCGTTCATATTGCTCATCGGATAATTAGAGAAATCGATTGCTTGGATAGGCACACATTTACGAAATGGATGCACTCACGTTCACTTCCTTCTGCTGAGCAGTTGCGGGCTCGCTGGCGGCGGGGACGCTGGTCGCCCAAGCAATCGATCTGAAGATTCGACACTCAAACCACCAGGACAACACTTCGTAACGGGGCCGACCTGGTTCGGCCCCAAACTTCTCTCTGTTTGCTCGACGCCGGCATACCCGCACCGTAAGCGCTGGACGAGGACAAGTTCCGCTGGCCGCGGGTGGAGAACGGCGTGATCCGGCTTGCCGCGCGGAACTGATGGCGCTCGTCGAAGGCATGGACTGGCGCGTTTGAGCCGAACGGAGACGGCGTCCGACGTCGGCCGGATAGGCCGTGGCGAAGTGACTCAGGCGCAAAAGGCGGGCCTCAGGCCGTGCAAAATAAGCTCCTGTCGGCGTCATGACGAGAAGCGCTTCGGCCCGTCCCCACGAAATCGATCCGCTCAAGGCGATGTTCGTCGCCATGGCGGCGGAGAAGGCCGAACTGCAACAACTCCGGAGCGAAACACTCAAGGCCGAGATCGTCCGGATGGCGACACTCAACGAGCGTGCCCAGGAGAAGATCGCCGACCTTCATGGGATCATCAAGCAGCTGGAGCGCGCCGCTTCGGTCGCAGCTCCGAGAAGCTCGAACGTGCCCAGCAGGCCTTCGCCTTCGAAATCCAGACCGGGCTCGGCGCGATTGAGTCCGAGCTCGAGGCCGCAAGACCGACAGGCGAGCCGCGACGTGCTGCGCGACCGCGCAAGGCGTTCCCGGCGCATCTGGAGCGGGTCGAGATCGTCATCCAGCCCGAGCCATGGGGGAAGAAGCGCTCCCGCAGCCAATTGTCCGGTCCGTCAAACGCGGTCGGCCGCACAGGCTTGCGAAACGGAACAGTCCCGCCCTCGCTTAGATACCGAGGCACCGTGTTGCGCGCGCACCCGAATTCCTTCGCCCGTCGGTTCATTCCCCAGCCAAGCTCATGCAGCCGCAGCATCGTTGCCACCTCTTCAGGCTGAAGGATCTGCTCTCCCTGCATCGTTCTCGACAATGCAGGAATCGCCCAATCCCAATCGCCATCCATGCCTCCTCTCATAACCGAGGGGTCGTCGGCCGACAACTGAGACGTCCGGTGCTCTTAGGCGGGGTAATCATACGAGATGCCTCCTGCAACATCATTTCCCGCATCCATAGGCTTGCCGGATCATTATTGTGAAGCGCAGGCCATTGGACGGCCTCCGTGAATGCGGCAGGAAGTGGCGGCGGAAGTTCGACAATCCGCAGGGGTGTTAATTTTGCGAAATGCTGCGCCAGCCGTAAGGGCATTGTCCCGATGCGGTTGGTGCCTGATAGAAGGGGCGGGATCATGCTAAAGCCCTGTACGACGACCTCGATACGTCTCTCGAAACCGTTCTCGAGCAAATACCATTCCTCGATGGAGGGCTGCCGGGTGTCCCCGAATTTAAGCACAACCTGCCCCATCGACAAGTATCGGTCGAATGTAAGTGGCTCTGACAGCTGCTTGTTCGTGCCGCAGCCTACGCACACGAGCATATCTTCGAACAGGGCTGCGCGAGGATGTTTCGACATGAACACTTCCGGCATAATCAGAAAATCAACGTCGCCGCGCCGGAGAAGCTCCTCGGGGTCGTCGGAAATAAGCAGACATTCGAAGCGGACGGCGGGAGCTTCCCGCGCAGCACGCTTTACGATCTTCTTAAAAAATACGAGCGTGAGGTAATCGGAAAGGATGATGCGGAAGCGACGATCCGATCGGGCCGGGTTAAAGGCGTCCCAGGAAATAATCGACAGCTGGATGTGCAGCAATGCCTCCCGGACTGCTGTGGCGAGCCCCTCCGCGCGCGGTGTCAAAATGAGTTCGCGGCCGTTCATCGTAAATAGCTCATCGCTGAAATAGGCGCGTAACCGACCGACGGCGGCGCTCATGGCCGGCTGACTCAGGTTAATACTGCGGGCCGCGGCGGTGACTTTACGCTCCCTGATCAAAGCGTCCAGCACAACGAGGAGATTTAGATCGAGTCCCTTAAAACGCATGTATTGACCTATCCGACGCGTGGATGGGTATCGCCCAAAAAATCAATTTTACGAATGGTGAGTAGCGTCAACGCATCAGCCGACGACGAAATAGAGCAACCGATAGGAAGAACGGTAAAACCGTGTATATGCAAAGCGCGCCGATATGCAGGCCCATGCTGCCGGCCGGACGGCCAAGCATCGCCGGACGAATGAGGTCAATTGCATGTGCGAGCGGCAACAAGGAGGCGACGTCCTGAAAAGCGCCGGGCAATTGGTTGACCGGAAACATCGCGCCGCAAAGGAACAGCATGGGTGTTATAACAAGCGTATTATAAAATATGAAATATTCATAACTGGGCGCAAGCGCCGTGACGACCATCGCTAGACTCGCGAAGGCGAGGCCACTGAGAGCGATGACTGGCAGCAAGCAGAGGATGGATGGCCACGATGTGTAGCCGAGCGTGGTGGCAACAACAGTGATTGCTGTGCCCGCCATCAGGGCCTTCGTGGCTGCCCACGCCAATTCGCCGAGTAAGATATCGCCGAGCGTCAGCTGAGTGCATAGCATTCCTTCCCAGGTGCGCTGGTTGTCCATGCGGCCGAAACTCCCGTAAACCGTTTCAGCAGTCGCCGATGCCATCGCGCTTGTGGCAACCATGCCAGCCGCGAGAAACGCAATGTACGAAGTGCCCTCAACAGGACCTATCATTGTTCCGATGCCAAAGCCGAGACCGAACAGATAGATCATCGGATCGGCGAGGTTGCCGAGAACCGATGCAAGCCCGATTTTCTTCCATCCAAGATAGTTGCGGCGCCAAACCGCGACCCAATTCCACGCATTGGCGGGCATGGCCGCCGCATAACGTTCGCCCATTGTTCAGTCCTCCATCTCGCGCCCGGTTAGCCGCAAGAACACATCCTCGAGATTGGGGGGACGCTGCAGAAGGCGCAGACCCGCGCGCCCGCGTAGCTGCACCAGCACCTGCTCCGGATCGGGTGCATAGCAAAAAAGCGTCTCACCGCTCACCTCGATGCGGTGTGCGTACGGCCGGATCAGCGCACCCAGTTCATGCGGATTGCCGCCGTAGACCTCGACCACGTCACAGCCGATCTGCTCGTCAATGAGTGCGGACGGGCGGCCTTCGGCGATCTTGCGCCCCTCCTCCATAACGCACAGCCGATCGCACAGCCGCTCGGCCTCTTCCATGAAATGGGTAGTCAAAAGAATAGTCTTGCCCCGCGCCAGCAGCGATCGCAGCCGTTCCCAGATCAGGTGACGGGCCTGCGGATCGAGGCCGGTGGTCGGCTCGTCCATCACCAGCAAGTGCGGGTCATTGATCAGCGCACGCGCGAGCGTCAGGCGCCGCTTCATGCCGCCGGACAGTTCGGCGACGCGCGCATCCGCTTTGTTCTCGAGGCGGGCGAACTCAAGCAGCGATGGTATGACCGCTTCGATCTGGCGTCTGCTCATCCGGAAGTAGCGACCGAACACCAACAGGTTCTCGCGTACAGTGAACGCGGTATCAAGATTGTCGAACTGCGGAACCACGCCGATGCGCATACGTGCCAAACGCGCGCGCGCCGGCACTGGAGCGCCGAGCACAGTAATCTTGCCGGCATCAGGCGATGTCATGCCGAGGACCATACGCGCAATCGTGCTTTTGCCCGCACCGTTCGGTCCCAAGAGCCCGAAGCATTCCCCCGCCGCAACGCGGAACGACAGTCTGTCGACAACGAGCTTGTCATAAGTTTTGCTTACGTCAGTAAGATCGATCGCTACCATGGACATGGGTTCATTTTACCGAGAGGGACGCCAAGACTGGCGGTTGCTTGGTTGCCTGCCGGACCTGAAACTGTGACTCGTCTTCGCCATCCCAGCCGTCGATAACGAACTGATCGACATCACAAGGATTTAGCCCCTGTTCCGCCAAAGCGGCGACAATTGCGTCGAGATTATCGATGGTGTGATAACGCGGATTGTTGTGCCGCTTTTCCTGCTCAACGCAGAAGACGAGCCGTCCATCCTCGACAAGGGCGATCGCCCCATCATGGGTCAGCTTGGTACCACAGATGCGCATAGTGTCTCCACGTTAACGGCGATAGATTCGATTCATCAGGAAGCGGAAAGCGGGTTCCGGAAACGGACGAGCAAGCAGTCTTCGTTGACCGACTCGCCCCGACACTCAAGACGCTCTACCTCGATCAATGTTTCGTTCAGCATGGCGATGACCGGCTCAGCACCAGCGGCGTGACCCCAGCGACGGCAATTAGCATCCCTTGCCGATCCGAAGATCAGATGCCCGCCTGGCGCAAGCACCCGCACCAGGTTTTTGACGGCCGCGCGCATCTCGGCTATGTCTTCGAGGTAGTATAGGACCTCCGCCACAACGATCAGGTCAAACAACTCGTCGGTCGAAAACTGTTGAACATCGGAGACTATCCAGTTGATGCGCGACGGCTCCTTTATCCGTTGACGTGCTCGAGCAATCGCTTGCGCCACGACATCGATGACGGTGAGCCCTTGGCAGTTGGGAGCTAATTTTTCCGTGAATGCGCCGGCAGCGCACCCGACTTCGAGGGCATTTGTAATGGAGCCTTGGGCAAGCGCCAGCTGGAGCATTTGCGTGTGGCGCTCCCGCTCGAACGGATTGCCGTCGAGGCGCCACGGATCGTCTGCGGCCAATTCCCGATCGAGCAACTGATGATTCATGTTCTGGGTCAAACTCGTCCACCTCTCGTCCACCTAGGTAATTAGCGATCACTCGTCGCCGCAGATGTTGCTCGACAGCGCTAATCCCGAAGAATCCGCGCAAGATTGAGCCTGCGAAGCGGAGCCGCATGCGGTGAGAATTCTGCCCTGCTTGATCCAGTGATCGGAGTTTGGGTGGGGGCCTGTTTTCCCCCAGTGTTCGATGTAGCGACAGCAGAGCTTCGCGACAGCCAATCGCTATTGCTCAATGTACACAGCGCGTAGGCCTTCAAGGGAAGTAAGAGAAAGATGTTGATGAACGTGTGCAGGGAAAAGCCCAGAAATCGAAACTGTCGAGCACGAAATGCTACCACGCTGCATCGGACCATGGTCATGGACACAATCATCAGTCCTGTCCACCAAGGCACAGTGCCTGTCAGTGCGAAATGTGCGAGGCCCGTTAGTACCGATAGGGCGAGGAGTAGCGGCCCGAGATTCTGTCCGACCACGTCCAACGTGAGATAGCTATTGAGGCCGGGCAGCAAGCGCAGCCCAAGCAGCGTGTCCCGGAATGTGCTTCGTGCCCAACGGAGTTGTTGGCGCAGATACGGTCCGAGTCTGTTCGGAACGACTGTGGCCGCGATGGCGCCCGGAACGTACTCGGTTCGAAAGCCTGCTTTCAGCATGAGGATAGTGAGATGGCGATCCTCCCCGAAGTCGCTTGGCTTGCCCCGAAAAAATTGCGACTCGTACTGGTCCAGTAACAAAAGGAGCGCAGACCGGCGGTACATGGCACATGGGCCGCAACAGCACATAACGGCACCGAAGCGAGCCTGTGCCGCGCGCTCCTCGTTGCAAGCCAGCCAGTACTCCATGTCTATCAGCCTTGTCAGCCAGCTCTCGCTCCGGTTACTGGCAATCAACTGACCCATGACTGCGCCGACCGCTGGATCTCGCATCTTCGGTACAAGCTTGGTGATGACGTCGGGCGCGAGTATCGTGTCTGAATCAACGTTAAGCACCAAATCCCCGGATGAGCGGCGTATCGCGGCGATCTGCGCCTTGCGCTTTCCAACATTCTCGGGAAGCAAAATGATGTCGAACCTAGGGTCGCGCGCGTAGGTTTCGTGGACAGTTCCTACGGCTTCGCGATTTCCAGAACCGTCATCAACCACATAGACCCGAAGTCTTCCGGCGTATTCTTGGTCTGCAATGGACGCCAGGCACTCTGAAAGCGTGCGCGGATCCTCGTTGAAGCAGGGGACGATGACATCCACGCTGGGCAGTTGATCGGAGCCGACGAGATCCTCCAACGCCGATGAGTCGTTTGTCGGCAGAGCATAAATCCCCTGCATGCTCTTATAAGCAGTCGAGAGCAGTGCATAAAGCGAAATGGCCACAGTGCTGGTTGTACCAAGAAGAGTCATGGGATCTCGTTTGTTCAGTGATGTTGAGGAAGTGAGCGGATTACAAATCCGCGCTCATGAAGTGCTGGAATCAGCCGGGACAGCGCCGTGACCGTCTGGTCGCGCAGACCGGCGTGAGCGCCCTGGCTCAACTCGCCGGGAGGGCATCCGTCGTGCAAGAGTACGATTGCGCCCGGCCGGACAGAGGCGAGCACGGTATCGATAATCGCGTCGGCCCCAGGGCGAGACCAATCTCGAGGGTCGACGGACCAATGGAGGGCCGTCAGCCCGGCGATCTGTGACGCTGTGAAGACTTCTTCGCTCCAGGCCCCGTAGGGCGCGCGAATATAGCGCACCGAGGCCTGAGGGCACGCCCTCATGATGGCGCCGTTCGCTTCAAAGATCTCACGTTGCACTTCGCCGAAGCCGCATTTGTACAGATCCGGATGAGTCATCGTGTGGTTGCCTAGCTCGTGCCCTTCTGCAAACATTCGTTGGATTAGATCCGGGTGCTCTAAGGCGTAGGCGCCGATGACGAAGAAAGTCGCCGGCACCCGCTGCTCTGCCAACACATCCAGAATCTCCGGTGTGAAAAGTGGATTGGGACCGTCGTCAAACGTCAGATAAACGCTGCGACGGCCGGTGCCGTCAGAGCACTCACGGCGCACTTCGTACAAGCAATCGGGACGGCTCATAGCTCTGGTCCGTTCCGATCGATCATCGTGCCCGTGGGCCATTCGCTGATCGGCCGTCCAACTGGCAGAACAATGGTGAGTGCGTCATCGATGCGTGTGGGCGGCAGGTCGAGGCGCGCCTCTGGTCGGGTGGAGCGCACGCGAATTCCCGACAAAACGGCCATAGGGCTGTATCGCCGCCCGAACCTCTCAACATGATTCCGCAGCGCGTCCCGGACGGTTCCGAAAGCGAATGGAACGCCAAGCTCCTGCAGTATTGGAAGCATGACATGGATTGAATGGGCGATTCCGAGACCCTCAAGATCCGGACGTACCCCGTACAGGCCCAGCTCAGCCACCAACAGATCGACCGCGTCAACCTTGATGAAACGGCGCAGTATGCCCATGTGAGCCGCTACACCGCTCGAATCATAGGCGATTGCGCGGAGTTCAGGCCTGGCTCCGGCCCAGCTTCGACTACCTTCGAACGGTTCTGCGTTGGACGCCCCAGTCGGCCCGTAGGTATTACGAAAGAACTGGGCGAGCTCGACGTGGTCCGAGAGCTGCAACTCGTTTTCCCAGCACAATTTCCACTGCACCTGAGGGCGCATTCAGGACCTCTCTTCAAAATAGTTTCTTGCGGGCCGCATTACCCGGCCAAAGCGGCGGCGTTGTTGGCTGCACTCAACCGTTGTCGTTAGCGAAGGTGAGCCAGCCGGTGGGGCTCGCCAATGAGCTCTCTCGATGTTCCCGCCCGTCGCGGCGCCGTCGATTTGAGCTTGACGTCGGTCATTTACGTTCCTCTAATGCATGGTTCGTAAATTCGTAAAATTGATTGTTTAGATGATGCCCATCCACACGCTGGATAGATCAGGATATGCGGTTTAAGGGGCTGGATCTGAATCTCCTCGTTGTGCTGGACGCTCTGATCAGGGAGCGTAAAGTCACTGCCGCGGCCAACAGTATTAACCTGAGCCAGCCGGCCATGAGCGCCGCCGTCGCTCGGTTACGCGCCTACTTCAGCAATGAGCTATTTACGATGAACGGCCGCGAGCTCATTTTGACACCGCGCGCGGAGGGGCTTGCCCCAGCAGTCCGGGATGCATTGCTGCACATCCAGCTATCGATTATTTCCTCCGACGCCTTTAACCCAGCCCAATCGGATCGTCTCTTCCGAATCATGCTTTCCGATTACCTCACGCTCGTGCTTTTTAAGAGGATCGTAGAGCGTACTGCGCGGGAAGCTCCCGCCGTCCGCTTCGAATGCCTGCCTATTTGCGACGACCCCGAGGAGCTTCTCCGGCGCGGCGACGTTGATTTTCTGATTATGCCGGAAGTGTTCATGTCGAAACATCCTCGCGCAGCCCTGTTCGAAGATATGCTCGTATGCGTAGGCTGCGGCACGAACAAGCAGCTGTCAGAGCCACTTACATTCGAGCGATACTTGTCGATGGGGCATGTCGTGCTCAAATTCAGGCACACCCGGCAGCCCACCATGGAGGAGTGGTATTTGCTCGAGCACGGTTTCGAGAGACGTATCGAGGTCGTCGTACAGGGCTTTAGCCTGATCGCGCCCGTCCTATCAGGCACCAACCGCATCGGGACCATGCCCTTACGGCTGGCGCAGCATTTCGCAAAAACAACACCCCTGCGGATTGTCGGACTTCCGCCGCCACTTCCTCATCCCGCATTCACGGAGGCCGTCCAATGGCCCGCGCTTCACAATACTGATCCGGCAAGCCTGTGGATGCGGGAAATGATGTTGCAGGAGGCATCTCGCCTGGCGCCTTTGCTTGAAAGCTATTGAGCGTCTCGGGCTTCCTGGAGGCGGTCGCGATCGCGTAGGAGCGGTTGCCATTCGGGCGTCAGGCCTTTGGCTCGGCAGAGCGGCGCAGTTCCTTGCTGAGTACGAGGGCCAGGAACGAGCAGAACACATGCCCGGGTTGGTGCTGAGTTGACTGCCGCCTCCGATTTCGCGTGCGAAGTCCCAGAAGATGTCTAGCCCCACTCAAATGCCAACTTTGCCGGCCTTGCCGCGGCTTTTCACGCGCGGCCAGGCGAGGAGATGCCGGTCGACGAGGTCAATCCCAATGGACTGTGCCGGCCTCGCTCGGCTACTGGCGTGAGGCATCCTTGACGACACCGCCCTGGACCGACAACGTCGAGATGTTGGCAATGAAGCCGGTCGCGACCTCGCGCTTCCGCCTGAACGCGTGGCCGATCCGTTCACCCAATTGGCGCTTCATCCTGGGCCGCGGCTGAGGCCTGTGGGGTGCGGCTACCCCGCGTGGATGGGATCATCAATCAACTTTCTCTCATTTATGAAAGGAAACTTCCCCGCTTACGATAGAAGCCATCAGTTTCATATATTTTCCGGCAGATGAATGTCGAACGGCAGAAATGTCTGTCCTGGTGTTTCAGCAGTGCCGGTCTCGATAGCCCGCGTCATCAGCGTTATCAGCTCCTGGGAAAGCCGGCGCATTGGCGTGGCGACCGCCATCGTGATGATGTTATCAGCGAGTGCCGCCCGAGATTCCGGCGTGATTTCATTCACGATCGCGACGAGATCGCGACTTTTACCCTCTTCCCGGACCGCGGAGATGGCGCCCTCCATGCCGCCCCCGGCGACATAGAAGCCGACGAGCTCGGGTTCCCGCTGCATGAGATCAAGCGTTGCCTCGTAGGTGACCTGCCGTTTCTCCAGGTTCACAAGCGGATCGAGCACCTCGAACGTCGGCGCGTTCTCACGGCAATAGGAGCGAAAGCCGACGTCACGGAGCTCGTGCCCCTGGAAACGATGGCTACCGACAAACACCGCCACCTTGCCGGGCCGTTTTGCGACCTTGGACACCATCCAAGCGGCCGTGCGCCCCACCTTGCGGTTGTTGAGGCCGATATAGCCCTGTCGCACGCCGGCGGCGAAGTCGGAAAGCAGCGAGAAAACCGGAATGCCTTTGGCCTTGAGGTCCTCAACCGCTGCTGTAATTTTCGGGTGGTCCGGTGCCACCATCGCGATCGCATGGCAGCGTGCGCCCAAATCCTTGAGCGGTGCGATTAGGTCGCTCGGCATATGTGACGGGGCGAATTGGATGAGCGGAATGCCGTGGAAGGACTGGGCCAAATTGACCGACGCTTCGACCTCGCGCGCAAAGTCTTGGTAGAAATGCTGGGCCGGTTTTCTCAAGATGAAGCCCAGACGGTAGCACGGTAGGTCTCGCCGCAAGCGCTGCTTGATGAGCCCGGCAGCATGATAGCCGATCGCGTGGGCGGCGTCGTGGACCCGCCGCGCGGTCTCCTCGCGCACCGGATGGCGGGCGTTCAGAACCCGATCGACCGTTGCTACGCTGACTCGGGATTCGCGGGCGAGATCGGCAATTGTGGGGCGCTTGGTCATGGGTCCTATTCTGATTGGTTTTTGACGCAGGCTGGCTCTCTGTCACCTAGCGCGATTCGACAATGGTTTCGGGTGGGCAAAGTGAAGACGCCCGCATACTGAATGATCGACAGCGTATTGGACTACTCCAGACGTAGACCGGCCGGGTATAACGGAAGGTTCATTCGCTTAGGGGGGCGATGATTTGCACTCACACATTTAGCGCTTCTGATACATGGTTCGTGAGGCGCCGTTTAGAGCCTGCGAGTCGATCGTTCAGGTCATGTGACCAGCTTGCCGAAACCGGTCGCGGTGCGTCGACCTTACTCGGCGGAGGATAGCCGGTTTGATGCCTCGGCAAGCTGATTACCGCAGAAGGCGGCTTTCATCTGCGCTTGGTCCAATTCTCCTTCCCAGCGGGCGACGACGAGGGATGCCACTGCGTTACCAACGCAATTAGTCAACGCCCGGCATTCGGACATGAAGCGGTCGATGCCGAGTATCAGTGCCATCCCAGCAACGGGAACACTCGGAACTACGGCGAGCGTAGCAGCCAGGGTGATGAAGCCCGCACCTGTGACACCTGCAGCGCCCTTGGAGGAAAGCATCGCAACGAGCAGCAGCAGCACCTGATCGCCGATTGACAGGTCCGTGTTCGTCGCCTGCGCGATGAAGAGGGCCGCCAGGGTCATGTAGATATTCGTGCCGTCCAGATTGAAGGAATATCCGGCCGGGATGACGAGACCCACAACCGAACGCCTGGCGCCCGCCTTCTCCATCTTCTGCATGAGCGAGGGGAGCGCGGCCTCCGAGGAGGACGTTGCGAGCACAAGCAGCAGCTCTTCCTTGATGTAGCGAATGAGAGAAAAGATCGAAAAGCCGTTGTAGCGGCAGACCGCGCCGAGAATCCCGAACACGAAAAGAAAGGCGGTGAAATAGAACGTCGCGACCAGCATCGCGAGGTTCACGACCGAACCGATGCCATATTTGCCGATCGTGAAGGCCATTGCGCCGAAAGCGCCGATCGGCGCGGCCTTCATCAGAATGCCAACGAGCTTGAAGACAGGCGCGATGAGCGCCTGAAGGAAGGAGACGACAGGCTTGCCCGTCTCTCCGGCCGTTGCCAGCGCCATGCCGAACAGAACCGAGAAGAACAGGACCTGCAGGATGTCGCCTTCCGCGAAGGCACCGACAATCGTTGGCGGGATGATGTTCATCAGGAAGCCGGTGACCGACTGCTCGTGGGCCTTTGCGGCATAGGTATTCACGGCCTGGACATCGAGCGAGGTCGGATCGATGTTGAGGCCGGTGCCAGGCTGGACGACATTGGCGACGATGAGGCCGACGATCAGCGCGAGCGTCGAGAAGGTGAGGAAATAGACCATTGCCTTGCCGGCGACCCGGCCGACCTTGTGAAGATCGTTCATGCCGGCAATGCCGGTCGCAATTGTCAGGAAGATGACAGGCGCGATGATCATCTTGACCAGCTTGATGAAGGCATCACCCAGCGGCTTCAGGCTCTCGCCGGTCCCCGGATAGAAATAGCCAATTGCGACGCCGAGGGCGATGGCGGCAAGCACCTGCGCGTAAAGCTTGGCATAGAAGGGTTTGCGGGGCGCGGGACTCGCGCCGCGGACTTGTGCAGCTGACACTGTTTCTCTCTCCCTGATCGAGGTGGCGTGACTTCTCCCGGGCTTCTCCCTATCGCGGCGCTGCGGTCGAACGCTGCACCAACGCCGCCGCAATACCCATGCCAAATGGATCCGCATGACCTGAACTGACGTTGGGCTCGCCAATGATCGGATGCGGTGGCACAAGACGGGAATGACAAGGCCGCCGTCCAGCACGCGCTTGATGTTCTCCGGCAGATTGCCGGTCGATCTCCCTGGCTTGCGGTTTTGCTGCACATCGTGGTGGGCTCCTCGGTTTGCCGACTTTGGGAAGGGCCGCATCGCTGGCACCAGAGCGGAGAATTGCCGTGTTCTTTGCCGCGCTCCCGCTGCAGCGACAGCTTGAAAGCGACGTCGAGACGTAGGGATTGACGCCGCTGGTGCTGACCGCGACGATGCGGTTCAGAAGTTCCGAGCACCGCCGAGAAAGCCGCGCTCGACCGCCAGCTTCGCGCCTTCACACGCGACGCCGCCGCCTTATCTGCGTCATCAATATCGAGGAAATGGCGGTTGCCGCGACCGACCAGTGTCGTCGGCAGTGATTATCGCTCCCGCCCCTGGTTCGCAGGCGCTGGTGAATGGCACGGCCCGGCAATTTATACTCGGCGCGGTCAGCCGCTCGGGCACCGCATCGCCGGCGCCGTATTTCTGTCGTTCAACATCGCCGACAAAAATTAGAACTGATGAATTCTATCATAGGCCGCGAGGTTTCCTTTCACGAATGAAAGAAAGCTCGATTGACTATCCCGCCTCGCTCCAGTCTTTTGAAAATCAACGTGTGGTTGCCCCCGTGCAAGCCGAGAACGTGGCCAAGCTTCGTGGAGGGAGAGCCAAGCGATGCGTCAGGGGTCGACCCGCTTTGCACTCGACCACACGGCGGTGGCACGAGTTCACGTCAGAGCATTTTCGCGCTTGCCCCCGACGTCGCGGGCGCACATGCCGCCGGCATGCATTTCATGGCGCGAGATCGAGGATCATATGCACCACAACATTCCCAAATCAGAACAAAATGCCAGCGAGTGCCGCATTTCGCTTCCGGATGCGAAAAGGGCTTACCCAAAGTCCGAGATGAACACCGCGGTCCCTTTTGTGCCATCGCATGAGCACGCGCTTACCGGCATCTTCGAAATATCGAAAGTACTCACCGACCCCGCCCGGCTCGAAGTCACGTTGGCCAAGGTCGTCGATCTCCTGCCCTCGTTTGTGCAGATGCGGCACGGCATCATCGCTCTCTTCGACGCTGAGGGCGTACTGGACATCACCGTAGTCACCGGCTGCGACGAGAACAGCGATGAGCGCTCCCGGATGCGCCTGCCGCGCAAGGCAATCGATCTGATTGTGACGACGGACACGCCGCTCGTCGCCGAGAACATAGCGGTGCATTCGGCCTTCACTGCCGCTGACGTAGAGGTGCTTGGGGCCTCCGACACCGTGTCCTTCATCGGCGTTCCCATTCGTATTGATGGGAACGCCGTAGGCACGCTGACTATCGACCGCGCCTTGGACAGCAGGTCAACGTATCGGCTCGATTATGATGTCCGGCTGCTCACCATGATAGCCAACATGGTGGGACAGACAGTCAAGTTGCACCGCTTCTCCGCGGGCGACCGCGAACGACCGACGGAGGTGGAAGATCGGCTGCAAACGCAATTCTCTGATGTCAAGCACCCTGCACCGCAGCGCAAGAAGGTTCACGTCAAGGGCATGATTGGCGATAGTCCGGCGCTAAGCGCGCTGCTCGAGAAGATCGCAGTGGTAGCTAAGGCAAAGACCACGGTTCTGTTGCGAGGCGAATCCGGTACCGGGAAGGAGCTGGTCGCCAAGGCAATTCACGAGTTGTCGCCGCGCGCCAAGCGGCCCTTCATCAAACTCAATTGTGCAGCGCTGCCAGAGACAGTCCTGGAATCCGAATTGTTCGGTCATGAGAAGGGTGCCTTCACAAGCGCGTTCAATTCCCGCAAGGGCCGCTTTGAGCTCGCCGACAAGGGGACGTTGTTTCTGGATGAGATCGGCGAGATCTCGGCCTCGTTCCAGGCAAAGCTACTGCGCGTACTGCAGGAGCAGGAGTTTGAGCGCGTCGGCAGCAACCAGACCATCAAGGTCGACGTTCGCGTGATTGCCGCCACGAACAGGAACCTTGAAGAGGCGGTTGCAAGGAATGAGTTCCGCGCCGACCTATATTATCGCATCAACGTGGTTCCCTTGCTGGTGCCGGCGTTACGCCAAAGGCGCAGCGATATTCCGCTCCTCGCAGCTGAGTTTCTCAAGAATTTCAACGATGAGAACGGCCGTACGCTGACCTTCGATCCGCGTGCGATTGAAGTACTGATGAAATGTGAATTTCCCGGCAACATTCGCGAGCTTGAAAATTGCGTGCACCGGACAGCGATCCTGGCGGAGGGACTATCAATCGGGAGAAACGACTTTGCGTGCTCCCACGACCAGTGCTTTGCCGAGGCGCTGCGGAAGAGCAGATCGGGCAAGGCCGCGCTGCAACCAGCGCCAATCCTGCCAGAGGCAGTGAATCCGGCCACGCCTCCGGATGCGGCCGCTCGTTCGGCCGCCACCACAGTCCCGCCTGCCGGAGCAACCCACTCATTGGGCGCGAGGACCACCGACGCCGAGCGCGTCATTGCTGCCATGGAAAGATGTGGCTGGGTGCAGGCAAAGGCGGCGCGCCTGCTTGGACTGACCCCGCGCCAGATTGGCTACGTGCTGAGGAAATACGGCATCGAGGTCAAGCGTCTGTGAAAGCATGACTCAGGCGGATTAGCTGAGACCGCTTAGCGGCTTGGCCCGCGCAGGGATGCAGATCCGCGTCCGCGTCAAGTCGATCCGACCGAGGACAGCCTGGCCGAATTCCCGTGGCAGCCGGCGTTGCGACCATCTTGTGAAAGGCGACGCTGCCATCGTCAATCCGTCCGCCATGTTGCTCTCGTTGCGAGCTCATACGGATGAACCTGTGCGACTGAAACGGAGATAAAATATGTCCGATGCAAAACTGCAAGCTGTGCTTTCGTCTCTTCCGCAAGGGACGCGACAGTTAGATGCTCTGCCGTCCAACGGACCAGCGCCGGACAGAAGTTTTGTCAAGCTGAATACGAATGAGAACCCGTTTCCGTTGCCGCCAATCATAATGCAAAGTGCAGTGGCGGCCCTCAATCGCCAGTATCTGTATCCGGACGACGATAACATCAGCTTGCGGGAAGCAGCGTCCAATACCTATGGCGTATCCACGGATCAGGTCATCGCAGGCAACGGGTCGTCTGAACTGCTCGGACTCATCTACAGAGCTTTCCTCGCCCCTGGCGACAAGGTGGCGATGATATCGCCAGGGTTTTCGTTCAACCGCAAACTTGCCATGTTGCATGGTGCTGAGTTTCTCGAGATCGGATGTCAAACTCATTCGCTGCCAATGGAGCAATTGCTCTCCGGTCCGGCAAAAGACGCCAAGTTCATTCTAGTGGCCAATCCAAACAATCCGACCGGAACATTCCTCTCGATAAGCAATATCGAACGCCTCGTGTCACAATCGGATCGCCTGGTCGTCCTTGATGAGGCCTACGTCGACTTTGCACCCGATCACGGGCTGCGCCTCATCAACCGTTATTCGAACCTTCTGATCTTGAGAACATTTTCGAAGAGCTATGCCGCCGCCGGCATTCGCGTCGGTTTCGGTCTCGGTCACCCTGAGATTATTGGCAGGCTGCGCAACATCCAGAACGTCTTCAACATGAACGTGATCGGGCATGCGGTTGGTATCAGCGTGCTTGCGCATCGCGGCGCCTACGCAGAGAACCACAAGCACATCAGACATGAACGACAGCGAGTGACAGCCGCACTGTCGCAACTTGGATTTTCCGTAACGCCCTCCCACGCAAATTTCTTGCTAGCCCGTGTGCCAGCGGGACAGGACGGCTCATGGTGGCAAGCAGCCTTGGAAAGGCAAAAGATACTCGTTGCCTACTTTCCGGACAATGGTTTGGAACATTGCATCCGCGTCAGCATCGGCACAAAAGAGCAATTGGATGCATTTCTTGCTGCCGCTCGCGATATAGTTGGAAGCTTAAACATACCAAGCACTACGGGCAGGGGAGCGTCAGGCTCTGCGTGTTCGGTACGCTGACGCTAATCCGAGATCACACACTGCTATCTTTCGACTTGCTTGGTCATCCCAGCAAGAGAACAGCCTGCCTTAAAATCGGGGACAATATCGAGTGACAAACGTCTTTCCTTCAAACCTAGCCTTCGGCATATTCGATCATCTGGACGAGGACGGCCGCGATATCGCCCGGCAGTACGAAGATCGCCTGATATTAGCAGAGGCGTGCGATCAGCTAGGGTTCTATGCCTATCATCTCGCAGAGCACCACTGTACCCCCCATGGGAGAGGTCCATCGCCGAATCTGTTCTTATCGAGCGTCGCCCAGCGCACCCGGCGCCTGCGTCTCGGACCCTTGGTGATGCTGCTTGCGCTTTATCATCCGCTGCGTGCGTTCGAAGAGATCTGTATGCTGGACCAGTTGAGCGGTGGCAGGCTCGAACTGGGCATAGGGCGCGGTGCTCTCCCGATCGAATTGGGTTACTTCGGGATTGGTGCGGACGCGGTGCCGGGCCGCTATGCGGAAGCCAGCGAAATTCTTGTTGAAATACTTGTTAATGCCATGAAGGTTGGCACGCTGTGCTATCAAGGCCGCCATTTTGAGCTCAAAGACGTTCCTTTGACGCTAAGACCTCATCAGCGTCCACATCCGCCGACATGGGTCGCCGCCAATCGACCCGAGTCCGCAGCCTGGGCCGCTGCGAATGGAGCAAATATCGCGTGTGTAGGACCTTCCTCTTCTGTTCGCAAAACTACTGATGCGTTCCGCGGCTATCGAGAGGACAACGCTGGCGCGGGCGATCAAGCGCCATTTATTGGATTGCTCCGCATGGTCGTGGTTGGGCGTTCTGAAACAGACGCGTATTCGATGGCGGCACCTGCTTACGATCGATGGCTCAAGAGCTTCCAATTCCTTTACGACCTTAATGCCATCCCGACTCCACCAAACCTGCCGCTGACCTTCGATGCGGCAATAGAGCGTGAATTGTGTGTGGTAGGATCAGCAGAATCTGTGCGAAAAGCTCTGTTAGATCAGTTGGAAGAGGCAGGTGCCAACTACCTGCTTTGTCAACTGGCATTTGGAAATCTGCCGCTAGATGCTTCCCTGTACACCGCGACGACCATTCAATGCGAAATCATGGCTCGAGTTGGCTGACCAGGCAATTTTCGGAAGGTAAAAATAGCAGCGCTCCCTGGCATCCACGTGCTCGAGCGTGCACGTGGTGGAGACGGCAAGATCGGGACGGAGGCCAAACTGACGCACGAGCGGCAGCACAGATTGCCGTGTTTGTGCGTTGGCTGGCGTCTAGGCTCCGTGTGAGCCTGCACGATCCTAAGGGGATGATGGCCGAGCGCGTCACGGTGCCGGCACGCGTCTGCTCGTCGCGCTCGCGCTAGTCGTTGCACATAGCCCGCCGCAGAGGTTCTTCTCGCCCGGGGCGGCGCCGGTGCGGCGCCCAGATCCAGCTTCATCAGCGGCTCGGCGGTAGCAAAGCCGTCACTCGCTACGGCGCTGTTGAGGGCGCGCTCGCGAGCGGGTTTGCTACGCCGAGGGACACCACCTGGAGCGAGTTCGCCCGATGCCGCGGGGTGCACCGCGGTCGGGATAACGATGCTGAAGGAAATCGTTCGCAGCCGGTCTTCACGATCTGCGCTAGTGCTTTGCATGAATGCTGCCTGCTTCCTCGTCTTCGGCGGCCTGAGTGTCCGCCGGCACGCCCGAAGTCAATGCCAGTACCACAAGGCCGCCAAGACGTCAGGTCTCGGAGCCGGCTTGTACGGTCGTATCGTGTTCGGGAATATCGTCGAAGGAGGCGTAGTTGAGATTGTAGAGTTTGGAATACAGGCCCCCCACGGCTATTAGCTGATCGTGGTTGCCAGTCGCAACAACTTGGCCATTCTGAAGCACGATGATGCGGTCCGCACCCCGGATCGTGGCAAGACGGTGGGCGATGACGAGGCCAGTGCGCCCTTCAAGCAGCTTTATCAGAGCCTTCTGAATCTGCATTTCCGTGTAGCTGTCGATGTTGGCGGTAGCTTCGTCGAGCACGAGGATCTTGGCGTCGGCGACGAGGGCGCGGGCGAAACTGATAAGCTGGCGCTGTCCGAGAGATAAGTTGTCGCCGCGTTCGCCAAGTTGGGTCTCATACCCGTCGGCGAGGCTCATGATGAAGTCGTGGGCGCCGACCGCCTTGGCCGCCTCGATCACCTTGTCGCGCGTGGCCTCTGTCTTGTGGTATCGAATGTTCTCGAAGACCGTCCCGGTGAACAGGAACGGCTCCTGCAGCACCATGGCGACCTGGCGGCCGAGCGATTTCTGGGTGAGATCGCGCACATCATGTCCGCCGACCAGCACTTGGCCCTGCTGAACATCATAGAAGCGGTGGACCAGGGCCATCGCACTCGATTTGCCAGAACCGCTCGGCCCGACCAGTGCGACCGTCTCGCCGGGATTGACCCGGAAGGAAACATTTTTCAGCACCGAACGGTTCGGATTGTAGCCGAAGGTGACGTCCCTGAACTCGACCGAGCCGTCCATTTCGGGCGAAAGCACCTCGGCATTGGGTTTGTCCTGAACATCGATCTTGACGTCGAGCACATCGGTCAGGCGCTTGCCTGAGGCCATGGCGCGCTGCATGACCGAATATTGCAGGGAGAGTGAGCGGATCGGGTCAAAGAAGCGCTGGATGTAAAATAGGAAGGCAACCAATATGCCCACATCTATGCGGCCATTCATGACCATCGAGCCGCCGACCACAATAACGGCGGCCATGGCGAGGCCGGTGAGGCCATCGACGATAGGCACCATGACCAGTGCATATTTGGCAGCGATCAGGTGGGTCCTGAGGTTGGCATGGGCCTTGTCGTCAAAAAGAATGGAATTCACCTGCTGGCGGTCCATGGACTGGACGGTGCGCACGCCGTGAATGGCTTCGGCCAGCGCGCCGTTGACCACGGAATTAGTCTCGTGTGCAGCCATGAAGGCGTCGCGGGCACGCGGCAGCCAGACAATGCGGACGATCACCAGGACCGGCAGGCCCGAGAGCGTCAGGAGGCCGAGGCGGAAGTCGAGCCACAGCATTACGAAAACGATGCCGAAGAGAAGCGCAACATCGCCTACGGAATATACCGAGGTTTCGAGGAATTCCTGTATGGAGTTGACGTCGCCTTGCAGGCGCGACATCAGGCGTCCGACCTCGGTCTTGTCCATGAAGGAGAGCGAAACCTTCTGCAGATGGCCGAACATGGCGCGGCGGATGTCGAACAGGACAGTTTCGGCCACTTTCCCAACCACCGTCTCCTGTATGTAGCCGGCGGTGAAATTGACCAAAATCGCCAAAACGAACGCGCCGACGGCCGCAAGCTGGGCTGAGCGATCGGTCCTTGCCGGGTTCATGCCCTGGTCGATCGCGGAGCGGATGATCAACGGGACGAGAAGCTGCGTCCCGGTGAAGATCAGCATTGCGGCAATCGTGATGACTACCCTGGCACGATAGGGACGGACGAAGGCCCAGATGCGCCGGAGGATGCTCTTGTCGAAAGCCCGGCCGAACATCTCCTCCTCGATACGGTGCGAGCCGACAACCGCGCGCGGAGGGCGTCTGCCGTCGTCACGTTCGGCTTCGAGTTCGCCGGCGCGGCCCTGGGCCATCAGCGGGCACCCCCATACTGGGTCATGATGTCATCACCCGGGCGCGTCTGGAGATCGTAAAGGGCCCTGTAGCGTCCCCGCTTCGCCAAAAGCTCTTGATGCGTCCCGCGTTCTACTATTTCGCCCTTATCGACAAAAAGGATCTGGTCGGCGTGCATAAGCGCACTCAGCCGGTGCGCGATGATGATCGTCACCCGATCCTTGGCGAAGCGCCGCATCGCCGCGCGGATGCGCTGCTCGGTGCCGGCATCGATCGCGGCCGTTGAGTCGTCGAAAACGACGACGGAGGGGCGCAGCATCATGGTGCGAGCAATCGTGAGACGCTGGCGCTGGCCGCCAGAGAGAGAGACGCCGCGTTCGCCCACGACCGTCTCGTAGCCTGCTGGGAGCCCGAGTACGTAGTTGTGGAGCTGGGCGAATTCGCCAGCGCGTTCTATTCGCTCTCTCTTCGCCCAGGGATCGCCATAAGCGATGTTGTTCTCGATCGTGGTGGTGAATAGGAATGCATCCTGCTGTACGACGGCGACCGCCTTGCGAAGCGTCCCGAGGGTGACATTGCGTATGTCCTGGCCGTCCAGCGTGATGGCGCCACCGCTCACGTCGTAAAAGCGGGGGACCAGATGAGCCATCGTCGATTTGCCGGAACCCGGCGGACCGACGATCGCGATCGTCTCGCCTCTACAGGCCTCAAAGCTGAGGTTCTTCAGAATGGCGCGGTTTTCGGCGCTGGGGTACGCAAACGAGACATTGTGGAAGCGCAGAGTGCCGTCGCTTATCTCAAGCGGTCTGGCCTCGAGAGCATCCCTGATTGTGATCTCCTGATCGAGGAGACCGAAAAGCCGCGAACCGCAGCTAGAAGCGCGGGCAAAGGCATTGACCATGAGGCCGATCTGGCGGACTGGCATTTGCAGGATGGTCATGAAGGTCAGGAAGGTCGCCATGGTTCCGACGCTGATCTCGCCAGCGACGAGCTTGTTGCCACCGATCCAAAGCACCAATCCCATTGCGAAAAAGAAGGACAAGGTCATCGCCGACGTGCTGGGTACGTAGATGTCAACGAGATCGTTGGCGAGGCCGAGCGCGTTCTTGGAAGCGCGGTCGAACTTCAGCATCTCATAGGATTGAGCCGCAAAAGCGCGGACCACGCGGATGCCTGCGAGATTTTCCTTCATCACGCGGCTTAGTACCGAAAGGCGCTCATAGAGGTCGAGCCAGGTTGCGCGCAGCCTAAGCTGTGTGGTCGATGAGCGCCAGGCGACAAAAGGCACGAAGCTCAGCGCGACCAGGCCGAGCATGGGATCGGTCGAGATCATCATGTAGGCGCCGATCCCGATCAGCATGGTGAGCAGGACCACGCGAACGAGCGCGGTGGAAAAATACATCCGCACGCCTTGGAGATCGAGCATTCCGATGGTGATCAGATCGCCTGAATGGACCCGGTCGTGAAAGGAAAAGCTGAGACGCTGGATCTTGTCGTAGTAGGCGAGCCGCAGTTCGTACGCGACATGATGCCCGACGGCTTCGGCAAAATAGTTCTGCGCCATCGTGAAAAGGCCGCGTAGCGCGCTGACGGCGAGCAGCAGGAGAGCCGGGGTCCAGAGCGTTTGTCCTGCCGCGTTCCCCGCGACACCGCCCCCGATGGCTGCCTGGGTCTGGTCGACAGCCCGGCCGAGAAGCTGGGGAATGAGCAACTGGAGGATTGCCGCCATGATCGTCGAGCCCATAGCGAAGGCGACCTGCCAGGGATGCCGCAAATTCATACGCGTGATGCGCAACAGCGTACTCAAATCCCGGCCCCAGCGCGCCGCTTCCACATCGGTCAACGAATTCAGAGCGTTCGTTGCGCTGCCGATAGCATCACTGCTCACGGGTGTATTCCCGACTGCATTTTGCGCCTCGAGGCAAGCCGAAGGACCAATCATCAAAGGGGCCCGCCATTGTTAATCCTGTCCACCACCTGCAGCAGTGCCCGTTCCTATAAGCCGAGCCGCGGCTGCACTTACTGGCATGTCGATCACCGTGATTCCGCTTGCCGCAAGGAAACGCGCTTCGTTTCTGGTCAGCGTTTCCGCGTCCATTACCGCGCAATGTGGACCTCGGGAGCGCTTCATGATCTGCCTGGCGTAGGTGCGCAGCATCTGATCGTTGAAGCGGCAGCCAACGAAGAAAAATCCACGGGTGATGCGCCGTTCCTTCACCACGTCTGGGATCGGTGACTGGATATCGATTTCGGTCAGGACTTCGACATAGTCGGAATCTGCGACGAGAAAGTTTTGCGCCGGCCCAATACTCCCGTGAGGTGTATAGAGAACCGTCTTTGCCCCCGATCGGGGGTCGAGTTCCCTCCCGGACAAATCGTAGGTTTTCGTCCAAATGTTACCGATTTCGTTCGCCCGCGTGACGCCTTGTATCTCAACGACGTCCGTTCGGCCGGTCTCTACGAGAGCCGTGCGCATCGCGCCGTCGTACCAGCTGTCGACGATGAGGGAGAGCGGCAGCCTTGCGAGCCAGGCGTGGAGGAGGGTAGGCGCCACCGGCGCTGCGAATATGTCGGTCATCCAAGCTTGAAGCGTCCGGCGATGCCGGCGCTGTTCGATGAACTGCGCAACCGACCACATATTGGTGCGGATCCTGGAAGGGGCTGGCGCCCGTGCATTGAGTGCCGCGGCAACGACCTCGGGCGTATGCGGCACAGGCGGTTCCGCACAGTTGAACCCAAGAAGACCCGGACCGAGATAGGGGATCACCTGATCGGCGGCGAGCGCTTCCTTCGCCAGGTCAAGCAGCTTTTCGGCAAAACTGTCCCGCACGATGACCAGGTGGCCCGATGTCAGGATCGTGTTCATGCTCGTTTCCTCGCGACGCACCTTATGAACGGGCAGCATCAGTCCTCTTCGGAAACCTTCCTTGCCTCGACGGTGATCGGCAGACGCGTATCCCGTGGAAGATCGGGTAGGAGGAGCCGCCACCCGTTCCTGAGCGTCACAGTTCCGCCCCACAACTCTTCCTTCTCGAGCTTGATGATCGGCTCTTCGAGGTCCTTCTTCGGGACATACGCCGACAAGCCAGCATCGGTCCTGCGGATCATGACTTTCATCTGGCCGTCCCTTCATTGGTATTGCTATCAGCACTGCAGGGCACCTCGGCTTTGTCGAGGCTCATCAGTTCACGCGCTCGCATGCCGACGACTGTGCCACGGTCGATCCATTCGACCGCATAGATGAAGAACTGCTGGAGAAAGGTGCCAATGTCGCGCACATATCCCTCGTCGCCCTTCCGCACGAGATTTTCGCCGATCTCCCTGCCAGGATAGGTGCCGTCATTCTTTATGTGGCGAGTGGCACGTACCCGCTCTCCCGGCATGAATCGTGGAGGCCTGCGGATTTCGACCTCCTCTTCGCGTCCGAGCGACATGTCCGTTCCCTGATTTCTCTTGAGGCTGCAGATTGTGAACAAAGGCGTTCCAGGCGTCCTGCGAAGGCATCCCCGACCATGTCGGCGGCCCAATGTCCGTCACGCAGGAACGCAGGTCTTCGGCACCGGGCATACCGAGGCACATTGCTGCGCATCGAAGACCCCCTCGCATTCGGTGCACTTTTGCGGCTCGATCACATAGCTCTCGCCTTTGAACTTGATCGCGCCGGAGGGACACTCGAATTCGCAGGCGCCGCATTGGGTGCATTGGGATGCGATGATCTTGAAAGCCATTTTAACTCCTGGTCCGAATGGATGAGACGCGCTCAGGCCGTCGCCGCGAGTGCGGGGGTCCCAGACGCGGCCGCGTAAATCGCGCTGATTGCGGTCTCGATATAGTCGTGGGCATATGCGTCGGTGGCTTGGATTCCAGCGTCGGCGAGCTGATCCTGCGGGCAGTTTCCGATCTTGGCGCACAGCACGATATCTATGCCTTCAAGCGCTGCGATGACGCCATCGAGGGCGGCTTCTCCGCCCCAGCCGCCGAGGCAATACTGCTCCACCTTCCGATGCCCGGCAAAACTGATCCCTCTCGGCGAGGCTTGATAAACCTGGAATTCCTTCGCATGGCCGAAATGTTCATTGACGCGGCCGCCGCCCTTGGTCGCCACCGCGAAGAGAAGGGACTTGCCGGGGCTCGCTGCCTTGACCAATCCGATCGCTTCTCTCCTAGCCGCCACGTGATCACGGCGCTCCTCCGCGACCAGCTCCCGATAGGCCTTGCGATTGCTGGCATCGTAGGTGACCTCGCCGGGAATCCGGTCGACTGTGAATTCCTGGCCACGATCCTCTCCGAGCAGGCCGACGGCATCTGCCCGGCACTGCCGGCAGTGGCGCATCAACTGGGCGCCGCCTTCGACACGATCCTGAAGAGCCTTCATCTCCATTGCGTTTGGGCCGCGTTGCCCGCTCAGTCCGTAGTGCGTGCCGTGCGCCGGGTCCGAAATCAGCGGCATGAGGTTGTGCAGGAACGCGCCTCGCTCCTTGACCCATCTATTCACCTGGATCAGATGCTCATCGTTCACGCCGGGGATCATCACTGAATTGATTTTGGTGAGGATGCCGCGCGCGGTCAGCATCTCCAGACCCAACATCTGCCGCTCGTGCAGGATCCGGGCGGCTTCGATGCCGACGTAGCGGCGATGGTCGTAAAAGATCCAAGGATAGATCTTTGCACCGATCTCAGGGTCGACCATGTTGATGGTGATCGTCACGTGATCGACATTCATGTCGGCAAGCTCATCGACATGGTCCGGCAGCGCGAGCCCATTCGTGGAGATGCAAAACTTGATGTCTGGGATTTCCCTGGCAACTCGTTCGAACGTTGCCTGCGTCTTCTTCCAGTCGTAACAGGCATCGCCCGGTCCGGCGATGCCGAGCACGGAGAGCTGCGGCACCTCGTTGGCGACCGCAACCACCTTGCGTAGCGCCTGGTCGGGCGTCAGCTTTTCGGAGACCACCCCAGGCCGGCTTTCGTTGGCGCAGTCATATTTGCGATTGCAGTAGTTGCACTGGATATTGCAGCCGGGCGCGACCGCGACGTGCATGCGCGCGAAATAGTGATGCGCCTCTTCTGAAAAGCAGGGGTGATCCTTGATCTTCTCCCAGATAGCCGGATCCGTGTCGTCCGGCTTTATCGACGAGCCGCAGGACGAAGACGCGCAGCCACCGGCTTTCACGGTGGCAAGCAACTGGTCACCGAATGTCGTGCTGAGGCTCTCAAGCGAAATTGCCGGTGCGGACATCGAACGGCTCCGTTGCTGGGTGAATGTCGCAGTTCAAACCGCAAGAGCTATGCCAGCTCAAAGAGCGGTTTTGGTTCACGAATTGGCTTTCGTGTCGGATTCCGTCGGATTGCTCCGACACACCTTTGTCGGGCTTCCGACAGTGGACAAGCAAATCGGGTCGCGAAGGCTACCAGCCTTGGGCGCGCAGAGTGTGAGGGAGACTACTCCGGGCTTACGTTTGACGTCATCACGACGTCTAGAATTTCTTCACCTCGATACCATGCCGGCGCAGCGCGTAGCCGATTTGCCGCGGCGTGAGGCCGAGGATACGAGCCGCCCTGGCCTGAACCCACCCGGCTTTGTCCATCGCGTCGATCAGCCGGTCGCGTTCCGTCAGACACGGGGGACAAGCGGGATCGCTCGGATCGCCGGCCGCAAGGGGAGATACGTTGCCTGCGGAGGCACCGATGCGACTGGCCGGCAGCCGCAATCCGACCGGCACTGCGTTGACCCGTGCGAGATCGTCGATGGTATTGCCGCCATTCGAGCGGTCGGCTCGCTTCCAGAGGAGCCAGGAAAGGCACTGGCTCTTCTCACAGGCGAAATCGGATGAGGGCGGGTATCCCGAGGTGCTACCTCGTCGACCCGATCTTGCGGTACGTGAGCCATGGAAACACCTCAGGGGTTGTCGTCCAGAGTGCTCCTCCTTTTGTATCTCAATTCTGAAAGCACAGTATTCACGAGCTTCTCTTCGTTGCGAGGCCATTCCACCAAAGATAGACTTGGCCTTGGTCCCGACCTCAGGTGTACCAAGACTAACCCTCTTGATACGTGCGTGCGTCGGTCATCCGAATTTGAAGAGGACTCCGAAACCGCCGCGTGGATAGTTCCACTCGATCTCGCCACTGGTCTCACACAAAATCCGGCAGGTGCCGCACTCCATGCAGCCGTCGGCAGTGATCTCCACTTGACCTTTGTCGTTCAACTCATAACATTTCGCCGGGCAGACGTGGGTCAGCGCGAGCAAGTTCGCGCTTGGCCTCTCGTGCGGTCGCACTTTGATATGCGGACGGCCGGAATCCACCAAGTAGCGGTTCTGGTAAAGCTTGTCCTCGACACGTGACTTCGTCACTGCGATCGTCATTTCGTCTCCCCTCAGCGCCACGCCAATGCAAGGCGGACCGCGTCGCTGACCAGCCCCCAGCGCGAGCGCGCCTTGATGAAGGCCGCCGTGGTCGCCTTTTCCTTCTCGATCTTCGGCGTGCCGTCGACACGCATGAAGTTCTGCGCGGCTTGCGACATCAACCGCGGATAAGTCGTGAAGTAATTGCAGGAATTGGTGTGGAGCAAGGCCGGCATGTCTTTGTATTTCCTTAGGTCCTTGACCACGAAGGACTTGTCCAGCATGGCTTTGTAGAGGGCGAGATTCCGTTTGGTCATAGGACCGTTACGGCTGCTGACCTCGACGATTGCCTCAGCCGCGATGCGGCCGGAGGTCATGGCGAGGTTCGAACCCTCGCGGTGAATGGCGTTGTTCAGTTGCGCGGCATCGCCTACCACGACCCAACCGTCGCCAAAGAGCTGCGGAATAGCCTTGTAGCCGCCTTCGGGAATGAGATGCGCGGAATATTCTTTCACTTCCGAGCCGGCGATCAGCGGCCGGATCGAAGGATGGCTTTTTAAGGCGTCGAGGAGGACGTAAGGGCTCTCGACCATCGCGGCGAAATCGGAGACGAGGCAGCCAATGCCCAGTGAGATCGACTCCTTGTTGGTGTAGAGGAAGCCGAGCCCGGCCATGCTGCGGGAGGTCGTGCCCACCGCCTCGATCACGCAGCCTTCATCGCCTTTGAGGCCGAACCGCTGCTCAATGACCTCTTCGGGCAGGAAATGCATTTCCTTGACGGCGAGCGCCACGGTTTGCGGCTTCGGCATCTCGCGCAGGCCGGCCCGCGTGCCAAGCAGTCCACAGACACCTTCTGCGAGGACGACCACGTCCGCGTAAATGGCTCCGCCGGCCCGGTCTGTGCGGACGCCGATCACCCTGTCCTTGGCGTCACGGATGAGTTCCGTCACTGTCGTCTCGCACAGAACCGTCGCGCCGGCCTCGCGCACCTTACGCGAAAACCACTTGTCGAACTGGGCACGAATGATCGTGTAGCGGTTGGGCTTCGCCTCATTGAAGTCGTCCGACCGATAGTGAATCCCGGTATGGGATGTGTCGTCCATCACCCAAAGCCGCTGTTCAACCAAATGCCGCTCGAGAGGCGCATCGTCCCGGAAATCCGGGATGATCTTCTCCAGCATGTTCGCGTACATGATGGCACCCTGGACATTCTTGGAGCCTGGATATTCACCCCGCTCCAACTGCAGCACCTTCAGGCCGTGGCTGGCCATGGTGTAAGCAGCTGCGTTTCCGGACATGCCGGCCCCAATAACAATGGCGTCGAATTTTTCCTCAATCATGTCCATCCCTTAGCTCGCAAGCTTATCGCGACTGTGGGGCGACAGCCGCCGGGTGAAGGCTTCCGTCAGTGCGGGCAGGAAGCGGATCGCGTCGGTGACGATCCCGAGGTGAGCGAAATCGAAAATCGGCGCGTTCGGGTCGGTGTTGATGGCCACGATGAGATCCGCCCCCTCGACGCCAACCCGGTGCTGGACGGCGCCGGAAATCCCAGCCGCTATGTAAAGCTTCGGCCGGATGGTCTTGCCAGTTTGGCCGATCTGCCGATCAGCCGGCATCCAGCTCTTCTGGACCAACGGGCGCGAACAGCCATGCTCGGCACCAATTGCCCGCGCGAGATTCTTCACAAGCTGCAGGTTCTCCGCCGCTCCAAGACCGAGGCCTCCCGCAACCACGATGTCGGCATAGGCAAGATTTGCCTTTGCCGACTGACTATCCGGCAGGAAGCCCAGGACTTTGGTAACGATCTCGTCCTCGGCTACCGAGAGCTTGTGCCGGATGACACGCCCGACCGGTTTATCCGCTCGCTGCGGCATGGGCATGACCCTCGGTCGCACTGTCGCCATCTGGGGTCGGAAATTCAGCGTATAGATCGTGCACAACAAGGAACCGCCGAAAGTCGGACGGGTGGCGGCGAGCGAACCGTCGGTATCCACATCGAGTTCGGTGCAGTCGGCCGTGAGCCCTGTCTGCAAGGTCGTCGCCACGGAGCCGGCAAGATCCCTGCCGAGTGTGGTGGCACCGAGAAGAAGGATCTCGGGTTTGTGGGTATCGACCAGATCCGTCATCGCCTTGGTGAATGGCTCGTTCCGATAGTCGGCGAGCAGCGGCGCCTCGACGATATAGACAAGGTCGGCGCCATAAGCGAAGGCTTCGGGAACGGCGTTCCCGATGGCCTCTCCCGGCGGTCCGAGCACGACGCCCGCAAGCTGGACCTGAAGCTTGTCGGCTAACTTGCGACCTTCGCCGAGCAGTTCGAATGATACGGGATGAACCTGGCCGCGTTCGAGCTCGATGAAAACCCAAACGTGCCGGTAGTCCTTGAAATGCGCGGGCAGCTCCTTCTTTATGCCGGCACGGCCGGCGGCAGGGCGAGGCGTTTCTCGGTTCGCGTTCGACATCGTCTGATCCTTGCCCTCTCACGCGCCGCCGTTGAAGGCGAGCTCATGTTCCAATGCCGGCTGGCGGGTGAAGATTGCCGTGATGAGTTCGTCAGCGACATCGCGCAAGGCCATCTCGGCGGTGTCGATTTTTGCCGCCTTTTCCGCCCGCGCAGGAGGGGCGAAAACGCGCTTGACGACCGTCGGTGAACCGCGCAGGCCGCATTTGGTGAGATCCTCAATGCCGGCGTCGGCCGCACTCCATTTCAAGACCTGGCTGCGCGCGGCGCACAGGGCGTCCTGGATCGAGCCCCGGCGGATCTCGTTTGTGCCTTCCAGCATGGTGATCAGGCAAGGGAGCCTGCTCTTCAGCATCTGTGTGCCGCCTTCGGAGCGGCGCTCAACCTTGATCTCGCGCGCAGCAAGGTCAATAGAGGCGATCTTCGCGACATAGGTCAACTGCAGGAGTCCGAGGCGCTTGGCGATGCCGGGCCCGACCTGGGCGGTGTCGCCATCGATCGTCTGCTTGCCGGTGAAGACGAGGTCTGGCGTGCCGAACGTCTCGCCAACCTTCGCGATTGCCTGGGAAAGGGCGAACGAGGTCGCCAGCGTGTCGGAGCCGGCAAAATAGCGGTCGGTCAAGAGCACCGCTCGGTCGGCGCCGTAACCGAGCGCCTTGCGCAGCGCGTCCTCTGCCATGGGCGGACCCATAGTGAGCACGGTGACTTCGCCACCATAGGCGTCGCGCAGTCTGAGGGCTTCTTCGAGGGCGAACAGGTCGTAAGGGTTGATGATGGTCGGAACACCCTGGCGCATGATCGTGTTCGTCACCGGATGGACCCGTATCTGTGCCGAGTCCGGCACCTGCTTGACGCAGATTACGATGTGCATTGGCGGTTTCTCCAGGCTCCTGTCCGGATGCGGGCTTGGCGGTTCATCTCCTTGGTTTGCATCATTCGTGCCAACTGTTTTGCGCTGCCCCCTATTCCTAGAACTTCACTTGGTTGCTTCTGAGGGCGCTTGGTGATGACTGGGTTTGTCGGCTTCTCGACATTGTCGCGTCGCAACCCGTGTCGCGGTCATTCCTGTCCGAACCGCTTCAGTACGGAGTCGAACGGGACAAAGGTGCGGCCCGGCGTGGCAGGTTTGTTTGGATCGTGGTCTTTGAGCACCTTGAAGACCCGATGGGTGAGCGGCGAGGAAACCGCGAAGTCCTCGTAAGCGCGTTCGAGCGTCGCGCGCACCCGCGCGGCAATCACCTGGTCGGGCAGACCGGAGAAATCTTCTTCGGCAAGGTATTGGCCCACGCGCTTCATGATATGGAGCCGCGAGACATTCAGCACCTTCGGATCATAGGAGACGCCAAGGACTGCGAAGAACTCCTCCGCAGCC
This sequence comes from Mesorhizobium sp. M0894, assembly GCF_040319725.1. Classification (NCBI taxonomy): domain Bacteria; kingdom Pseudomonadati; phylum Pseudomonadota; class Alphaproteobacteria; order Hyphomicrobiales; family Phyllobacteriaceae; genus Mesorhizobium; species Mesorhizobium sp. M0894. The sequence goes on along the minus strand of NZ_JAMYOG010000015.1, from coordinate 51,114 downwards.
GACAGGCGCTTCAGTCGTGCGAGGATGTCGGTGACATCGATGGGGCGGCTGTCAGCGGAACAATTCATTGCATTCTCCCTGGTCGCAAAACTGTGGCGTCGGTGCGCTCGCGAACGGCTGACCTGGACCCGCACAGCTCCGCGAGGGATGCCTCGCTGCACATTCCATCGTAGAGCTCGACCAGTTGAGTTGCAGTGACGGTCGATTTGGTCTCGGCCGCCTCGCGCCGGACGCGGGCCACCATCGCGGCTGCCAGATCCGGGTCGAGATCGCGACCGCTTTCGCTCAGCACATGGGCAATCGCAGTAGCGCCGGAATGCTTGCCGATGACGATACGCCGGCAGCGGCCCACGAGAGCTGGATCGAGCCCCTGATAAGTACGCGAGTCCTTCAGCAACCCTGCGACGTGAATGCCGGATTCGTGCGTGAAAACATCGGCGCCGACGACCGGTTTAATGGCCGCGGTTTGCCGGCGGGCGGCCCAAGCCACCTGGGCGGCGAGGTCGGGCAATGCGGTCAGCTCGATGCCGGTATCCGCGCCGTCGAGGACCGCCATCGCGGCGGCCACCTCTTCCAGCGCGGCATTGCCCGCACGCTCGCCGAGCCCCAGGACGGTGACGGACGCATGGCGCGCGCCTGCGCGGATCGCGGCAAGCGTGTTGGCGGCAGCAAGTCCGAGATCGTTGTGCGCATGAAATTCAAGTTCGATTGGAGACTGCGCCACGAGCTGGGCGACAAGTTCGAAGGTCGAAAACGGGTCGAGAACGCCGACTGTGTCGGCTAGCCTGACGCGGCTTGCGCCGGCGCGTGCAGCCGTCTCGATGACGCGGGCGAGATGATCTCGATTGGCCCGCGAGGCATCCTCGCAGCCCACCGCGACGAAGAAGCCGGCGGCGGCTGCGCGCCTGACCATATGCTCGATGACCTGGAGCGCTCCCGCCTTATCGAGGCCGAGCTTGGCGGCAAGTTGGATGTCCGACGCAGGCAGCGATAGATTCACGGCGTGGACGCCGCTCTCGATCGCTGCATCGAGATCCAGCGACGTCATCCGGCACCAGGCCATGAGCCGAACCGGGAGACGCCGCGCGACCGCGGCGCGAATTGTTTCGATCTCGTCGGCGCCCATGACCGGCGTGCCGATCTCGATCTCTGTGACGCCGGCCGCCGCAAGAGACTCGGCGATCTCCAGCTTTTCCGTCGTGGTAAAGGCGACGCCGGGCGCCTGCTCGCCATCGCGCAAGGTCGTATCGTTGAGAAAGACATGACGGGTCATGAACGGTAGCCTGTTCTGCTGCCGCCCAGGCACAGACCGGATTGAACGTCTTCGGAGCTTCGCTTACCCGGCCCAGAACTGGGAAAGCCACGCAGCTTCTCCACGATTGCCGGCATGACCTCGAGCACCCGGTCGACGTCCGCTTCGCCGTTGTCCCGCGCCAAGGAGAAGCGGACTGCCGCGTGTGGCGTTTTCATCGCGCTCAGGACATGGCTCGGTTCCAGAGAGCCGGAGGTGCAGGCGGAGCCGGAGGAACACGCGATGCCCACGCGGCTGAGGAGGAGTGGAATTCCATCACTTTCGACATGTTCGAAGGAGATGTTTGCGGTGTTGGGCAACCGTTCCAGGGGATCACCAGTGACACAGGTGCTTGGGATGCGCTGGAGAATCCCGTCCTCTAAACGGTCGCGGAGCGACTTTACCCGTGTGGTCTCGTCGTCCATGAATTTCAAGGCGAGTTCGGCCGCCATGCCGAGCCCGACTATGCCGGGCGTATTCTCGGTGCCAGCACGCCGGTTGTGTTCTTGGTGCCCCCCCTTGATCAGCGAGTGGAAATTGACGCCACGTTTTACGAAAAGCGCGCCGATCCCTTTCGGCCCGTGCAGCTTGTGGCCGGAGAGCGACAGCATGTCGATTGCGGTCGACTTCAGGTCCATCGGAAGCTTGCCGACCGCCTGCACAGCATCGGTATGGAAAAGGGCGCCCACTTCCTTGGCCAACTCGGCAAGCCTGGCCACGGGGAAGATCACACCAGTCTCATTGTTCGCCCACATTATCGAGACGATTGCCACCTGTGGGGTGAGGGCGGCCATATAGGCGTCGAGGTCGAGCCGGCCACGGCAATCCACCGGGATCCTGTGCACCTTGACGCGGCGGGTCTTCTCAAGATGCGCGCAGAGCGTCAGCACGGCGGGATGCTCGACCGCGGACGTCACGATCTCGGTTCGGTTGGGCGCCGCCTGGAGCGCCGAAAGAAGCGCTGCATTGTCGCTTTCTGTCCCACCCGAGGTGAAGGTGATCTCATCGTCGAACTCCGCGCCGATCAGAGCTTGCAACTGCCTCCGCGCCTTTCCCACCGCCGCACTGACTGAGGCGCCAAGAGCGTGCGCCGACGAAGGGTTGCCGAATTGATCCCTAAAGAACGGCAACATCGCTTGCACGACCTCAGGATCGACCCGTGTGGTTGCGTTGTTGTCGAGGTAGACAGGTATCATGTGCGATCCTCAGTTGACCGGAATGACGCGAGCGCGCGACCGCCTCATTGAGCCTCTGGCGTATGCCGTTGATGATGATGGGCCCGAACTGGCAGCCGGCGCGGACGCCCGAGAGTTTGACGTAGACTGGATCGGCGTCGACATGGACAAGTCCGCAGTCGCCGCCGTCAGCCCGCAGGTAAGGACGCCCGAACACGACAACGTTATCGATAAGCCGAATTTGGCGCAGCGGCGCGATTTGGCCGCCAGCAGCTTGGGTGCCACCAGGAACCGAACTGTTTCGGGAGGCGACGTTCTTTGCATCCTACCTGAAGCGATTGCCGGTCCCAAGATCGGCTTCAACCTTGCCTTATTCTTGAGGACAGGGACATCTGTTGTGCCGGCCATATAAGCCTCCTCTGCCGCAAATGAGTCCGTCGGCGGCAATCGCTTCATGGACCCGCACAGGCGCTTCGGGCGATCAACTGAAGGACTTGCCGCAGCCGCACTTCTCGCGCGCGTTGGGGTTATCGAAGACAAAGCCGGAAGATTCGAGCCCGGTGAGGAAGTCGACGGTCATGCCGGCGACATGCGGTTGGGAGCCCGCGTCCACGAACAGCTTGATCCCATCTGTCTCGGTGATCGCGTCGCCCTCGCGCGACACGCTCTCCAGGCCCATTAAGTATTTGAAGCCGGCGCAGCCGCCGGCCTGGACCATGATGCGAAAGCCTTCCGCCGGCTCGCTGGCGCGGGAAAGAGCAGTCTTGATGGCGGCAACAGCGTTGTCGGTGAGCGTAATCATGGCTCCATTCTCCTCAGTCCGGGACCTGCTTGCGCATCACGTTGCATGCACCGTGCCAAAGCGAAAAAATGTTTCAACACAGCGCGGCATCTCTGACACTGCGGTGGTTCTTGTGAGTCCATTGCTGCGAAGGTGTCGGCCAACCGACACGTACTGTCGGGTTTGTCGGGTCCGCCACAGGGGATGTTGGGCCTGAGTTGTTGGCTGAACTCACATTAAAGCAATGACCATTACAGAAGACTTCTTCTGAGCTTGCTTCGGCGCAACTGGCACGGTTTTTGAAGCTCCATTTGGCGAGGCGGCAAGAGACTGCCGATCCACAATCATGTCGGGGTGCCCTCGCGGTCGATGGGGCGAAGCAAGGGAGCAAAATGTCAGGACTGGGTCAGATACGCTTTGTTTGGCAAAGCAGCGCCGCCCGTGGCATCCGAATGCCCGATTGGCAGATTGCGACAACACCCACAATCGCTCACCACCGCCCAGTGGCCGCCGACCGGCTCGATGGGATTCCGTCGGCATGTGCCTGCTCGTGTCACTCGGGTCTCGCCGCTCCGACAGCACCCCCGGTTTTCGCGCGGGTGCGACGACGTGCGCACGCTGTCCAGCGACACTTTGTTCACGGGCCAGCAGCAGATCAGGGTCGAGCATTACGGCGCGCCCTATCGGCTGAAGATTCACCGGCAGGGCAGCTGATCCTCACACGTAGGTGGAAGCAGGGGTAAGACATGGACCAGCGCGAGAAACCGTCGCCGGACGAAATCCGGCGGGCGTGCGAAGACAATCCAAAAATCCGGGAGCATGATCTCGCCGCTCGATTGGGCATTTCGGAAGCCGAATTGGTTGCGGCGCATTGTGGTCACGGCGCGGTGCGCATCGAGCCGCGCGTCGATGATCTGCTGACCGGCCTCGAAGCTGTGGGCGAGGTGATGGCGCTCACCCGCAACGAAAGTGCCGTGCACCAAAAGATCGGCGTCTACGACAAAGTGGTCACCGGCAACCAGCATGCCATGGTGCTCGGCGACGACATCGACCTGCGCATTTTCCGGAAAGCGTGGGCGTATGGCTTCGCCGTCGAGAAGCGCGAGGGAGCCGAGATCCGCCGCAGCCTGCAATTCTTTGATGCCACCGGCGCGGCGATGCACAAAGTACATCTCAGGCCCGCCTCGAACCTGCACGCCTATCAGGATTTGGCGGCAGAGCTCGTATCCTCCGACCAGGAGCCGATCATATCGATCGAGGCGAGCGGGGCGCGCGATAACGCAGTGAGTCCAGACCAAGCCGCCACGGTCGACGACCTACGCGAGCACTGGAGCCGGCTGAGCGACGTGCATCAGTTCCACCATATGTTGAAGACACTGAAGCTCAGCCGCTGCCAGGCGATGCGTATGGCCGACGAGGATTACGCCTGGCTGCTCGACAATGATGCCGTTGGCGCCCTGTTCCAACAGGCTGCCGAAGACGAGATGCCGATCATGTGCTTTGTCGGCAATCGTGGTTGTATCCAGATCCATTCCGGCCCGATCAAGTCCGTCAAGCAGATCGGGCCGCGGATCAATGTGCTCGACGAGACCTTCCATCTGCATCTTAGGACCCATCACATCCGCGAGGTCTGGGCCGTGCGCAAGCCGACGAGGGACGGTCACGTCACGTCCATTGAAGCCTATGGCGCCGACGGCAAGATGATCATCCAGTTCTTCGGCACGCGCAAGGAAGGCGAACGCGAGCGCAGCGACTGGCGGTTTCTGGCCGAGAGTCTGCCACGCGTTCCCGGTCCGACCGACAGGGATGTGTAGAGCCGACAGGCCCTCGGATTGAACCGGCCGCCATAGGACTCGGCACTACGTTCCGACAGCGGCTCGCGAGGAAATATAGGTCCATGTGCGATAGAGCTTGCCGTCGTAGCGCATACGGACGGTCAGGGTGCACGCCGGAATTGACCGCATCGATACAGTCAAGCTCGTCGTCGGCCGGACCGCTGCGCACGAGTGCATCGCCGTCTAGCCGGAAATCCTTGCAGCGGCTGCGAGCGACACAACGAAGCGCGGCTCGACCTTGTTGATAATTTCGATCATCGCGCGCAAGCGCCGCCGGGTATTGTCGGACCGCACCCGATCCTTGCGCTGGATCGCGTCGTTGCTCAATCCGGGCCGTGCGAGCGATCTCCTCGCTCGTCGGCAGGAAGGCAGTGCAGCAGCAGCCAGGCCGAACAGCCCGATGTCGCGGACTCGACAAAACCGACCGTGGATGTCGGTTGTCGGACGTTGTCCTAAGAATGATCGACAGGTGATCATCAACTTAGCGGCGGCGGGCCCAGTGCAGGCTGGCATCGCTTGGTGCAGCGCCATGGGTAACGCCTATCCGGCACGCGACTTGCTTTGACAATTTGATCAGCAGGGCGTCAGCAGTGCGTCACGGAGCTCAGCGGTGATTGGCCAGACTCTCAACCCTAACTTGATAAGCGGCGGCTTTGCTTCATGACCGCAGCGCGGCGGAGATGCCCCTTCTGATTGACTTCGATCTCATCCGCGCTGGTGCAGGTGGGCTGTATCGGGCGACAGAATCTAGAAGGCGCCCGACAAGAGACGTACCCATGCTGGAAATCGACTTTATGAACAGCGGTGCAATCTCAATCGAGCCATGAACGCCAATGTAGAGAAAGCAAAATGGCGACCAACCCCGTTCCAGATCATGTCCCGCCCGAAATGGTGAGGGACTTCAGCCTGTTTACGTCACCAGGGATGTCACCGACGCCCAACGGGGATCCGCAAGCAGCCGTCGCTTGCGTACATGCCGGGCCGCCGATCTTCTATTCGCGCTGCAACACGCGCGATGGGCGGGGTACCTGGGTCATCACTCGCGCCAGTGACCAGCGCCGGGTGCTGCAGGACGCCGAAACGTTTTCGAGCCATCGCAGCATCTTCGCGTCCGCGCTTGGCGAAAACTGGCCGATGATCCCGCTTGAACTGGATCCGCCTGCCCATGGCGTTTTTCGCTCACTACTCAATCCGCTGCTTTCGCCAAAGCGGGTGATGGCTTTGGAACCGGCTGTCCGCGAACGGGCGGTCGAGCTGATCGAAAGGATCGCCGCGTCGGGCACAAGCTGCGACCTCATGAAGGATTTTGCATTTCCTTTCGCGGTGAGCATCTTCCTTCGCTTTCTGGGGCTGCCGGATCACCGACTCGACACATTTGTCGGCTGGGGGAAAGATCTGCTACACGGTAACGATGTGAAACGCCCGGCGGCGGCCCGGATGATCGTGGCATTCATCGACGAACTTGCAGCCATGCGGTGCGAGGAGGCGGTTGACGATTTCATGACCTTTATCGTGCAGGCACAGGTCGAGGGCCACCGGCTGACGGACACCCAAGTCCGCGGCATCGGCGTGCTTGTCTTCGTCGCTGGGCTCGACACGGTCGCAGCAGCTATAGGCTTTGACTTGGCCTACCTCGCGCGCAACCTCAAAGATCAGCAATTGCTGCGGAGCGAACCGGACCGGATCGTGCTCGCGGCCGAAGAATTGCTGCGCGTCTATCCGACCGTTCAGTTGATCCGCGTGGCAACGAAAGATATCGACTTCGAAGGCGCGCCGATCCGGAAGGGGGACTATGTTTCCTGCGCCACCATGATTGCCAATCGTGACCCGGCGGAATTCGAATGCCCCAACACGATCGATTTGGAGCGGGAGGACAACCGCCACGCCGCCTTTGGGTATGGTCCCCACCGTTGCCTTGGCTCACACCTTGCCCGGCGGGAGATTGTCGTTGGCCTGGAGGAGTGGCTGGCGCGCATCCCGGCTTTCAGGATCAAGCAGGGTACGGCACCCATAACCTCTGGCGGCCATGTATTCGGGATCGAAAATTTGATCCTGGACTGGTCCTAGGCCCCGCCCCAAGCCGGGGCACAGAGAATGGAGGCAGCGCCATGCGCATCATCGTCCAAAATGCCAAATGCCAGGGTCACGCGCGATGCGCGGCGCAAGCGCCGGACATCTTCAAGCTTGATGACGAGGGTTATATCCTGCCTGGTGACATTGAAGTTGCGGAAGGGGAGGAGCTGCCTGCATCGCGAGGCGCGCGATGCTGTCCTGAACGTGCGCTGGAACTCACCCGCTGACGCTTTGAATCAGACGTCATTCAACCGAGAGTCTGGCGGGCTTGAATGGGGTCGACCATGTGGCCGCACTGGAAAGGACGGCATGCGACCTCTGTCCCAGCACGGTCCACGTCCAACTCCGCGGGGGCACTTCCGGCGCCGAGGTGTTCCCCATGAGGCGCAAACGGCACGGCGGGGGTTCGCGACACACCTCTTCCAATCACAGAATTTGCGACAGAGCCGATGGACCAGACGAAAATTACCGCACTACTCGACCGCGAGACGATCCGCGACTGCCTCTACCCGAAGAACTGCCCGACCCATGTTGCGGCCGGCCGGGTCGCTGCATGACTTGATAGGACAAACCAGGAGAACGGCACCATATTTGCCCAACACCATGCCCGGCTCAGCACCGGCCGATGGGCGCAGATCGAGCTGGAGAGGAGGTTCGACCAGCATGTGCTTGCCTGTGTGCTTTCACGTGCGCTCGAGGAGATCGAGGCCGGCGAGGCGACGGCGACGCAGGCAACCGGCCTTTCGCGCGCCGAGCTGCGCGATGTCCTGGCCCGCTGTTTCCCTGCTATTCCTATCAACGCGTTTGCCTTGGAAGAGGTGAGCGAGCCCGAGCCGGACCTGGAGGAAGAACTTCTGCGCGGACTGCTGCTGGCGCATGCCCGGCCGGGCGACCCGGCGAGCGCTCGCTTCGCCAAGATCATCGCCCGGCGTGCCATGCGCAATGACCATCTCTGGCAGGACCTTGGCCTTTTTAATCGAACCGACCTCGGCCGCCTGCTCGCCTCGCATTTTCCGACGCTGGCGGCCGGCAACACCCAAAACATGAAATGGAAGAAATACTTTTACCGCAAGCTCTGCGAGGCCGAAGGTTTTTCGCTGTGCAGCGCGCCCAGTTGCCGGGAATGCAATGACTTCGAAAACTGCTTCGGCCCGGAGGAAGGCGAAAGCCGCCTCACACGGATCAAGAACGGCATCGCCTCGGATTGAGAGCCGCTTTCGTCAGTCGTACAGCCCCAGCGCTCGCGCCGCGCCATATGTCTCTTGTCTAATGTCGACGGACGCCTTCGAGGATTTGAATGCTGTGCCTGCTGTCCGATTGCTCGCGATGCTCGCTTCGGCGGACGCCGTCATCATGGCGGTGCAGGACCCGACCCGCACCATCGCCGCCGAGCAAATGGTGTTCTCCGGGCCGTTGCTGCTCGCCTGCCTGGCCGGGCTCTATTCGGAGCGGGCCGGCGTCTTCGACATCAGGATCGAGGGCAAGATGCTGGCCGGCGCCTTTGCGGCGCCTTGGCGGCCGCGGTTACAGGCTCGGCCTGGGCGCCGCCGTAGCCACCGCTGTGGGTTTTTCGCGCTAGTGCACGGTTTCGCCTGGATCACCCATCGCGGCGGCCAGATTGTCTTCGGCGTCGCCATCAATTTCATTGCTGCCGGCTCCACCATCATTCTCGCCAGGCCTGGTTCCAGCAGGGCGCGCGCCGTCGCTCTCTGAAGACTCGCGATTCGATCGTTGTGCCTAGCGCCGAAGCGGTGCGCGGCGTGCCGGTGCTCGGGCCAGTCTATCCCGAGCTGATCTACGGGCCATTCGCTGCTGGTCTATGTCGCGTCCCTGATGGTGCCATCTACCTGGTTGGTGCTGTTTAGCACCCGCTCGGCCTAGGACTTCGCGCGGTCGGCGAAAATCCGGCCGCCGTTGAGACCACTGGCATTTCGGTGACCTGGCTGCGCTATCGTGCGGCATCTTCACCGGCGTTCTGACGGGCATGGCCGGCGCGTAGCTGTCGCTCGCCCAGAATGCCGGCTTCGTGAAGGATATGACCGCCACCAAGGATTCCATCGCGCTGGCAGCGCTCATCGTCGCCAAATGGAAACCGGTGCCGGCGAGGTTCGCCTGTCTGGCGGCGAAGGTCGCCATGGCCCGGAGGTGAAGCCGGCGAGGCGCTGGCGCTGGTCCATGCGAGATCGGAGGCCGACACGGAACAGGCTGCCGCGGCGGCGATCCAGTCGGCCCTATACGCTCAGCGAAAACGAAGCCTGCAACCGCCAAAGTAATCCTGCGGAGGATCGCGCCGCGCCGTGCATGCGATTGCATCTCTCGTCCCGCTGCGCTGCTGAGGCCTCTTCTGTCAGGGGATCTAGGTCTCGCGCTTCGGGCCCAGCAGGAACACTGTCAGGGCGGCGAGGAACGTGGCAACAGCACTGTAGGCAATGGCACTGGTAATCCCGGCATTGTCCACCAATAGTCCGCCGAAAATCGCGCCGGCTGCGATTGCCACTTGGAACGCTACGACCATCAGCACACCGGCGCTTTCGGCCTGCTCGGGAGCGGCGCGCCATACCATCCACGTCTGCAATCCCATCGGCACTGCGCCGAAGGCAAAGCCCCACGCGGCAACCGCAACCGCCGAGGCCGAGGCCGATGCTCCCGCCGTCAGCAGCGAAACAGCGGCTATCGCTATGAGCAGCGGTGCAAGGGCCGCGACTGCCTTGAGACTGTACTCGGCCAGCAGCCCGCCGGCCAAATTGCCGAAGAATCCGCCGATGCCAAAAGCAAGCAACACAAGCGAGATCGTCTCGACATCCAGCGCGGGAACCTTCTCGAGGAAGGCGCGGATATAGGTGAAGCCGGCGAAGTGGCCGGAAGCGACCAGCAGGACGACCAAAAGCGCGACCTTGATCGTCGGAATCTTGGCCACATCCAGCAGGCTGCGGAAGCTAGCCACTCCAACCGGAGGCAGCCTCGGAATGGTTATGAGTTGCACCAGCAGTGTAGCGGCGCCGACGACTGCGGCGATCATGAAGGCGCTTCGCCATCCCCAGATATCGCCGACATAAGCGCCGATTGGAGCTGCGCAAACGGAAGCGACGGAAACGCCGGTGAGGATGATCGATATGGCGCGCGGCAGGAGGTGGCTTGGAACGAGCCGCATCGCCAGTGCTGCCGACATGGACCAGAAGCCTCCGAGCGCTATGCCGAGCACGACGCGTGCCGTCAGGAGTACCGCCAGCGACCACGCGCCGGCCGCCACAACGTCCGACAGGATCAGCAGCAGCGTCATCGCCCACATGACGATCCTGCGGTCCAGGCGCTTTGTGATGATGGCAACCGTCGGCGCCGAGATCGCCCCGACGATAGCGGTCGCCGTCATCGCCTGTCCAGCCGCACCCTCGGTGACACCGAGATCATGCGCGAGGGGCGTGAGGAGGCTGACAGGCAGAAACTCTGCCGTCACCAGCCCGAAGGTGCCCAGGGAAAGCGAAATGACCGCACCCCATGCGGGATCAGACGGTGGGTCGGGCTTTTCTGGGTCGTGCAGAACAGCGTCATGACGCCTGCCGCGGATCGGGTCATGAACGAAGTCTCCACTTTGGATGCACTGCAACATGAGGTTGGCTGCGTTGACCCACATTAAAGACACAAGCGCATTTCGCGGCGGCGTTGCACGGAGGAGGGGATGTTCATTGCTTCGCGATATTTTGTGACGGTGCGGCGCGCAACATCGATGCCGGTTTCCTTCAGCCGGACAGCGATGTCATCGTCGGAAAGCACGTCGCCGAGAGATTCTGCGGCAATCATCGCTTTGATCCGATGGCGGACAGCTTCGGCGGAGTGCGCATCGCCGCCTTGGCAGGACGCGATCGCGACGGTGAAAAAATACTTCAGTTCAAAGACTCCGCGCGGGGTAAGCATGTACTTGTTCGAGGTCACCCGGCTTACCGTCGACTCGTGCACGCCGATCGCGTCAGCGACGATTCTGAGATTGAGAGGCCGCAGGTGGGCGACGCCATGTTCCAAAAAGGCATCCTGCTGGCGCACGATTTCAGCCGCAACCTTAACAATCGTCTTGGCGCGCTGATCGAGGCTGCGGATTAGCCAGTTCGCGTTTTGCAAGCATTCGTCGAGAAATGCTTGATCTTTCGAATTTTGGACAGTTTGACGCGAGACTTCGGCATAGTAGGTTTGGTTGATCAGCAGCTTGGGCAGTGTGGCCGGATCAAGTTCGATCTGCCACCCGCCTTCCGGCGAGCGCGTGACCCAGACGTCGGGTATAATTGATTCAGACGCACCGGATTGGAATCGGTTTCCAGGCTTGGGGTCGAGCGCCCGAATCTCATGCATCATGTCGAGAAGGTCGTCTTCATCGACACCGCAATGCTGCTTCAGTGCCTGGAAATCGCGTCGCCCAAGCATTTTAAGATTGGCAACCAAAGCTGCCATTGCCGGGTCGAACCGGTCTCGCTGGCGCAACTGGAGCTCGAGGCATTCTTCGAGAGTTCGCGCAAAAATTCCCGGTGGATCAAAGTGCTGCAAGGTTCCGAGAACCCGTTCAACGTCAGCCTCCTGGACACTCAGGCTCTCGGCAAGATCCAAAAGGTTGGTCTGAAGATAGCCAGTGTCATCCAGATCGGCGGCAAGCTGGTCAGCGATCAGCCGCTCCTTTGGTGTGAACGCGGTGAGGCCGATCTGACCAGCGACATGGTCGTGCAATGTTTCGGCGAGGGTGGCAAACTCGTCGAGGGAAGGGCCATCACCCGACGGGTTGTTGGTCTTCTTGCGGAGTGACCCGGCCCCGGTCGGTCCGTCAACGGCGTTTGCACGCGGGCCGATAGGCTGATCCGCTCCCGAAATCGAAACGTCGCCAAAAGACCCGTCATCGTTTGACGCAGATTCCAAGAGCGGGTTCTTCTCGATTTCCTGCTCCACGAACAGATGCAGTTCAGTATGCGCCAGTTGCAGCAAGCGAATCGACTCAATGAGTTGAGGCGATGTGACCATGGATTGCTTCTGGCGCTGAAGTAGGCTTGCTGAGGATTGCATGGTGAGCGCGACATCCTGTCGAGGAGCTTCTTGGGGTGGGTAATGGCACCAGGGAGGAGACGTTTTCTAGGTCATGCGGCGGCCTTCAGCGTTTCGAGAACGTTTTGCGGCGATGAGACGCCATAGGGGTCGGCCTCGCAGTTGTCGGAGAAACCTTCCTCCTCGAACCACTGCTCCACCACGCCATTGTTTATCAGGGCGGCGTAGCGCCAGGAGCGCATCCCGAAGCCGAGATTGTCCTTGGCGACCAGCATGCCCATCTTGCGTGTGAACTCGCCTGAGCCATCGGGGATGAGCTCGACCTTCTGCAAGCCCAAGGACTTCCCCCACGCATTCATGACGAAGGCATCGTTGACGGAGACGCAGTAAATCGCGGCAATTCCCTCCTTCTCAAACTCATCATAGAGGTCTTCGAAATTGGGCAGTTGGTAGGTCGAGCAGGTCGGAGTGAAGGCGCCAGGCAGCGAGAACAGGATGACGCGCTTGCCGGCAAAGTAGTCGTCAGATGTCTTTTCTTCCCAGCGATATGGATTTGGGCCCTGGACTGACTCATCGCGAACACGCGTGAGAAAGGTGACGAAGGGAACCTTCTTTTGAACGGTCATCAACTTGCTCCTCAAGAAAAAACTGGCGCGCTGGAGTCCGGCAGACGCTGGCGCAATACCGAGCAAAGGCTCGTCTGCCGGGCATGAAATGAGGCCCTCGCGGCTCGCACCCTCCTTTTTCCATCCGGATGCATGGGAACGTCTTGGCTGTTGGTCTTGGTCACTCGAACGCCATCGATCTGAGCGAGCTGGAGGCCGTCGAGCCGCGTGCGATCTTTCCACGGCTATGGCGCTGGAAGCGGCATCGATCACTCGCGTTCGTGTCTTGATAGCGGCCGGAAGTAGCCAATGTCGGAAGCGTATGGAGGCCTCAAATGTGACTTCACGCAAGAGACCCGCGTCACTGAGCTGGTTCGGCGTATTGTCGAAGTTTGCCAGTGACCCGCCGACCTTGGCTTCGGTGGCTCTTTGATGGGGCTCTTGGGCACTCACATGCTGATCAGAACCGGTAAACGGCAATTGCGCGAGCGCCATGTGTTGGCGTGCCGGCATCGGACCAGCCGTGCGCAAAGCGGCTGCCGAGGAGGGACCTCCGGAGGAGATGATGTCCCGATGTTCAGCGGGAACAGGCACAGTCGCCTCGTGCCACCGTGTAGAGCTTCGCGTGTCAGCCATGGTTCGGTAGTCGCTTTCTTCGTGCTTTGATGGGCTCTAACCACGAGTAGCAAGCGGCATGCCATTTCAAATAGAGATGCCTTTGGAACCGCCCCCTTTTCTCTCGGAGGCCGTGTCTTCGCCGAGATCGGGCGCGCGCTATAACTGCCTCGTCACCACACTTGACGACGGTGCTCTATGGTGCGGACATTCGGCGCTTCCGCACCGGCTGGGCAAAGACGAACCGGAAGCCGAGCCGATGCACTACTCACACCGGCGGGCAGTGCAGCGATTGCGTAGCGTTTGCCCGCTAGCGTGTTCTTGCGTGCGCAGGCACGGTTATCGCGAACACGCGCCTGTCGCCGCAACCATGAGCGTGCGGCCTTGGGCAAGCTCTGTTCCGAGAGGATCGCATTCCCCAAGCGTGTCTATTTGCAACCCTCTTATGTTCGAAACTGGACCAGAATGTCGCAAGCCCGACCGAAAGGTCGCCCAGGCGCGTGCTATCCGACATTGTTCTGTCGCCGTTGTTGGTCCGCGACACCGGCCATTTCGCCGAGCTCTTGTCCGGCCTCAGGCTACGTCGCTGAAAAGCAAACATAATTCTTTTCTTCTGCTGGGTCGGCTAAATTGGCACGAGTTTTGAAGCCTCTTCGTTGCTGGCCGGGAGCCGCCGACCGACCTTCATTTCGTGGATGACACCGCGATCGATGGAACGAAGAAAGAAAAGCAAAATGTCAAATCCGCATCAAATAGCATTCTATGGGAAGGGGGCCTCGGCGAAACCGCCCCTACCAAAAAAGGCTCGCCGCCTTGGTCGAACCCTTGCCCAGGAAATCTTGATGGCCGGCTGCTGCTCAAAGGCCTGCCACACTCGCTTTATCCTGAACTCGAAGGCGCAGGATAACGTTCTGCATCTCGCCGCGGGGTATGCCTAGGCAGTTACACGTTGGCCGATCTTGAAAATCGAGTCAGGCTACGCCGCGGAGGACGTCGTCTACATGCCGTCTTACGTCATTCGATGCCCGCAGCGCCTGCCGGTCACCTTCCGCCCTTCCATCGCTTAGAGAGTCAAGTGCCACCATGTGCGAACAACCCTTGCCGACGCTGCCGATGTGGCGCGTCGATCACATCGAGCCCTCGCCCGAGATGTTGGCACTATGCGCCAAGGGTCCGATCCACCGCGTGCGCTTCCCGTCCGGGCACGAAGGCTGGTGGGTGACAGGCTACGACGAAGCCAAGGCGGTGCTGTCCGACGCGGCCTTCCGGCCCGCGGGAATGCCGCCGGCGGCATTCACCCCGGATTCGGTGATTCTCGGTTCGCCGGGGTGGTTGGTCTCGCACGAGGGGGGCGAGCATGCGCGGTTACGCACGATCGTGGCGCCGGCCCTCAGCAACGGCAGGGTGAAGCTGCTCGCGCAGCAGGTCGAGGCGATCGCCGCGCAGTTGTTCGAGACGCTGGCGGCCCAACCCCAGCCCGCCGACCTGCGGCGCCACCTCTCCTTTCCGCTTCCGGCCATGGTCATCAGCGCGCTGATGGGCGTGCTCTACGAGGATCACGCCTTTTTCGCCGGACTCTCCGACGAGGTGATGACGCACCAGCATGAAAGCGGCCCGCGAAGCGCGTCGCGCTTTGCCTGGGAAGAACTGCGCGCCTACATTCGCGGCAAGATGCGGGACAAGCGCCAGGATCCGGGCGACAACGTGCTGACGGATCTGCTCGCGGCGGTCGACCAGGGCAAGGCGACCGAGGAAGAGGCGATCGGCCTGGCGGCGGGCATGCTGGTGGCGGGGCACGAGAGCACCGTCGCGCAGATCAAATTTGGCCTGCTGGCCATGTTCCGCCATCCGCAACAGCGCGAACGCCTGGTCGGCGATCCATCCCTGGTGGACAAGGCGGTGGAGGAAATCCTGCGCATGTACCCGCCGGGCGCGGGCTGGGACGGCATCATGCGCTATCCGAGGACCGACGTGACCATCGCGGGCATGAATGTTCCCGCGGAGAGCAAGGTGCTGGTCGGCCTGCCGGCGACGTCGTTCGATCCGCGCCATTTCGACGACCCGGAAATCTTCGACATCGGACGCGACGAAAACCCGCACCTCGCGTTCTCTTACGGGCCGCACTACTGCATCGGCTTGGCGCTGGCCAGGCTGGAACTCAAGGTGGTGTTCGGTTCGATCTTCCAGCGCTTTCCCGCGCTGCGCCTGGCCGTGGCGCCCGAAGAACTGAAGTTGCGCAAGGAGATCATCACTGGCGGGTTCGAGGAGTTCCCGGTGCTCTGGTGATGCGCGGACGCCGCCGGGAATCACGATGTTCTCCGCAATTTGCCGGCGCGCCTGGCGCGCGCCGATCAGATCAGCCAGCCAACAGGTAACCAAGATGGACGTGCAAGAAACCACGGCAGCATGCCGGGACGCCTTCGCCGAACTGGCGTTGCCAGCGTGCATCCACGATCCGTATCCGTTCATGCGGTGGTTGCGCGAGCACGATCCGGTGCATCGCGCGGCGTCGGGCCTCTTTCTGTTGAGCCGCCACGCCGACATCTACTGGGCGCTCAAGGCCACGGGCGATGCGTTTCGGGGACCGGCGCCAGGCGAACTGGCGCGCTATTTCCCGCGTGCGGCGACCAGCCTGTCGCTCAGTTTGCTGGCGTCCACTTTAGCGATGAAGGAACCTCCAACGCATACGCGTCTGCGCCGGCTGATCTCGCGCGATTTCACCATGGGCCAGATCGACAACCTGAGGCCGACCATCGCTCGCATCGTCGCAGCGCGCCTGGACGGCATGGCGCCCGCGCTGGAGCGCGGGGAGGCGGTGGACCTGCATCAAGAATTCGCGCTGGCCTTGCCCATGCTGGTTTTCGGCGAACTGTTCGGCATGCCCCAGGACGATATGTTCGGGCTCGTCGCCGGCATCAGCGCCATTCTGGAAGGCCTGAGCCCGCACGCCAGCGATCCCCAGCTCGCCGCGGCGGACGCGGCCAGCGCCAGGGTGCAGGCCTATTTCAGCGACCTCATACAGCGCAAGCGCACCGATTCCCGTCACGACATCGTGTCAATGCTGGTCGGCGCACACGACGACGATGCCGACATGCTGTCGGATGCGGAGTTGATCAGCATGCTGTGGGGCATGCTGCTGGGCGGCTTCGCCACCACTGCTGCGGCCATCGACCATGCGGTCCTGGCGATGCTGGCGTTTCCCGAACAGCGGCACTGGCTGCAGGGAGATGCCGTGGGGGTGAAGGCATTCGTCGAAGAAGTGCTGCGCTGCGACGCGCCCGCCATGTTCAGCTCCATTCCGCGTATCGCCCAGCGCGACATCGAACTGGGCGGCGTGGTGATCCCGAAGAACGCGGACGTGCGCGTGCTGATCGCGGCCGGCAATCGCGACCCGGACGCCTTCGCCGATCCCGACCGCTTCGATCCCGCGCGGTTCTACGGCACCAGTCCTGGCATGTCGACCGACGGGAAGATCATGCTGAGCTTCGGCCACGGCATCCACTTCTGCCTCGGTGCGCAACTGGCCCGGGTGCAGTTGGCCGAGAGCCTGCCGCGGATCCAGGCGCGCTTCCCCACGCTGGCATTGGCCGAGCAGCCGACCCGGGAGCCCTCCGCGTTCCTTAGGACGTTCCGCGCCCTGCCGGTGCGGCTGCACGGGCAGCGGGGCTGAGATGCGCGTCGTGGTCGACCAGGATCTGTGCGGAACCACCGGGCAGTGCGCGCTGACGCTGCCGGGCACCTTTCGCCAGCGCGAACCGGACGGCGTGGCCGAAGTGTGCGTGGCGACGGTCCCGCAGGCGCTGCACGCCGCCGTGCGGCTTGCGGCCAGCCAGTGCCCGGTCGCCGCCATTCGGGTCATCGAAAGCCACCCTGGCGATGACGAGCGCGCCAGCGCCGACCCTGCGCCTTCTCCGGCGGAGGCCGAGCGGCATGCCGCGAAAGACCAACATAATCAGGGAGCACACGATGGGACGGTTTGAGGGCAAGGTTGCCGTGGTGACCGGCGCTGGCGCGGGCATCGGCAAGGCATGCGCCCTCGCCATTGCGCGGGAGGGGGCCCGAGTGGTGGTGGCCGACATCGATGGCTCGGCGGCCATCGCCTGCACCGCGCAGATCGCGGCCGAAGCGGGCCACGCGCTGGCCTTGGCCATGGACATCGCCGACGCGCAGGCGGTGGCCGCGCTTTTCGAGACGGCGGAGCAGCACTTTGGTGGGGTCGACCTGCTGGTGAACAACGCGAGCGCCATGCATCTGACCCCGCGCGACCGCGCGATCCTCGACCTGGACCTAGCGGTTTGGGATGAGACGATGGCGACCAATCTGCGTGGCACGCTGCTCTGCTGCCGGCAGGCCATCCCACGGATGATCGCCCGTGGCGGTGGCGCGATCGTCAACATGTCGTCGTGCCAGGGGCTCAGCGGTGACACCGCGCAGACGTCCTACGCCGCCTCGAAGGCGGCGATGAACATGCTGTCGGCCTCGCTCGCCACCCAGTACGGGCACTCGCAGATCCGCTGCAACGCGGTTGCGCCGGGTCTTATCATGACCGAGCGTCTCCTCGCCAAGCTGGACGAGTGCATGCAACGGCATCTGCGCCGGCACCAGCTCCTGCCGCGCGTCGGCCGTCCCGAGGACGTGGCCGCGCTGGTGGCGTTCCTGCTCTCCGACGATGCTGCGTTCATCACCGGCCAGGTCGTGTGCATCGACGGCGGCATGCTGACGCATGTGCCGACATATGCCGATGGTGGCAACAGCCGCGCCGCGCGGCCAGCCGGCGACACCGCCGAAGCGGACGCTGCGCCAGGGAGGTGATGGACATGCTGCTCAACCCGCTCAACCGTCGGCACCGGCTGCGATACGACATCCCGGTCATGCCCGGCGCTTTCCCCCTGGTCGGGCATCTTCCCGCCATCGTCCGCGACCTGCCGCGCCTGCTGCGGCGCGCGGAACGGACGCTGGGCAGCCACTTCTGGCTGGACTTCGGTCCTGCCGGACACCTGATGACCTGCCTGGATCCGGATGTGATCGCATTGCTCCGGCACAAGCACGTGTCCTCGGCGCTGATCGAAGAGATCGCGCCCGAAATCCTTGGCGGAACGTTGGTCACTTTGAACGGTAGCGCGCACCGGCAGGCGCGCGATGGGATCAAGGCGGCGTTCCTGCCCAGGGGGCTGACCGAGGCCGGCATTGGCGAGCTGTTCGAGCCCGTCATCCGGGCGCGGGTGCAGGCGTGGCGCCATCGCGGTGAAGTAACTATCCTGCCCGAAACCGGCGACCTGATGCTCAAGCTCACCTTCAGTCTCATGGGCATCCCCGCCCAAGACCTGCCGGAGTGGCATCGCAAGTACCGGCAACTGCTGAAGTTGATCATCGCGCCCCCGGTCGACCTGCCCGGAACGCCCTTGCGGCGCGGCCGCGCCGCCCGCGACTGGATCGACGCGCAGTCGCGCCAGTTCATCCGCGACGCGCGCGCGCATGCCGCGCGCACCGGGTTGATCAACGACATGGTGAGCGCCTTCGATCGCAGCGACGATGCGCTATCCGATGACGTCCTGGTCGCCAATATCCGCTTGCTGCTGCTTGCCGGTCACGAGACCACCGCCTCGACGATGGCCTGGATGGTGATAGAGCTGGCGCGGCAGCCTGAGCTGTGGGACGCCCTGGTCGAGGAGGCGCAACGCGTGGGCGCGGTGCCGACCCGGCACGCGGACCTGGCGCAGTATCCGGTCGCCGAGGCGCTGTTCCGCGAGACGCTGCGCATGCATCCGGCGTCCTCGCTCGTACCGCGTCGCGCGACGCAGGAATTGCAACTCGGCCAGCGGCGCATTCCCGCGGGCACAAGTCTATGCATCCCGCTGCTGCATTTCTCGACCTCGGCGCTGCTGCACGAGGCGCCTGATCAGTTCCGCCTGGCGCGGTGGCTGCAACGCACCGGGCCGATCGGGCCGGTGGACATGCTGCAGTTCGGCAGCGGCCCACACGTCTGCATCGGCTACCACCTGGTATGGCTGGAACTGGTGCAGTTCAGCATCGCCTTGGCGCTGACCATGCACAAGGCCGGGGTGCGGCCGCGGTTGCTGAGCGACGCCGAAAAAGGCCGGCGCTATTACCCGACAGCACAACCCTCCATGAATATCCGCATCGGATTCTCATGAGCTGGCATCGTATGCCCCGTGTGGCGAGGCAGCGGCGCCGGCGACGCGCGGCATTGCTGCACTCGGCGCGCGCGCTCGGTGCGACGCCGGCAACACCGCGTCGCCGTGGCCGTGTCAGGTACAAGGACATAAACAACATGCAGACCGGTTCCACGCTACACGACGACCGAACTGGCGTTCCCGCGCTCGGCGGATTGGGCGCGCAGGCGCGCGCCGCATCCGGCAGGCTGCTGCCGGAGATCTGGATGCAGGACGGCGCAAAGCGGGTCGAACAGGCGCTGGCGCGTCTTCTCTGCGCCGAAGACGACGGTGAGACCGAGCTGATGGCGGCGATGCGCTACGCCACCTTGCATGGCGGGAAGCGCACCCGCGCCTTGCTCTGTCTGGCGGCCGGCGCACTGGCCGACACGCCGGCGCACATGCTCGACGACGTCGGCGCCGCCATCGAGATGATGCACGCCTGTACCCTGGTCCACGACGACCTGCCCGCGATGGACGACGACGTGCTTCGCCGCGGCCTTCCGACCGTGCACGTAAAGTTCGGCGAAGCCACTGCGATCCTGGTCGGCGATGCGCTGCAGGCGCACGCCTTCCTGACCCTGGCGAACCTGGATGCGCCGGGCGACAACCGAATCGCGCTCGTGCGCGAACTGGCGCAGGCGGTGTCCGCCGAGGGTGCCGCAGGCGGGCAGGCCATGGATCTGTCGCTGGTCGGAAAGCACGCCGAGCTG
The DNA here is from genome assembly GCF_040319725.1 of Mesorhizobium sp. M0894. NCBI lineage: Bacteria > Pseudomonadati > Pseudomonadota > Alphaproteobacteria > Hyphomicrobiales > Phyllobacteriaceae > Mesorhizobium > Mesorhizobium sp. M0894. The sequence goes on along the minus strand of NZ_JAMYOG010000015.1, from coordinate 30,834 downwards.
GACAGGATCGTGGCGATGCACCGGAAGAAGAGCGGAGCGCTAGTGCGCGCGTCCGTTCGCATGGGCGCGCTATACTCCATCGCGGACGATGCCGCGCACGCTGCGCTGTACTGTGCGCTCGATCGCTACACCGCCTGTTTCGGCCTGGCGTTGCAGGTGGTCGACGACATTCTCGACGCGACAGCGGATACTGCGACGCTGGGCAAGACCCCCGGCAAGGACGCGGCGGCGCAGAAGCCGACCTGCGCGTCGATTATGGGGCTGCAGGCAGCGCGCCAGTTCGCGCTGGATTTGTTGCGCGACGCCGGGGAGGCCATCGTCCCGCTGGGGCCGCGTGCGGAACGGTTGGCGCAGATGCTGCAGCGGGCCAACGTGTATCTGTCCGCGCCATACGCATGAGCGCGTCCGTCCGCATGGACTCGCCCCTGTGCTGCTGCGATCGGCCGGCGGGCGGTGCATGCTGCACTGTGTCCGAACCGGCGGCGACGTGCGCGGCGTCTGCCCGATCCTGGTTGTCGTTAGCCCTCTGCAGAAGGAACATCCCGCGTGAACGCGCTGTCCGAACAGATCCTTTCCGAATTGCGCCACCTGCTGAGCGAGATGAGCGACGGCGGCAGCGTCGGTCCGTCCGTCTACGACACGGCGCGAGCTCTGCAGTTCCACGGCAACGTCACCGGTCGGCAGGACGCATACGAGTGGCTCATCGCGCAGCAACAGGCCGATGGCGGATGGGGAAGCGCGGACTTCCCGCTGTTCCGCCATGCGTCCACGTGGGCGGCGTTGCTGGCATTGCAGCGTGCCGATCTTCTTCCCGGCGCTGCCCACGCAGTCCAGGCTGCAACCCGGTTCCTCGAGCGCCAGCCCGATCCCTACGCGCATGCGGTGCCGGAAGACGCGCCGATCGGCGCGGAGCTGATCCTGCCGCAGTTATGCGGCGAGGCCGCATCCTTGCTGGGCGACGTGGCGTTTCCGCGCCACCCGGCGCTGTTGCCGTTGCGGCAAGCGTGCCTGGTCAAGCTGGGGGCGGTTGCGACGTTGCCGAGGGGCCATCCGTTGCTGCACTCCTGGGAAGCCTGGGGGACGTCGCCGACCACCGCATGCCCGGATGACGACGGCAGCATCGGCATCAGTCCGGCGGCCACCGCCGCGTGGCGTGCGCACGCCGTGACACAGGGGAGCACGCCGCAGGTCGGGCGCGCCGACGCGTATCTGCAGGCGGCATCGCGGGCGACGCGCAGCGGCATCGAAGGTGTCGTTCCCAACGTCTGGCCGATCAATGTGTTCGAGCCATGCTGGTCGCTGTACACCCTGAATCTGGCCGGGCTGTTCGCGCATCCCGCGCTCGCCGAGGCGGTGCAAGTGATCGTCGCGCTGCTCGACACCCGCCTGGGCGTGCGGGGTCTGGGCCCGGCCTTGCACTTCGCGGCCGATGCGGACGACACCGCCGTTGCGTTGTGCGTCCTGCGCCTTGCAGGCCGCGACCCGGCGGTCGATGCGTTGCGCCATTTCGAAATCGGCGGGCTGTTCGTCACCTTCCCCGGCGAGCGCAATGCCTCGGTGTCAACCAACATCCACGCCCTGCATGCGTTGCGAATGTTCGGAAAGCCCGCCGCCGGCACGAGCGCCTACGTCGAGGCCAATCGCAACCCGCACGGTCTATGGGACAACGAAAAATGGCACGTTTCGTGGCTGTATCCCACCGCGCATGCGGTCCCTGCGCTGGCGCAAGGCAGGCCCCAGTGGCGCGACGAGCGCGCGATGGCGGCGCTGCTGCAGGCGCAGCGCGACGACGGCGGCTGGGGCGCCGGTCGCGCGTCCACATTCGAGGAAACCGCCTATGCGCTGTTCGCGTTGCACGTGATGGACGGGAGCGAAGAGCCGACCGGGCGCCGGCGCATCGCGCAGGCGGTGGCGCGTGCGCTGGAGTGGATGCTCGCCCGCCACGCGGCGCATGCACTGCCGCAGACGCCGCTGTGGATCGGCAAGGAACTGTATTGCCCCACCCGGGTGGTGCGCGTGGCCGAACTCGCCGGGTTGTGGCTGGCGCTTCGTTGGGGGCGGCGCGGCCTAGCCGAGGGAGCAGGAGCGGCGCCATGATCCAGACCGAACGCGCGCTGCAGCAGGTGCTGGAGTGGGGGCGTTCCCTGACCGGGTTCGCCGACGAGCATGCCGTGGAAGCGGTCAGGGGCGGCCAGTACATCCTGCAGCGCATCCACCCGAGCCTGCGCGACGCCAGCGCCCGCACCGCCCGCGATCCGCAGGACGAAACGCTGATCGTGGCGTTCTATCGCGAACTGTCGCTGCTGTTCTGGCTCGACGATTGCAACGACCTTGGCCTGATCGCGCCGGAGCAGCTCGCCGCGGTGGAGCAGGCGCTGGGGCAGGGCGTGCCGTGCGCGCTCCCCGGATTCGAGGGCTGCGCTGTGCTGCGCGCTTCGCTGGCCGCGCTCGCCTACGATCGTCGCGACTATGCTCAGCTTCTCGACGATACCCGGTGCTACTGCGCGGCGCTGCGCGCCGGACACGCGCAGGCGGCAGGGGCGGAACGCTGGTCCTACGCCGAGTACCTGCACAACGGCATCGATTCGATCGCCTACACGAACGTGTTCTGTTGCCTGTCGTTGCTGTGGGGGCTGGACATGGCGAGCTTGCGCGCGCGTCCGGCGTTTCGCCAGGTCCTGCGGCTCATCTCCGCGATAGGGCGCCTGCAGAACGATCTGCATGGACGCGAAAAGGACAGGTCGGCCGGCGAGGCCGACAACGCTGTGATCCTGCTACTGCAGCGCTATCCGGCTATGCCTGTGGTGGAGTTCCTCAACGACGAGCTGGCCGGCCATACGCGCATGCTGCACCGGGTGATGGCGGAAGAACGCTTTCCCGCGCCGTGGGGACCGTTGATCGAGGCCATGGCGGCCATCGGCGCGCAGTACTACCAGACCTCAACCAGCCGCTACCGCAGCGACGCTGCGGGGGGAGGCCAGCGTGCGCCGGCCTGAACGCGCGGGAGGCGGTGGCGTGCGCGCGCTGCCGTCGGTCCGATCCGACGCAACGCCGTCGCCCCATGCGACGGATGGAGCGAGCATGAGCGACACCAACCTGAGCCGGCGCAAGGACGACCACCTGGACATCGTGCTGGATCGGCGAACGGCGCCGGCCAAGGCCGCCGCCGGCTGGGAGTACATCCGTTTCGAACACTGCGCATTGCCCGAGTTGGACCTGAAGCAGATCGACCTGCGCGCCTCGCTGCTGGGCAAGACCATGCGCGCGCCGCTGCTGATCAGCTCCATGACCGGCGGCATGCCACGCGCCGAGGCCATCAACCGGCATCTGGGCGAGGCAGCGCAAGCCTTGGGGATCGCCATGTGCGTCGGTTCGCAGCGCGTGAGCCTGCAATCCCGCAGCTCCCAGGGGCTGACGCGCGCGCTGCGCCGCCTGGCCCCAGACATTCCCTTGCTGGCCAATATCGGCGCCGCGCAACTGCGCGAGGCCGACGGCCTGGACCTGGCGCGCCGGGCGGTGGATGCGCTGGAGGCGGATGGACTCATCGTCCATCTCAATCCGCTGCAGGAAGCGGTACAGCCGGAGGGCGACCGCGACTGGCGCGGCGTCCTGGCGCAGATCGCTCGCGCCGCGCGCAGCGTGGGCGTGCCGATCGTGGTCAAGGAAGTGGGATCGGGCCTGTCCGCCTCGGTGGCCTGTGCGCTCGTCGAGGCTGGCGTGGCGGTGATCGATGTCGCCGGCGCTGGCGGCACCAGTTGGGCCGCGGTGGAGGGCGAGCGCGCCCGCGATGCCGCCGACCGTGCAGTGGCGATGGCGTTCGCCGATTGGGGGATTCCGACCCCGGCCAGCGTGCAGGCGGTACGTCGGGCGCTGCCAACGGTGAAGCTGATCGCGTCGGGCGGGATCCGCGACGGCGTCGACGTGGCCAAGGCCATCCGCCTGGGCGCGGACATCGCCGGGCAGGCGGCCGGCGTGCTGCGCGCGGCTAGGGTATCCACCGAGGCGGTTGTCGCGCATTTCGAGATCGTCATCCGCCAGTTGGCCGTCGCCTGCTTCTGCACCGGCTCGGCTGATCTGGCGGCGTTGCGTCAGGCGCGCTTGGTGCCTTCGGCGCATCTGCCCGCCGGTTGATGCCGGGGTCGCGTCTCTTTCGCATTCATAGGGCCACCGTCGGGCGCATCGGCGCTGAGGTTAAACTAGCCATTCGCTGAAGTGGCGGTGGCCATGGCAGCTGTTCTCGGAGGAACGCCGTTCGCTGTGCGGCGCTAAAGCCCGGGAGATCCTCGAATGAAGGAATGATCTCTTTGCATATCATTATCTTCATGTATACGCGAACAGATCATTAAAGATTTGACTTGCTCGTTGGATGAGATACCTTTCCGTATCATCGGGCATTGGAATGGATCGTATAAGTATCATGGTGGAGTCTGAATCGGAAATTCTGCGCGAAATCGGTGGGCTTTTCAGGCAGGCGAGGCTGGCCGCTGCCATGACGCAGGAGCAGGTCGCTGACTTGGCGGGTATATCCCGTCCCCGCTATCGCGACATTGAAAAGGGAGCCGCGGCCGCGCGTGCGACGACGCTCATGAATATCGCTCGCGCGCTCGGTCTGGAAATGATGCTGGTTCCGCAAGTCATGGTGCCGGCTGTCCAGGCTCTATTGCGTCCGCAGGATGACGATCGCCCCGCCTTTGTTCCTCAACCTGACGATGACGATCATGGCTCCAGTCTTTCGCGCACCTAAGACGATCCAGTCCCTGGACGTGCTCTTGAACGCACTGAAGATCGGCACAATCGTTAGGACGCCGGGCGATTTCAATGCATTCAACTTCGATGAGGCCTACCGCGCGACGGGCGGCTTTCCGGTTGTCAGCCTGTCGTTCCGGGCAGCGACGGGAGGATTGCGGAAAGATCCGAAGCCTCTGGCGGGCGCCTTGCCCGCTTTTTTCGCGAACCTTCTGCCGGAAGAGAAGTTGCGCGAGGCGATGGAAAAGCACCATGAAGGCAATGTGCGGCCAGGCAATGATTTCGATCTCTTAGCGGCGCTGGGCGCCGATCTGCCGGGAGCCGTACGGGCGTTGCCCAGTGACGGCGCGATAGCGGGTTCGCAGGATGCTTCAAAGGATAAGCCCAAGGCACGGTTCTCACTTGCCGGCGTGCAGATGAAGCTGTCGGTCATGAAGAACACTGGAAAAGGCGGGGGCCTTACCTTGCCGACGGACGACGAGCAGGGCCGGTACATCGCCAAGTTCCCTTCGACGGCGTTTCCGGGCGTTTCGGAGAACGAATTCGCCAACCTGGCGCTGGCTGCAGCAATCGGCATGGAGGTTCCTGAATGCGAACTGGTCGAGAAGTCCGATTTTGAGGGCGTTCCCGAAGAATTCAACACGCTGTCGGAGGGCAAGGTCCTTCTCGTCAAACGCTTCGATCGCGGCGCCGATGGCGAGAGGATACACATCGAGGATTTCGCTCAGGTCTTCGGTGTCTATCCCTCGCGCAAATATGAGGGGGCCGCTTATCACGACATAGCCTTGGCCCTTGGCGTGGCAGTCTCGCCTACGGCGGCTCTCGAATTCGTCCGCCGCCTGGTGCTGACGGTCATCACCGGCAATGGGGACATGCACCTGAAGAACTGGTCTTTGATTTATCCCGGTAACGGCGACAAGCCGGTGCTTGCACCAATCTACGACGTTTTGTCGACCGTGCCATATATTCCCGCCGACGCCATGGCGCTTTCGCTTGGAGGGGAGCGCTCGTTCAAGGCGCTAGCAGCACCGCGATGGAAGGCATTTGCGAACCGCGCAAGGCTTCCGGAGCCGGCAGTCCTGAAGGCAGTGGTCGAGACCGTCGAACTCGTCAATGAGCACTGGTGGCATCTGCCTGAGCGCGACGTTGTCGCGGCGAAAGTGCTTGAGCGGATTGACGAACATGTCAAGGCGATGACGCCGATACTGAACTCCTGCGCCGATAAGTGAGCCGCGTCGCCTTGGGTTGGTGAAATGGCGGAATTGTCGCCCGTGGCTCCGGATGGATGCCGTGGATCGATGGTATGCCAGCGGCGCGCAGATTCAGCGCAGGTTCGATGAGGACACGCGAGACCAAGCACGTCAGCTCGCCGGAACAGAAGAGTTCGCAGCATCCCCGCAATTAACGCTAGGGTCGAGATGCTGTTCGCCCACCTCACCACAACGATGCGGTTCGAACGAATGCGGTGACTGAGGATCGCGATCCGACGCTTTGTGTCGCCATTGTCGGGTCCGCTACACGGCTTGTTCCGCCGATCCTTTCTTTGGCCTCAAGCTAAATCCCTGAAAAGCAACCATGAAAACATTCTTCGGTTCGATCAGCCAAATTGGCACGAGTCTTGAGATCCTTGGGTGCGAGGCGGCGACAGCTGCCCGACGGCATTCATGTCGCGGCAGCCGCGATGAATGGAACGAAGGAAGGAAAGCTACATGTCAGGTTTGCGTCAGATCGCCTTTTACGGCAAGGGCGGCATCGGCAAGTCCACCACCTCTCAAAATACGCTCGCCGCCCTCGTCGATCTCGGGCAGAGAATCCTCATCGTCGGCTGCGACCCCAAAGCCGACTCCACCCGCCTGATCCTGAACGCGAAGGCGCAGGATACGGTCCTGCACCTCGCGGCCGAGGAAGGTTCGGTGGAAGACCTGGAACTCGCGGACGTGCTCAAGGTCGGCTACAAAGGCATTAAATGCGTGGAGTCGGGCGGCCCCGAGCCGGGTGTCGGCTGCGCCGGCCGCGGCGTAATCACCTCGATCAACTTCCTCGAGGAGAACGGCGCCTACGACGATGTCGACTATGTCTCCTACGACGTGCTCGGGGATGTGGTGTGTGGCGGTTTCGCGATGCCGATCCGCGAGAACAAGGCCCAGGAAATCTATATCGTCATGTCCGGCGAGATGATGGCGCTCTATGCCGCCAACAACATCGCCAAGGGCATCCTGAAATACGCCCATTCGGGCGGCGTGCGGCTCGGCGGCCTGATCTGCAACGAGCGCCAAACCGATCGCGAGCTCGACCTCGCCGAAGCGCTGGCTTCCAGGCTCAATTCCAAGCTTATCCACTTCGTGCCGCGCGACAACATCGTCCAGCACGCCGAACTCAGGAAGATGTCTGTCATTCAATATGCGCCGGACTCCAAGCAGGCCGGGGAATACCGGGCGTTGGCCGAGAAGATCCATGCCAATTCGGGCCAGGGCACCATCCCCACCCCTATCACCATGGAGGAGCTCGAGGACATGCTGCTCGACTTCGGCATCATGAAGACTGACGAGCAGATGCTTGCCGAGCTTCAGGTCAAGGAAGCGGCCAAGGCGGCCGCACAGTAACGACCGCTGCCGAACGAGGCGCGGCCTTGACCTGGCGCGCCTTTCAAAGAACGGCGCCTCGTTGGTGAGGCGTCACCCTGAACCTTGAAAGGGGTCCCATGAGCCTGGAATACGAGAATGACGGCGCCCTCCATGCGAAGCTTATCGAGGAGGTGCTGTCGCAATATCCTGACAAGGCGGCGAAGCGCCGCAAAAAGCACCTGAGCGTCGCAAAGAGCGGCGACGAGGCTTGCGAGGAAAGCGAGGTCCTTTCCGAATGCGAGGTCAAATCGAACATCAAGTCAATCCCCGGAGTGATGACGATTCGCGGCTGCGCCTATGCCGGCTCGAAAGGCGTGGTGTGGGGTCCAGTCAAGGATATGGTCCATATCTCGCACGGCCCGGTCGGCTGCGGGCAATATTCCTGGTCGCAACGCCGCAACTACTACGTCGGCACGACGGGCATCGACACGTTCGTCACGATGCAGTTCACCTCCGATTTCCAGGAGAAGGACATTGTTTTCGGCGGCGACAAGAAGCTGGAACGGATCATCGACGAGATCGAGGAACTGTTTCCGCTGAACAAGGGCATGAGCGTGCAATCCGAATGTCCGATTGGCCTGATTGGCGACGACACCGAAGCTGTGTCCCGCAACAAGGCCAAGGAGCACGAAAAGACGATCGTGCCGGTGCGCTGCGAGGGCTTCCGCGGCGTCTCGCAATCGCTCGGCCACCACATCGCCAACGATGCGATCCGCGACTGGGTGTTCGAGAAGAAAGACGTCGAGTTCGAGGCCAGCCCGTACGATGTCAATGTGATCGGCGACTACAACATCGGCGGCGACGCCTGGGCTTCGCGCATCCTGCTCGAGGAGATGGGCCTGCGCGTGGTCGGCAACTGGTCCGGCGACGCTACGCTGGCCGAAATAGAGCGCGCGCCGAAGGCCAAGCTCAATCTCATCCATTGCTACAGGTCGATGAACTACATCTGCCGGCACATGGAGGAAAAGTATGGCATCGACTGGATGGAGTATAATTTCTTCGGCCCCTCCCAGACCGAAGCCTCTCTGCGCAAGATAGCCAAGCATTTCGGGCCGGAAATCGAGGCCAAGGCCGAGGCGGTCATCGCCAAATACCGGCCGTTGGTCGATGCCGTCATCGCTAAATACCGGCCGCGCCTCGAAGGCAGGACGGTGATGCTCTATGTCGGCGGGCTGCGCCCCCGTCACGTCGTCACGGCATATGAGGATCTGGGCATGGTGATCGTCGGCACTGGCTATGAATTTGGCCATAACGACGACTATCAGCGTACCGGCCATTACGTGAAGAAGGGCACGTTGATCTATGACGACGTGACTGGTTACGAGCTGGAGAAGTTCATCGAGGGGATCCGTCCTGATCTCGTTGGGTCCGGCATCAAAGAAAAGTACCCGGTCCAGAAGATGGGCATACCGTTCCGTCAAATGCATTCCTGGGATTATTCCGGCCCGTATCACGGCTACGACGGCTTCGCCATCTTCGCCCGCGACATGGATCTGGCCATCAACAACCCGGTCTGGGGCCTCTACGACGCTCCCTGGAAGAAAAAAGCCGAGCCGTCGGCGGCGATCGCTGCGGAATGAAAAACCTGGCCTCCCGGAAGCCGGGAAGGCCGATGAACGCCTGCGGCCCCTTGTCCGCGGGAGACGTGAAACGTTTCGACGTCCCTGTGCCGCCGTATGGCGCGGCCAGATGGAGAAGAGGTAACCATCCATGCCGCAGTCGGCTGAAAAAGTTCTCGACCATGCGCCCCTGTTCCGCGAGCCGGAATATAGGCAGATGCTCGCCGAGAAGAGGCTGAATTTCGAATGTCCGCACCCGGACCAGATCGTTACCGACCAACGCGAATTCACCAAGACGTGGGAATACCGCGAAAAGAACCTCGCTCGCGAAGCGCTTGTCGTGAACCCCGCCAAGGCCTGCCAGCCGCTCGGCGCGGTGTTCGCGGCCGCAGGCTTCGAGCGAACCATGTCCTTCGTCCACGGCAGCCAGGGCTGCGTGGCCTATTACCGCTCGCACCTGTCGCGCCATTTCAAGGAGCCTGCTTCGGCAGTTTCCTCCTCGATGACCGAGGACGCGGCAGTGTTCGGTGGCCTGAAGAACATGGTCGACGGGCTCGCCAACACGTACCAACTCTACGACCCGAAGATGATCGCCGTCTCGACCACTTGTATGGCGGAGGTCATTGGCGACGACCTGCACAGCTTTATCGAAAACGCCAAGGACGAAGGCTCGGTCCCGCGCGACTTCGACGTGCCCTTCGCCCACACGCCGGCCTTCGTCGGCAGCCATGTCGACGGCTATGACGTCGCGGTCAAGGGCATTTTGGAGCATTTCTGGAAAGGCGAGGAGCGAACGGAAGCCGAGGGAACCATCAACATCATTCCGGGCTTCGACGGCTTCTGTGTCGGCAACAACCGGGAACTCAAGCGCCTGCTCGATCTGATAGGCGTGTCCTATACCTTTATCCAAGACGCCTCTGACCAGTTCGACACGCCGTCGGACGGCGAATATCGCATGTATGACGGCGGCACGAAGATCGAAGACGTGAGGAAGGCACTCAACGCCGAGGCGACACTTTCGCTACAGCATTACAACACCCGAAAAACACTGGAGTATTGCGAGGGGGTAGGGCAGGCGACTGCCTCGTTTCATTACCCGCTCGGAGTCCAGGCGACCGACGACTTCCTGATGGAGGTCTCCGCGATTTCCGGCAAGCAAATCCCCGAGGCAATCCGCCTGGAGCGCGGCCGACTTGTTGACGCCATGGCGGACAGCCAATCCTGGCTGCACGGTAAGAAATATGCCGTCTACGGCGATCCGGACTTTGTCTACGCCATGGCCCGCTTCATCATGGAGACGGGCGGCGAGCCGACCCATTGCCTCGCCACCAACGGCACCTCGGCATGGGAAGCGGAGTTGAAGGAACTGCTTGCATCATCGCCCTTCGGCAAGGACGCTCAAGTCTGGGCGGGCAAGGACCTCTGGGCCATGCGCTCGCTGCTCTTCACCGAGCCGGTGGACCTGCTGATCGGCAACTCCTATGGCAAGTATCTGGAGCGCGACACCGGCACGCCGCTGATCCGGCTGACGTTTCCGATCTTCGACCGGCACCATCACCATCGCTTTGCGCTCATGGGCTACCAAGGCGGGTTGCGCGTCCTGACGACGATCCTCGACAAGATCTTCGACAAGCTCGATCGCGAGACAAGCGAGACGGGCGTGACGGACTATTCGTATGACCTCACCCGCTAAGGGTGGCGGCCGGCTCTTCGGTGAGGCCGGTCGTCTTCCCGAAGGGACTTCGGAGACCAACGGAATGTCCTCGCTCAGAGCCAAAATCCAGGATGTCTTCAACGAGCCTGCCTGCGAGCAGAACCGCGGCAAGGATGCCAAGGCGCGCAAGGAGGGCTGTTCGAAGCCACTGACCCCCGGGGCGGCGGCCGGCGGCTGTGCCTTCGATGGCGCCAAGATCGTGCTGCAGCCGATCACCGACGTCGCGCACCTGATGCATGCGCCGCTCGCCTGCGAGGGCAATTCCTGGGACAACCGCGGTGCGGCTTCGTCCGGGCCAACGCTGTGGCGCACGAGCTTCACGACCGATCTCACCGAACTCGACGTGGTGATGGGGCGGGGCGAGCGGAAGCTCTTCAAAGCGATCCGCGAGATCAAGGAAGCGTATGGGCCGCCGGCTATCTTCGTCTATCCGACCTGCGTGACGGCGCTGATCGGCGACGACATCGAGGCCGTCTGCAAGCGCGCGGCGGAAAAGTTCGGCCTACCGGTGGTGCCGGTCAATGCGCCAGGCTTCGTCGGCTCCAAGAATCTCGGCAACAAGCTTGCCGGCGAGGCGTTGCTCGAGCATGTCATCGGCACGGTAGAACCGGACGACGCCGGACCCTATGACATCAACATTCTTGGCGAATTCAACCTCTCGGGTGAATTTTGGCTGGTGAAGCCGCTGCTGGATCGGCTCGGTATCCGGGTGCGCGCCTGCATTCCGGGCGACGCGCGTTACTTCGACATTGCCTGCGCGCACCGCGCCCGGGCGGCTATGATGGTGTGCTCGACCGCGCTCATCAATCTCGCCCGCAAGATGGAGCAGCGCTGGGACATCCCGTTTTTCGAGGGCTCCTTCTACGGCATCACCGACACCTCGGAAGCGCTCAGACAGATCTCTCAGCTGCTCGTGAAGAAGGGTGCCGATCCGGAGATCCTCGGCCGCACCGAGGCCTTAATTGCAGAGGAGGAGGCGATCGCGTGGAAAAAGCTCACGGCCTACCGGCCGAGGCTCGAAGGCAAGCGCGTGCTGCTCAACACCGGCGGTGTGAAGTCCTGGTCGGTCGTCCATGCGCTGATGGAGATCGGCATCGAGATCGTCGGCACCTCTGTCAAGAAGTCGACGGTCGAAGACAAGGAGCGCATCAAGCAGATACTCAAGGACGACAACCACATATTCGAGCAGATGGCGCCGCGCGAGCTTTACGCCATGCTCTCAGAACACAAGGCCGATATCATGCTGTCAGGCGGGCGCACGCAGTTCATCGCGCTGAAGGCCAAGACACCCTGGCTCGATATCAACCAGGAGCGCCAACATCCTTACGCCGGCTATGACGGCATGGTGGAACTCGTACGCCAGATCGACTTCGCCATTCATAACCCGATCTGGCGCCAGGTGCGGGAGCCGGCACCATGGGATTGCCAGACTGCGGTGAGGGAGGAACTGCCGAGCACGAAAAGCGAGACCGCGACCTTGCATGTTGTCCAGGAATTCGCCGGCACGACGATCGACGATTTCGGCGGGTGTTGAGGAAAGCCGATGGTCCGCATCCTTCCCCAGACCAAAGCGGCGGCGATCAATCCGCTGAAGTCATCGCAGCCGCTGGGTGCCGCCTTGGCCTTTCTTGGCGTCGACGGCGCGATGCCGTTGTTCCACGGCAGCCAGGGGTGCACCAGCTTTGCGCTCGTGCTGTTCGTGCGGCATTTCAAGGAAGCCATCCCCTTGCAGACGACGGCGATGGACGAGGTGGCGACGATCCTCGGCGGGGCAGACCATCTGGAAGAGGCGATCCTCAACCTCAAGGCCCGCACAAAGCCAACGCTGATCGGGGTCTGCACCACGGCGCTGGTGGAAACCCGGGGCGAAGACTGCGCAGGAGATATCGCCAATATCAGGCTGAAGCGCAGGCAAGAACTCGCGGGTACGGAGGTGGTGCTAGCCAACACACCGGATTTCGACGGCGCGATCGAAGAGGGCTGGGCCAAGGCTGTCACCGCGATGATCGAAAGGATTACGCGGCCCGGCGAGCAGGCGCGGCAGTCGAAGAAGATCGTGATCCTGCCTGGCTGGAACCTCACTGTGGCTGATATCGAGCATTTGCGTGAAATGATTGAAAGCTTTGGACTCAAGCCGGTGATTCTGCCGGACGTCTCCGGCTCGCTCGACGGTACGGTGCCCGACCGCTGGATCACGACCACCTACGGCGGCACCAGCATCGAGGATATCCGCGAGCTTGGCACGGCCGAGCAATGCATCGTCATCGGTGAGCATATGCGCCGCCCGGCCGAGCTGCTTCAGAGGTTGACCGGCGTGCCTTACGTGCTGTTCCGGTCGCTGACTGGATTGAAGAACGCCGACCGGTTCGTCTCTCTGCTGTCCGCGGTTTCGGGCGCGGCAGCGCCGGCTGGGGTGCGCCGTCGCCGGGCGCAGTTGCAGGACGCGTTGCTCGACGGACATTTCCACTTTGGAGGCAAGAAAATTGCGATCGCTGCTGAACCAGACCAACTCTACCAACTCGCGAGCTTCTTCATCGGCATGGGCTCCGAAATCGCGGCGGCGGTCACCACGACCGACATGTCGAAAATTTTGGAGGAAGTACCGGCGCAGTGGGTTCAAATCGGCGATCTCGGCGATTTGGAAGCGCTTGGCGCCGGCGCTGATCTTCTCGTCACCCATTCCCACGGCCGCCAGGCGGCGCAGCGCCTCGGCATTCCGCTCATGCGCGTCGGCTTCCCGATCTTCGACCGGCTCGGCAGTCAGCACAAGCTCACAATCCTCTACCAGGGGACCCGCGACCTGATCTTCGAGGTTGCCAATATCTTTGAAGCCAACCGGCACACGCCGACGCCTGAGGCGCTTGATCCACTCCGTAAGCGAGAAATGCCAGATGAGCTCCGTTCGTCGCCTCTCGCTCGTCACTGACGAGGTTCACGCACCGACGCCGGAACGCCAAGCCGGCGCATTGCGCGTGGCTATCGCCACGCAGGACATGAAGAACCTCAACGCCCATTTCGGTTCGGCCAGGCGCTTTGCTGTCTACGACGTGCGACGCGAGGAGTGGAATCTCGTTGAAGCCGTAGCGTTCGATGACGTTTCCGACGAGAGCGGGGAGCACCGAACTGAGGGCGATGACCGCATCGCCCCGAAGGTGGAGGCGCTGAAGGGCTGTCATCTGCTGTTTTGTCTGGCCATCGGCGGACCTTCGGCGGCCAAGGTTGTTTCGGCAAAAATTCATCCGATCAAAGTGCCGCAGCCCGAAACCATCCAAGAGGTGCTGTTGCGCACGCAGATGATGCTCAGGACTTGTCCCCCCCCCTGGCTGCGCAAGGTGCTGGCGCAGGCAGGTGTCGCCGAACAGAAACCGTCCTTCGAGGAGGAGGACTGAAATGAGGAGGAAACGAAATGTCTGATGCCACGGTTACCTCCGCTGTCAACGAGAACGAGGCGGCCTTTGCCACCCCGTTCGTCAAATGCCTCCTGCGGCTGATCCGCGCTCAGGATTCCTACGGGTTATGGGAAGGCAAAACGGACGCCGAACTGCTGGCCGACTTCATCATCACGAGGGAACAGCGCCGCGCGATCCCGATCATCGGCGATCCCGATCCGGACGTACTGTGGAGGCTCGAGATTTTTTACGCCGCTGTCGGGCTTGCGATCGAGGAACGCTCCGGCCTGATGGCATCGCCGATGATGGAGGTGAGCCATGAGGGCTTCGGGCGCGTGCTTTTCACGGCCGGGCGGTTGGTCGTTCTGTCGAAGACCCTGCGCGACGTCCACCGGTTCGGCTTCGAGACGTTCCGGAAGCTCGCTCAGGCCGGCACGAAACTGGTCGGCGACGCAATCGCTACCATCGAGACCTATCCCGAGGTGGCGCGTGCGTGATGAAGCGGATCTTCGAGCAAGGGGGGCCATGACAATCTTGAGCGATCGCGATAGCCAGCCCACGGAAGCTGAGGCGGGCCAGGTCGATGAGGGGACTGTTGGGGTAGCGCCGATGAAGCCACTCGTCCTGATCTGTTCGCAAGATGCGGAGTTCTATCTGAATTATAGCCACATTCTGGAGTCGGACCGCTTCGCGAGTGAGCAGGCAGGCTGCGCGAAGGAAGCATTTGTATTGGCCGAACAACGGGAGTTCCACGCCGTCGTGCTGGACTGCGTGCCAGCAAGCGCGACGGGAGCCACAATCTGCGCCCGCCTCAAGGAGGAGCCGCGGACGGCCGACCTGCCCGTTATTGCCCTGATCGCGCGCGGCGCCGAGGACCAGCACCTCGATCTCCTGAAAGCTGGCATTGACGAGATCTTTGTGCGGCCGATCGACCCGGCCAAGCTGCTCGACTGTCTACGGGCGAGGCTGGCGCTGCCGAAGCGGGGCGCAAATGGTCTTGAAAACGGCGGCTGGCTCACCTGTGGCGGCCTCGAGATGAAGGTGGATGCCCGCCGGATTCGCTGCAATGGCCACGACATTCACCTCGGGCTCATCGAGTTCAACGTGCTGCGGCTTATGATTGAAGCTCCCGGCAAGGTCTTCAGCCGGGAGGAGCTTATCGGCAGGGCCTGGGGGGACAACATCCATGTCGAACCACGCACCGTCGATGTCCATATCAGCCGGATCAGAAAAGCCCTGAAAACGGCTTCGCCCGGCAGCGTCATTCGCACCCTCCGGTCGGCCGGCTACTCGCTCGAAAAGCCGGACGGCTGAATCAAGTGACGGTGTAGTGCCACTCCCTTTCCCTCGCGCTGTGAGCCGGTCTGGTGGCTTGAAACGCGTCCCTAAACGAATACTCAGGAAGAAGCAGATAAAATGGGTTTCAAAAACGTCCTCTGTGTGACCGACGCTAACATTCCGATCAGGACGTCAGAACTGCTGCGAACTTGTGTGCCGAAGTCGGCGCGCACCTTTCCGTACTGATTGTACCGCCTGCGATGCTCGTTATGGCGCGTCTGCCGGTCGGAGATGGTGTCCCAGAGTGGCCTGTAGGAAGTGGGCAGGCAATCGCCACATTAAACAATCAGTATCGGCAAATCGATAGATTTTCACAGGAGGTGGCTAGCCAGGAAAAACGCTCCAAGGATATCCAGAAGCTGCTGAGAGCCATGTGCGTTTCCTATGACCTCGATACCGATTATTGCGATGCGAGCGGCCTGGGTGAGATTGTGCGTCAGCGGGCGCTCTGCGCCGACCTGACAATTGTTGGCCCCGCACTTCTCAACGACAGTATTCTCGGACCTGTTGTTATTAACGGCAGCTTATTCGATACGGGAAGGCCGGTGCTTATTGTGCCGAACGGCGCTGAGGCGACCCTGTGGCCACGGCGCGTCCTGGTCGGTTGGGATTCACGGCTCGAGGCGTGCCGTGCGGTTCGGGAAGCGCTGGGTCTCCTATGCGCTGCTCAGGAAGTTTGTGTCGTCCTGGTCGATCCGAAGGCGAACTACAAAGGGAACGGCGCGGAGCCTGGAGCCGACATCGCTGCCTATCTCACTCGGCATGGTGCTCGGGTATCGGTCGACCGGCTGCCGAGCGCGGGCAAACCAGTGGCCGCGGTCCTTGCGCAGCACGCAATCGACAGGTCTGCCGACATGATAGTCATGGGCGCTTATGGCAGCCGTCGGCTGCGTGAGCGGCTCTTTGGCGGGGTGACGAGATGGATCTTTGAGAAGCCGACATCGCCTCTGTTTTTGGCGCGTTGACTGGGTCCCGGAGTTGCACCGATGCTGTTCGAAGCTCCACTGCGATGGCCCGCATTCATACCGTAGATGCACTTCCATCGAAATATCGATTTTACGGAGACCAACGAACATGAAAAACGTCGCTCGGGAGGCGACGCCCACCGGAAATCTCTCCGGTCACGCGCAAGACGAAAGGTGGAACGGAGTCCTCCCAGTTCTGATGCCCGCGATACCAACTCAATTTAATCGCTCGCTTTCCTGGCGCATCCTGCAGCACCACGAGCCTGATGGTGCTCGCGACCGGCGAGACTCATTCGGTCCGCAGCTTTGTCGAGGCTGCCTTCAGGCGTGTCTGAAAGGAGATCGTCTAGGAGGGCGAAGGCATTGACGAGGTAGGCCGCGAACGCCGGAGTAACCCGGCGCTGATCCGGATAGACAAGCGCTATTTCCGTCCGACCGACGTGGTGATGGGCGACGCCTCTAAGGCGACCAGCAAGCTCGGTTGGGAGTCAAAGACCACTTTCGATGAGCTCGTCTCGGAAATGGTCGAGGCCGATTGTCGCGCTGCGGAATCACGCTCGATTAAAGTGAAAGACAATTGTTTCGTTGGGGGCAAATGCGCCTGGTCTCCGGCCACGCCGGCATGGTTGGGGTGCGCAGTGGGGCGCCGGATGTCCGGCGCGTCCGGGCAAAGGCCTTAACGGCGGACACTCGTGATCGGACCTATTCCCGGTGGTGTTGAATCGCCAGCGCACATTGGCGAGTGAGGTCTATTGAATCAGACGCGATTGCCCCCATAGCGCCGGATAAGCAGGAAGTATGGGGATCCATGATCTCGAAAAAGCTAATCGCCAATGCCGAATCAGCGGCTGCGTTTCTGACGCTGATGGGCAACGAGAAACGACTGTTGATCATGAACTATCTGGCCGACGGTGAAGTGTCGGTCGGCGCTCTCGCCGACAAGGTTCTGCTCAACCAATCCGCTCTGTCACGCGATCTAGCCAAACTCCGGGCGCTTGATCTCGTCCAGACCCGGCGCGACCGGCAGATGATCTACTATTCCTGTAAATCCGATGCCGTGCGCGAACTTCTCAACACCCTAGACGGGATTTTCGGCCAAGGTGAGCTCTCGCAGATGGCATGCCCGCCCGCGTCACTCCGGGACCTGACCGGCTAGTGCATGTCGTCCAAAAGGCTGCCCTCGGGCTTGATCCGAAGGTGCAAAGCGGTTTGGGGATAACGACAGGTGACTGGCCGCGTCGCAAACATTCTTGGTTTACCATCGGCGCAGCGACGACTGTCTGGTCCGGGCACAACGTCGACCTGGTTTTCCAGGCTGCCGCTAAAAAGATGTTCCGATGCTTACATTTTCGCAATCCCTAACGCACTGGCGTCATCGGGCATTCCACCGGCGATGAGGTCGGTCGCGTCACAGCCGAGCTCGACGCCTTTGCTGCGCCGCCTGATACACAATGTCTTGCCCACACATCTTCCAGGCTTGGTGTTGAAAGCCTAATGCCTCCCCATGATCAGGCCAAGCGAAGAATGGTGTCGCCGCATTCAAGACCGCCCGTTCTTGGTCGCCAAGCCCGCCTAACACCGGCGTGTCATGGTCGAGGCGGGCGACTGCGCCCGATTAAATTGCGGGGTAGGCTTGGAAAGCATCTCGCTGACGGCGAGCCGGGCGGACATTCGTCGGTCCCGCCCACGCGCCACCGATCGCCGACCTCGGTGTCGAAGACCTGCACGGTACGCCTCGACAACAACAAACACGGCGTCGGCCGTCCGGTCGATGTCCACGCAGTGCCCGCAAGATCGTCATCCGCTGGTATCGCGTGGTCGTCGCCGACCATGGCCGCTCCATCGGGCGCGGCGAGACCGTTGATCGAATCTAGCACTACTCCCGTGCTTGCCCGCGCCGCACGATGGCGATCGGCAAGTCGTGCCGATCCAGGCCGAGGTCTTGACTGACGGCATCATGGCGAGCAACGGAGAAATCCAACAAGGACGTGCTCATCCCTGCGGTTGGTGTCGAATACCCTTCGCCGACGATGATGTCGCGGATGCGATGGATGTGAATAGCGAGGGCAGGGCGTTGTGATGCGGGACTACAAAGAGGCAAAGGCGCACAGGACGTCGCGACCGACACGCAGGCCCTGATTGCGCAAACTGACGTCCCTCTCGTTCTTGTATGAAACAACATGACAGCGCCGACAGGCCGTTCTCGAATCGGAATAGCGTACGATCCTGGAAATTCTGCGATGAAGCCTCACTCGAACCGTTAGCTAGATTCAGTCTGCGCTCGCCACAAGCGAGCGTAAGTGCCTTCAGTTGTCACCAGATCAGCATGCCTTCCCTCAGCAACAACCCGCCCCTTGTCCAACACCACTATCTTGTCGGCCCGACGGATGGTGCTGAGTCGATGAGAGATGACGACGATCGTCTTGCCGTCCCGACGCAGATCCTCAACCACCCGCAGAACAAGCGCCTCGGCGACCGAGTCGAGAGAGGAGGTCGCTTCGTCGAGGATCAGGATCTCCGGATTCCGGTACAGAGCCCGAGCCAACGCAAGGCGCTGCTTCTCGCCCCCGGAGAGGCGCACGCCGTTCTCGCCTAGATAGGCCTGGAAGCCACCGGGCCAGCGCTCGATCACCTCCCTGAGCCCTGTTTGATCGCAGATTCGCAGGATCTTCTCCATGTCCGGCTCGAACTCGCCAAGGGCGATGTTCTCGATTACCGAGCCCGAGAACACGTCGATCGATTGCGGCACCGCAGCGACAACTTTGCGCAGGGATACGGTCGATAGGTCCTGGAGGGCATAACGGCCGATCCGGATGTGTCCCCCCTCAAGCGGGTAGACATTCTGCAGCAAGGCCGCAAGGGTGCTCTTGCCCGAGCCGCTTTCACCCACCACTGCAGTCATTCTCCCACGGGGGAAGGTGACGCTAAGATCCTGGAAAAGCTCCAGCTGCCGGCCATGGCGGAATGTGACATTCTCCAGGTGGATGTCACCAATTCCAGATTTGGTGGCATCGATGCAGCCACCGCCTTCCGGCTCTAGGTCGAAGATCTCGAACAGGCGATCTGCCGCGACAAAAGCATCCTGAACCATCCGGTTGGTCTGGATGAGACTGGCAACCGGCCGGGTGACATAGCCCAGCAAGGTATAGCAGGACAGTAATTCGCCGGGCGTGACGGTTTGATCCAGGGCAAGCGTCGTTCCGAACCACATCAGCACGATGGTGAATAGATTTGCAAGGAAAGTCGAGGTACTGTCTCCGAAGATCGAGATCAGGCCGGAGCTGTAGACGGAGTGCAGCATCTTGATGAAGCGGGTCTCCACCTTGAAGTTGGCGAAGCTCTCCGTGCCGGATATCTTGATCGTGGAGACAGCTCCGAGGGATTCCACCAGTTGCGTCTCCAGTTCGGCAGCGTTCTCCATCATGGCGCGCTGGCGACCCCTATTCAGCCGGTTGATGGTCCAATAGACCGAGAGGTACAAGGGGATGGAGACCGCCACGACCAAGGCGATCTTCCACGAGTAGATGAACATCAGCCCTAACGAGAACAGTATCGTTAGCACGTCGACGAATATGTTGATCGAGACGTCGTTCAGGAAGCTCCTGATCTTCACCGCGTCATTCATGCGGGAAATGATTTCGCCCATGCGCATGCTGTCGAAGAACTTCTGAGGCAAGCTTAGGATGTGATTGTAGTAGCCGAGGATCAGCTGGACGTCGATCTTCTGCCCCGTTTGCAGGACGAGGCGGTTTCTGAGGAGATTAATTAGGATCTGCACAACCAGGATCAGCAGCATGGCGACGCTCATCAGGTTGAGCAGGTTGCGGTTGCCTGCTGTGATCACATGGTCGACGATCTTCTGGACGTAAATGGCCGTCGAGAGGCCAAGGATCGTCGTCGCCAGTGCCCCGACGAGAGCCTGCGCCATCGCCGCCTTGTGTGGCGCAAGCAGACGCGCGAATCGAGCGAGGGGTGAGGTGGTCTCGTCGCCGCGCTTGAAGGTGTCTGCCGGAACCAGGAGCACCATGGCGCCAGTCCACTGCTTTTTGAATTCCTCGTGCGCCAGCTTGCGGATTTCACCATAGGCTGGGTCCATGATGGTGACCCACCTAGCGTCGATCGCCTGAATTACGACGAAGTGGTGCAGGACCTCGTTGACGATTACGTGCGCGATGGCGGGCTTGGGGATCTTGTATAGGCTGTCGAAGCCGCCCTTCACCCCCTTGGCAATAAAGCCCAGCTTCCGGGCCGCTTCCATGAGGCCCAGCACAGTGGTGCCGGAGCGGTCGGTCGAGGCATACTGCCGGATCCGCGACAATGGCAACTTGTAGCCATAGAAGGCCGCGACAGAAGCAAGGCTGGCGGCCCCGCAATCGGTGATGTCGCGCTGCTTGAACTTGATAACCGACATGGTGGCTCGCTGACTGTCTGGAAAATAAGGATCAGTGGCCCGCCAGCAGCGGATTGAGCCAATCGTCGACCTCATTGTAGAGGAGTTGCAGCAGCGTGCGGTCCCCCAGGAGGAAGCGGGCCCGCACGGTCATGCCTTTCTTCAGGTGACCGATCGCCCCGTGCTTGAGGGCGAGATGGCGGCGAGAGAGCGCGCAGCGGACCTTGAAAACCGGGCTCCCGTCATGGAGAGTAAAGTCCTCCGCCACGTCCAGCACCGTCGCGTCAATGAAACCCCATTGATTGGAGTTGAAGGCATCCACTTGGAGACGCACCGACTGCCCCGGGCGCACAAAGCCGATATCGTTGGGAGAAACGTAGATTTCTGCCACCAGTTCGCCATCCGGCGAAACCCAAGCGACGGTCTGCCCGGCCTGGACATAGCTGCTGGGGGTAAGACCCGAGAATTGCTGGAGAGCGCCTGACACGGGGGCTCGAATGCGCGTCAGATCCCGTTCGTTCTCGAGTTGATGCAAGGCGGCCGTGAGCTCCTTGAGCCGTAGGTTAACATCCAAAAGCTGCTGGTTCCATTCGGCGGATTTCCGCCGGGCGAGGATCTCGCCCTGAACCTCAATTGTCTGAAGGGCGAAAGCCTTTTCCTCAACGGCCTTTGCAGGCGCTACAGCAGCGGAGAGCAGTCGCTTAGCACGCTCGAGTTCCGCGGCGGCATTGCTGCGGGCATATTGGTTCTCCCGCAGCAGGTTGAGGAAATGCGCGCGATCGGCCGTGGCGGACTCGGTCAAGAGGCGGATCGGGTCCTTGGCTTGCGTGCCGGAGGAGATCAGGGTTTCGAGGTCACGGGCAAGATCGCTCTTTGCGCGAATATCGCCTGTAAGCGCCCCGAGCTTTTCCTGAACCACCTCATCATCGAGGGCGAGGATCTCTTGCCCCTGGGCAACCAGATCGTTTTCATCGGCAAGGATGCGGGAGATGCGTCCGGATACGGGCGCGACCAGGGGCGTCTTCTCGACGATGGGGCGAATGATACCGGCACTTTGGACAGAGACCGTTATGGTGGTGAGTGGCAGCGACACCAATGCCGCAACCACAGAGAGCACGATGACTTTGTAGATGACCAAAGATCGCCCTGATCGTCGGGAAAGGATGCTCTCTGCAGTGTAGCAGGCAATTTCTGGAGGGAGAGAGATATTGTTCACGGGTTCGCTAGTCCCCATTAATGGGTATATGATGTTTCAGCTTGTACACTATATCTTTAATAACAATGGATATTACGCCGGTGAAAAATGCAGAAATAAGCCCCCCAGCCAACCAAATAAGCCACCCGCCGGAAGTTGCGGACGCTTCTTCTGGAGTTAACTCGGTCGCACCATAGGCTGACATATCGGTCTTCATTGATTTCTCCTTTTGCAACAAGCAGATCAGTCAATAATGACTGTCGGCAGATCGTGCCGCCGTACAACGAGAACATCAAGACTCGTGCCAGCTGCGCATGAAGCTCGGGACAAAGCCATTATGCATTCCTATTCAGCGGCTTAGGTGATAGTGCGGCGGTGGTCGGACGAACATCACTCTGTCGCGGTCGCGACAACGGCCTGCAGATCGTCCTGATCGCCGGGAGAAGATGCGCTCTGCGGTGTAGCAGGCTATCAGGAGAACATAAGGACACTAAGCAGGGGTTCAATTGAATCTGTGCGTAACGTTTATGTTAATTTTGTTAGGATGGATGTATCACGGATCAATGCCATCCGTGCTTTATACCACGTACAATAATGTACGGCAGTACAGCAACGGCTGCCATGAGAAAAATATTTGCAAGAGGCGCGATTATCATTGGAAGTACATATCCCCAGACGTTACACATGCTTGTTCAGAAGTTAACTCGGTCACATCGTAAGCTGACGCCTTCATTGTGGTGTCCTTTCCTAGAGCTCAACAGAAGGATATGAATCAGTCATCCCGGGTCGGCGGCGTGTGCAGCCGCACAATTGAGAACATCAAGACTCGTGCCAGCCGCGCAGGAAGCTCCAGAAAAAGCCATTATGCATTCTTGTTCAGCAGCTTAGTGATAGTGCGGCGGTGGCCGGCCGAACATCACTCGGGGCGCAGATGCGACAGATCCGACGACACCATATAGATGAAGGCGTGCGGTTCTACGCAACAGAAGGCTATTCCAGGATTGAGTAAGATATTCTTCACGTACCCGTCATTGATCTCAATAATTTATGATGCTTCATCGCATCAGCTAGGTATATACTCGCAACGATCACCGACGCTGTAAGTCCGACGGCGACAGCTCCCAACGCGAACCAGAAAAATCCTCCGGAAATTTCAGATGATTCTGCGGTAGTTAACTCGGTGACACCATAGGCCGACGCATCGATCTTCATTGTGTTTGCTCTCGCATTAGTAGCCCATCAAACGGATCACTTTCGGCAGCACCTCCCCCGCGCGCAAAGACACCCAAAACGTGCCAACTCCGCGGGAAAGGCCAAAAAGACCGTTCCGCATCTTATTCCACGGCCCACTGAGAGTGCGTCGGCCGAACATCACCCTCTGGCGTAAGCGACAACCCCGACGATAGCTGCCTGTAGACGACCAAGCATCAACCCCATGCTGTCGCCGAAGACTTTCTTGCCGCTCTTCTTAATGATGCTTAAGTTTCATAATCGGGAGTGCTATAGCCAGTCCTGCCCCAATAACTCCCGCAATTGCTCCCACGATGGGCCACACCCACCCTCCGGACGTTGCACACGCTTCTTCGGGCGTTAACTCGGTCACGCCATAGGCTGACATATCGGTCGTCATTTTTTTCTCCTTTTCAAATGAGCAGATCGTCCGATGATCACCGTGAGCAGCTTCTGCCATCGCGCAAAGACACTCAAAATTCGTTCCAACTGCACGAAAGTCACCGACGCGACGAACTTGGCAGCAGTGTCTAGATCACCAAAGATTACCTTGCGAGAGGACGCGCTATGCGGGGTAACAGGCTATTTCATGCCGAAGAAAGATATTGTTCACCGGCCTGTTACTCACCGCCTGCTACCAATAGTGCATATAGCGGGTACCCCACGTAATCATAGTCAAGCGACTCGTAACGCTGCTATTACGTCCGAAATATCCCTCCCGAAAGGGCCGACTCTTCTTCGGGGGTCAATTCGGCCGCACCATAAGCTGACATCTTCGCCTTCATCGTGTTGTCCTTTCGTGGAGCTCAAATAAGAGTATGAACCAATGATGCCGGTCAGCGGCGTGCGCCGCCATTCAGGGAGGACATCAAAAGTCATGCCAACTGCGCAGGAAACCCTCAGAACAACTGCTCTGGTAGATGTTTCAATGGCCTCAAGAGCGCGGCGGCGAGCTGGGCGAGCATTGCAGTGTCGCAGACGCGACAACAGCCTACAGATCGCCCTGATCGTCGGGAGAGGATGCGCTCTGCGGTGTAGCAGGCTGTCGGGAGGAGGTAAGATTTTGTTCGCGGGCCCGTTAGTCACGGCTTAAATAGTTTATGATGCTTCATCGCGTCCACTGGACGCCGTGTATCGCTGTGATTACAGCTGTGATAACAAGCCAAAACCCTCCTCCCGAAATTGCAGATGCGTCGTCAGGAGCCAATTCGGTCACACCATAAGCTGACATATTCGTCATGTGTTGTCCTTTCATAGAACAAGAGGATTTATCGGTAATGTCGGGTCGGCGGCCTGTGCCGCCGTGCAACGAGAACATCAAGAGTCATGCCAATCGCGGGAAGCGCCTCAGAAACCTATTCGGCATGTCATTCAGCGGCTTCACTGAGTGCGCGGGGGGGCACCGAGCTGCCGTGTCGCAGACTCGACAAACCCGACAAACCCCGACAAGTAGGAGTCGTATATCGGACAATGACCGGACGTCCATTATGCAACCGAAGCTACAGACGTCCAAGGGCGCAGTGGCCGGCGGTGATTCACAGGGTGGATCAACTCTTTTAGGTGGGTCAGAGCCTTTGGGCAGATCAGCTTAGTGAGGTCCGCGCCGCGCGGAGATCGCCAGAGCTGTTTTGCACGCCACAGTCCCTAAATTGTTGGATTGCTTGCTCTTGCTAGATATTTTTCGAATGCGGAGCTGGCCTATTAGCCCCACCGGCAAGAGGGCGGCGACGTGCAAATCGGCCGCCGGCGCAAGATTTCCCCTCAATGTCGGATAGCCGACGGGACTCACAAACCAGCCACCCTTGGCTTTCATGATAATTTCCGTCTGGCACGTTCGATGCAGAGGATCTTCCGAACACATCAGCGGATGTCCACCTATGGTCAGGCTCTCGGAAAAATGCTGTCGCCTCATTCGAGACCGCGCCCTCGCCCATCCCCAAGCCGATCAAAGGTCGGCGCATCGTTGGAGGCAGCCGACTGCGCCCGATTAAAACACGGAATAAGGTTGGAAAGCATCTCGCTGAAAGAGACGCGACCATGGAAGCGGGCGGAGACGTCGATCCCGCCCAGCCCCACAAGTCGCCGGCATGAGTGTCGATCTCATCACTATGCTGGGATCCATGGGCTTCACAGCCGACCACACGAACGCGGGGACAAACCCTCGCAAATCCAGCGGCACAGAGGTCGAGAAAGCCCGCGTGGAGCGTAAGCCCAGTGGCCGATATTCGCCTCGAACGTTGCCTAGTGGGGAAACACCTTTAGGAGGAAGACAAGTGGAGCTCTCTTGCATTGGAGTGGGTGCTGGGCCGTCCAATTTGAGCCTTGCGTGTCAGATACACGAGCAAATTGGGCGAGGCGCACTGTTCTTGGATCGGCAAATCGACTTCCGCTGGCACCCAGGCATCGCATTCAATTCCTCGGAGCTCCAGGTCAGCCACTTCAAGGATCTGGTCACGCTGGTGAATCCGCGATCAGCCTACACTTTCGTAAACTACCTACACGAGAACGGGCGTCTGTACCACTTCCTGAATGCACAGTTCGGGGCTGTGCTCAGAGCTGAGTTCGAGCAATACCTGAACTGGGCCTTCCACAGGAACCCGCTTGTCCGCGGCGGCGAAACGGTGCGCGAGATCCGCTTTGACGGCGAGTTTCGGGTGCACACCGATGACGCGGTTCTCGGCGCCAGAAACGTCGTGGTCGGCATTGGCAAGCAGGCGCATATTCCGCCTCAGTTTCAGGGCTGGACTGGACGCAATCTGTTCCACTCATCTGAATTATTGCACATTTGTCCTGAGGTGCACAAAAAGCATGTCTGCGTGGTCGGCGGGGGACAGTCCGGAGCCGAGGTGCTGTTGCACCTTGTTGGCCGGACGAAAGAACGGCGGCCTCGATCGATCAGTTGGGTTTCGCAGCGCGAAAACTACCTGCCCATCGACAACAGCCCGTTCACAAACGAGTTGTTCATGCCCTGCTTTTCGGATCGTTTCGCGGCAATGAGCGAGTCGCAGCGCAAGCTGTTCCTGCGGCGTTTCGTGCTTGCATCAGACGGCATTTCGGAAAGCACGTTGCGCGCGGTTTATCAGGCGCTATACCGCCACGCATTTCTAGAGCCAAACCGATGCGACATCACATTGCGGCCGGGCTGCACTGTCTCGCATTGCATCAACGCCGGCGCGGGTCACAGGCTGACCCTGCGGCACGGCATGGACGAGGTTCAAGAAATCACGGCCGACATCGTCATCCTGGCCACCGGTTACGAGAATGCGGTGCCAGCCTTCTTGGAACCGATGGCTGACCGGCTGGAAAAGATCGACAACGAATTGGCTATTCGCGAAGATTTTTCGGTGTGCTGGGACGGACCGCGTGACAGACGCATCTTCGCACAGAACGCGAGCCTCCGGCAGCGCGGGCTGGCTGATCCGAATCTAAGCCTGCTGGCTTGGCGAGCGCGTCGCATCCTCGACAGCCTTCTGGGGCGCGCGCCGCGCGCCAACCCCGAGCATCCCGGCTTCATCAGCCCTACCTCCGTCGAGAGCTGGTCCGACCCCGTCGCCGAAGAAATGGGGAGCGGGATATGACCCGCCGACTACTGATCATCCGCGGTGGCATCCAAGGAATGATGTCCGCCTCCGCTGCGGCGAAGGCCGAAGCCTTCTCCGAAATCATCGCGACCGAACAAGCGTTTGGATCAAGCGGCGCATCGCATTATTCTGCGGGCGTGCATTTCCCCGACGGTCGTCAAGACCGTACTAGGTCGCTCACTCAAAAGAACGCAGTGGCCCCGGTCAATCCCTGGGTCAGAGGTCAACGACTGGCCTTAGCGATGCGCGTCGCGGGTGGACCATCTCAGGCGATTGATCCGGCCCAGTTTACGGAACCCATGGACGCGGCTGCGTCCGACATTGGCATTCTTGCGCTGAGCTTCTCCGAGGATGCGCGCTTCTGGAGTGTTGGCGGAAAACCATGTCGCCGACGTGCCCGCCTTCATCACCCTACTGCAAGGCGAGCTTGTCGCAGAGATCCGCGCGGCGCAGGATTGCGCTGCGTCACGCTGCGCGAGACGGGCGACGCTGCTGAAGCCGAGTTCGCTATGGGCGAAGTCATCACGGCGGACGCGGTGATCTTGGCGCTTGGCGCTTCGATCGTCGAGGCCCCCTTCCGCGAGCTCACCGGTTCGTTCTCAATCCGCATCAAGAAGGTCGTGGTCCTGGATTTCGACCCGACTTCTACATTGTATGATGCTCTGATCTTCACGCCTCATGTCAATGCTTTCCTGCTGCCGCAGCCAGCCGCCGGCCGCTGGCTGTTCAGCAACACTTCGACCGATTGGGATGTGAGGCCCGCGACACTGGCCTGTGGCCTGTCGCCAGGTGATCTTCAGGCCGGCCGTGCGGTGCTGGAACAGTTCTGCCCCGAGCTAGGCTGGAATCTGATCTTGGGCCGCGTCTTCTGTGATGCCAATAGCCCGACCGGCCCCCCGGTCGTCGCCCGTCTCACTCCAAGAGCCGGAGCATTCCGGCGGGGGCTGCCAACGGGTCGGGGTACCGTTTCTCTGCGCAGCTTGCACGGGAGGCTGTTGCATTGGCAGCCGAAGATATCACTGTCCCCAGAGGTTAGGTCTGTCATGCGAAAATTCACGCTTTCTCGAACGGCGCTGTCGCCCGGGTTCGGTGTCGACACGGCCACGCTTGGGACGGGAATCGCCGGCACGGCGTTTTCATTCGGAAAGGTTGGACCGGGCATCACATCCGAACCCCATCGGCACGACGAACTGGAGGCGTTCGTGATCCTGTCAGGAGCGGGAAAGGTCATCACCGACCTTGGGGAGATCTCGGTCGAGTGGGGCGATGTCGTTCTGTTCGAGCCTTTTGAAGCGCATGTGCTTCACAACGACGGGGACGAAGACCTAAATTTCGTTGATGTCTACTGGCGCGATGGCAACGCAGCCCTGGACGCCGCTGCACAGATCTCGGCTCCCCACGGGCCGATATTCGTCTTCTCCACGCCACCGACGCCAAACGGCGATCTGCATCTGGGGCATCTTTCTGGCCCTTATTTTGGCGCCGACGTGTACACGCGTTTCCTGCGCATGAAAGGGTTCGAGGCCTACCACCTGACTGGAAGCGACGATTACCAGAGGTACGTCGCAAGGCGTGCCGATGCGGATCAATCAACGCCCGAAAAGGTGGCGCACCATTACGCCGACGAGATTCGAGCCACACTTGCACTTCTCGACTCTGAGGTTCACAGCTTCGTACCCACGATGGGCGATGACGCTTATGCAGAGTTTCAAGCCGCATGTTTCCGTAGTCTTCTGAGCAGCACGGCGGTAGAACTGTGCGAGAGCCCTGCGCTCTTCGATGCTGTGACAGGCGATTACCTTTACCAACCGGATGTAAGCGGCCTCTGCCCCGACTGCGGCGGATCCGCTGGCGGTAACGTCTGCGAGGAATGCGGCGCGCCGAACCTATGCCACGACTTGGGTGCAGCCCGGTCGCGGCACTCGGCCGAGGCGCCGGTGGTCGGCTCCGTGCGGCGTGCCGAACTTGCGCTGGAACGGTGCTACGTCAATATCGACCGGCATCTAAGGGCGTCGGGCGCCCCAGTGCGGATCATGGACCTCTTCGCGCGTTTACGCCAACGCGGCGACTTTTCCGTGCCCATTACCCACCCGTCGGACTGGGGCCTACCGGCCGAAGGGTGCCCGGGCCAGGTGATCTGGAGCTCGTCGGAGATGGCGTTTGGTTTTCTTTACAAAATCCAGGCGCTAGCTAGCTCGCTCGGTCGTGACTGGAATGCGGCCCTACCCAGCAACAGCTGGCAAATTGTCCATTTCTTCGGCTTCGACAATTCCTTCAACCACGCGCTACTTTATCCCGCGCTTTACGCTGAGGTCTTCCCGAACTGGACGCCGCGCATTCGCTATCATGTGAACGAGTTTTACCTGCTCGACGGCAAGAAGTTCTCGACCAGCCGCGGCCATGCGGTCTGGGGCAAGGAGGTTCTGAGCCCAAAGACAGTCGACGTCGTGCGTCTCCATTTGGGGCTGACACGCCCGGAAGGTGAGCGGACAAACTTCACGCTGGACGCGCTGCGCCGTACCGGGAAGGAGATATTTCAAGGGATCTGGCTGAGTTGGCTTGATGCGCTGCACAGGGAAATCAAGCAGGATTTTGGCGGCCGTGTACCCGACGCAGGCGACTGGAGTCCGGCTGACCGCGCCTTCTTTGGTCGGGTGGAGATGTATCGCGCGGGGATGGAGCGCGCCTATTCGGACGATGGCTTCTCGGTCCGGCGCGCGGCCGCGCAGGCCTGCGATTTTGTGCGCGATTGCGCGATCTACCGTCAGGCACAAGACTATGCAGCGGCGCGACGTCTCTATCCCGCCCGCACCCGGACTTCGCTCGCCCTTCAGACAATGGCCGCTGCGATCCTGGCGCAGACACTCGCCCCGCTGATGCCCCGATTCGCCAGCTCGCTCGCGCGAGGCTTCGGTGGCGTCTCAACCGAAACATGGCCCACGTCCGTCCGGCGCCTTGCGCCCGGTATGACCTTTGATCTCGGAGCGCTGCTCGCATTCTATGCAAGATTCGCCAATCCTGTTCTCGATGAGGAGCAGCGGGACAAGGGAAACTCGCAAGGATCGGCAGATTAGATGATGTCCTCCCTGGAAAGATGCTTATGGATGTCCGCTACGGTGGCGTAGCGCGATCCCAGCATCAAAACAGCAGGGAGCCTGTGCACGGGCTATTCCCAATGCCGCAAACCATGCCGGAGTGCGGCTGCTTGGATTGGCAATGTCAACCCGCCGGTACGTCGTCTTTTGGGGTCGATAGCTCCAGGTCGGCTGTGATGGTGGCAGCGGAAGTCGTAAACCTTCGATGCCTTCCGCTGCCATCAAACCGGCGTATTGCATGTCTGACGACCGGCACCTGCTTCTTGCGAGCCGCTCACCTCCTGATTTCTAAATCACACAGGTCGAAAGCTAGAAAGCTTAGCTTTGCAAGCCTTTCTGCCAGGCAGTGTTGTCATGGATACGATTCGCTTCGACTTAGCGCAGTCCCATCTCAGGGAAGGCATATTCCAATGTGGCTTCGCCAGTTCCAGTTTCGTAGGCGCGCCCTAAGGCGGTCCTCCCAACCAAAGGCCGAACTCGCCAGCCAGCCTAACAACCCCACCAATACCCGATCCTCAATTGCCTGGATCGGCCGCCCCAGGCCGGTTCGCTCGATGCATGAGGCGCCGGACATCTCCTGAGGCAGGGGAGCCTGATGGGCATGAAATTGCGCAACCACCGGGCTGTGACGGCCCTTCAATTGCGGGTGGCTGTTGATCCCGGTTTCGAGCTGTCATCGCGGGGTCATCGTCCTTTCCGCGGTGAACGCCTCCTCGGTTGCCAGCGATGCGACGCCGCCAGAAGCGAGAAGCCCAGCCACATGCTGATGCAGGCCGCCCAAATCAAAAAGACTTACGTTGCGACCCGCGTTCCGTGCGATGTCGCGTTCCGCGTGTGCCCGGGTGAGATCCACGCCCTCCTCGACGGGAACAGCCCAGGGAAAAGCACGCTGGGCCGCATCATCACCGGGCTTACCCCCTCGTTGTCAATGCCGCCTGAATTTTCCCCAAAAGTGCCGAAGTAAAATTCCCCAGTTTCGCCGCTCAGACTGTCGCGGAGGGGTGTCCA
>NZ_JAMYOG010000014.1:10000-180597 GCF_040319725.1 Mesorhizobium sp. M0894 | reverse complement strand
AAACGACCGCCGCGCGAATGGTTCGAGGCCAAGACCCAGTTCGCCGTCGTCTTCGGCGAAAGGTTCGTCAGCCAATGACGAAACCGGCCTCGCGCACAGAATTCCTGACAGTTCCTCTTCCTGTTCTGGGCGGCGGTACGGTCCTTGACCAATGCGCGGCGCATCCGTCACTATGGACTGCTCGCCGGCTCCGCCCGCAAAGCCAGCCTCGCACTCGTGCGCGAACTGCTGAACGTCGCTCCGCCAGCCGAAGACAACCCTTCAGCATAACCGGCTGACGTTCGCCCGCCTTGCCCTTGCTGCGCATGGTGGTCATCGAGAGGTTCGAACGGTGGTGCCAGCCTCGTGCGCCGCCAACCTCACGAGCGCCGAACCGGGAGAACACCTCATGACCCGGCATGACCAAGTTGCTCGTACGACCGCGCCGCGCCGGCGACGGTCAACGGGATGTTATGTGCACATTGCCGTCGAGCCGGTCGTCACGCACACCAATCCCGTCGGAATCAACGCTCCAGGCTCTGCGACCGGGCCCGGAAGCCGCTTCCACGCCATGCCCACCGCATCCTATGCGGAAGTTCGCGACAGACCCAGGCACGCTCCGAAACACAAATCCCCATAGGCCGTCGTCTGCGGCCCGCGGGTTCCTGCATGAGAGACTTTCGTACGCCTGACGGCACCCGAAACCCTTCAGCATGTCGGTCATTCAGCCAGCCACTCCTGTCCTCCCGAAGCCGACATTAATAGTGCCCACACCACCGTCGAAATTGCGCCGAGAGGGGACGACACCATTAGGAGAAGTGGCATTGAGGCTCTACCTCAGTGTCGCCAGCAGGTGTTCGGCAGCCCCGACATCCGCCGTATTCAGGCTCTCCACAAAATACGCCGCAACCGACTGCAAGAGCTCGCGAGCGCTGTTGATCTCCCCGCGCCCGGCCATCAGCGTCGCCATGTCGATTGCGGTTCGCAACTCCCATGCCCGTGCGCGCTGACTTCGGCTCAACTCCAGTGCCTGCATGAGGTAGGCGGCAGCTTCATCACGGTTGCGCTCCGACTGGAGAAGGAGGCTTCCCTTCATCCGTAGCAACTCCGGGAGGTACAACTGGTCGCCGTTCTTTTCGACTTGACCAAGCGACTCGTCGATCAACGCAATGGCTTCATCAACCTGACCGATCGCGGACAGTCCCCTAACTAGCGAGAGGTTGAGCGGCGTCGTGAGTAATTCATAAGGCGCCGCGTGGAGCTTCCGAAGAGATGTCTGCAGGCCCTCGACGCCGCTTTTTGCATCGCCGTGACGGATCGCGACTTCGCTTTTGAAGCCCCGACCGACCAGCAGGTAAGGAGTCATGGAATGGGATTCCGCGCGGGCGATGAGCATATCTATGTACGCCTCGGCGCTCTTCAGGTCACCGGTCCACAGGAAGACCGATATCGCCCAGATCAACGCGATCGCCAACGTTAGAGAATGATCCATGGCGGCAGCCTCTTCGACGGCCTGTCGGGCGTGTGCCATGGCTTGGTCCGGATGGCCTTGTAGCCAAAGGTTCCTCGCCAGGATGGCCCTGGCCAGGATTTTGCCTTCGAAGCCCAGATAGATCGTCGTGGTCCGCTGGGAGCGCGGCCCACGGTCGAGCGCCGCCTCCAGCTCTGCGCGGGCCTCCGCGAGGTCGCCTCGCAGGTGGAGCGAGATGCCCAGGATCGAGTGTGCCAGCGCGTTGACGACCGAGTCGTCCAAGGTCGCGGCTGTGGCTGAACAACGCCTTGCAAACTCAAGGGCGGTTGCGAAATTGCCCGTCCGCAGATGGAACATGTTGAGCGAACCCAACAGACGCACCCGGTCCAGCGGATCGCCGCGCTGCTCGGCGATCGCCAGGCTCCTCTCCAGAGCTACGCGCGCCCTGTCGCGTCCTCCCCGCATGAACATGAAGGACACGCCGAGGGCTGCCTGAAGATGCATCTCGTCAAGTCCGCCAAGGGCGGCATCGTCGAAAGCGAATATTGCTCTTTCAGACCAGCGATGACACTCCGGCAACAAGGACATTGCCAGGAAAACCGGCGCGACAGCGCTGGCGAGTCCGACGCCGATGTTGGCGTTTCCGCTGTCGCCGAAGCACCATTCCAGGGCAGCCCGGACATTGTTGATGGCGGCGAAGTGGGGCGCCCGCTCCTCACCGGTCGCCAGGCTTGGCCACTCGATCCCGGTCTGCTCCAGCCATCTCCGATAGTAGGCGGCGTGGCGCACTGCCAGATCGGCAGCCTCGGCGTCATCGATCCGGATGTCGAGAACGTAGGCGCGCGTCGTATCGAGGAGCCTGTAGCGCATCATTGCTCCAACCGGACGCGTCGCCACGATCGATTTGGCGACAAGACTGTCCATGGCGCCAAGGACGGTCGATCGGTCGAGGGTCGCGCTCGTCACGACCTCCAGGGCGGCATCGAGCGTGAAATGACCGACGAATACAGCGAGCCTGCGAAGCACCACGCGCTCAACGTCGGTCAGGAGCCCAAAGCTCCAATCTAGTGTCGCCTGCAAGGTCTGCTGACGCGGCGGCGCTGTCCGTGAACCGAGCCACAGCAGTGTCAGGCGTTGATCGAGAAGCGCGGCTGTCTGCTGCAGCCCATAGGATTCGACACGTCTGGCCGCCAGTTCGATCGAGAGCGCCACCCCGTCAAGCTTTCGGCAGATGCTTGCGATGATCAAGGCCTCGGCGTCGCCGACGTCCAAACGAGCGCCACCTGCCACCGCTCGCTCCACGAACAGCTGGGTGGCCGGGAATGTCTGGACGATGGCCGCCGTTAGCCCCGGTTCGTCGGGCGGAAACGCAAGCGCATCCAACCGGCAGATATGTTCGCCCTCGACCCGAAGCGCCTCGCGGCTCGTCGCCAGGATGTAGACCTGTGACGCCGCATCGACGATGCTCGAGGCCAGAGGCGCCACCGCATCCACGAGATGCTCACAGGTATCGAGGATCAAGAGAATCCGCTTGTTGCGCAAGTAAGCGATCAGGTTGGGCGTCGCATCCTCTGTTTGAACCGTTAGTCCAAGCATCGAGGCGACGGCTGTCGTCACCAGACCGGGATCGCCGATCATTCCCAGATCGACGAACAAGACCGCCCCTGAAAATGCTTCGATCAGGTGATGCCCGACTGCGATCGCGACGGTGGTTTTGCCGACGCCACCGGCGCCAACGATGGTGACGAACCGCGAAGCATTCAGCTGCACCGACAGCTTAAAAACATCCTCGTCCCGTCCGACCATCCGGCTCAAGCGGTTTGGAAGATTCGCGTGCGGAAACTCAGCGGCAATGAATAGGGCTTCGTCGCGTGGGCTGTTTAATCGCAAAACCGGCGCAACGAAGCAATAGCCCCGCCCCGGAAGCGTCGCGATGTACCGCGCGCCATCCTTTCCATCGCCCAGCGCCCTGCGCAGTCCGGTCATGTGGAACCGCAGGCTGCCTTCCTCGACGACGACATCCGGCCAAACCCGCGACATTAGATCTTTCTTGCTGACGACTTCATTCGGTGCAGAGGTCAGGACTATGAGAATGTCGATGGCGCGCGAACCCAACTCTACGGGAGCGCCTTCTCTTGTCAGGAGCCTTTCACCCGCAGCAAAATGGAAAGGGCCAAACGACAATCTGTCTTTGGCTTGTATTCCCGTTTTCGTCATGGCGTCTTCTTTTGGAGCCGCCTGCACCCAGCGCCGCAGTTTAAGTCAAGGAGCGCTCCTGCACCATAGGGAGTCTCACAGTCTAGGCGCCTCCTATCTGCTCAAAAAAGCGGCAGGCTGGCAGCGGCTAACACAAGCTCACGACGCATAACGGGCTAATCCCGCCTCCTGGGCGTAGTTCAAGCTACGTAGATAGATCGCAAACCCATCAACCCAGGAGAGACCCATGGACACGACCAGAACCTCCGAAGCAATCGACCAGGATCGCCGGCGACTTTTGGGCACTGCGGCGGCCGGCATCGCCGCCGCCGGCGCGGCAAGCCTGCTCCCGTCGCAATTGGCCGCCGCATCCACGAGCGATGCCATCCGCCCTTTCTCCGTCAGTTTCCCGCAGGAGGAGATCAATGAGCTTCGCCGGCGCATCGCCGCCACGCGCTGGCCCGAGCGCGAACTCGTCTCCGACGAGGCGTCCCGGCGGATCTGGTCGACCCCTGCAACTGTAGGGCCAACGCAGGGCGTGCAACTCGCCACAATGCAGAAGCTCATGCAGTACTGGGGAACGGAATACGATTGGAGCAAGTGCGAGGCGCAGTTGAAGGCGCTGCCGAATTTCGTCACCAAGATCGATGGGCTCGACATCCACTTCATCCATGTGAAGTCTAAGCATCAGGGCGCCCTGCCTGTCATCATCACGCACGGCTGGCCCGGTTCGGTCATCGAACTCTTGAAGATCATCGACCCGTTGACCAATCCCACTGCGCACGGAGGTACGGAGGCGGAGGCGTTCGACGTGGTGATCCCGTCGATGCCGGGCTACGGCTTTTCCGGCAAGCCCACCGAAACCGGTTGGGATCCGGGGCGCATCGCGCGGGCGTGGATCGTGCTGATGAAACGCCTCGGGTACGACCGCTACGTCGCGCAGGGCGGCGATTGGGGAGCACTCATCACGGAACAGATGGCCCTGATCGCACCTCCCGAGCTGGTCGCCATCCACACGAATATGCCGGGGACCATTCCGCCGGAGATCGTGAAGGCGCTGGCCTCCGGCGGTCCGCCCCCCGCTGATCTTGGCCCCGACGAGAAGCGTGCCTACGAGCAGGTAGCGTTCTTCTACAAAAACGGCCTGGGCTACGCCAACGAGATGGCTCTTCGTCCGCAAACGCTCTACGGGATCGTCGATTCACCGGCCGGCCTGGCGGCGTGGATCCTCGATCACGATGCGGACAGTTATGCGCTGATCGCCCGCTCCTTCGATGGAGAGCCGGAGGGCCTTACCCGCGACGACATCCTCGACAACATCACGTTCTACTGGCTGACGAACACGGCGATCTCGTCGGCACGTCTCTATTGGGAACATGCGCAAACGGCGAAGGCCGGCTTCTTCGACGCCAAGGGCATCACCATTCCCGTCGGTGCGACTGCGAACCCCAGCGAAATCTACACCGCACCGAAGAGTTGGACCGAACGCGCGTTCCCGAAGCTTCTGCACTATGGCCGCACGGACAAGGGCTGCCATTTCGCCGCCTGGGAGCAGCCGAAGAGTTTCACCGATGAGGTGCGCGCAACATTCAAGACGTTGCAGACATGACGTGTTGGCGGGGGATGGCGCGCCGGACGCGCGTCATCTTCCGCCCAGCGATAGCTGCGTAGCGAACCTCCGAAGGGAGCGACTGCAATGAACCCCCTCATCAAGACGCTCGCCGCACTCGCGGCTTGCACCGTGCTCGCCACGGGCGCGTTTGCCCAGAGCACGGTCGTTCCCATCGACAACGAGCCCGCACCCAAGCTGATCGTGGAGCCGCCGCTTCCGGGTCCGCTGGCCGGCGGCGTCGTGTTCATCCCGTACCGGGTGGAGAACTTGCGCATCCTGCCTGTGGGCGGGGCGGTCGCGCGCAACGTGTCTCCGCGGGTCGGGCATCTGCACGTCACCGTCGACGACCTGCCTTGGGCGTGGGCGGACTACGGTCAGAGCAACACCATCATCTTGGTGGGCATGCCAAGCGGCCAGCACATGGTGCTGATCGAGGTGGTGGATCCAGAAGGCAAAGTCTTCACCAAACAAACGGTGACGTTCCACACTCCGGACAAGAAGGTGCAGCCATGAGGCTCGACCAACTGGCGGCCGTGCTGGCATTCGGGCTTTGCATCCTTTCCGCGCCCGCCTCCGCCAACCCGGTCGAGGATCGCTCGATCCGGCCCTTCAAAGTCTATGTGCCGCAAGCGCCGCTCGATGATCTTCGCAGTCGCATTGCGCAGACACGGTGGCCCGACCGGGAGACGGTCGATGACCAGTCGCAGGGCATACAGCTCGCGAAGATCAGGCCGCTCGTCGAGTATTGGGGCACGGCCTACGACTGGCGGACAGCGGAAGCGAAGCTGAATTCCCTGCCCCAGTTCATGACCACGATCGACGGCGTGGACATCCACTTCATTCACGTTCGCTCGAAACATCCCAATGCCCTGCCGCTGATCATGACGCATGGCTGGCCCGGCTCGGTGCTGGAACTGCTCAAGACCGTCGGCCCGCTCACCGATCCCACGGCGCATGGCGGTAGCCCGGAAGACGCGTTCGACCTCGTACTGCCGTCGTTGCCGGGTTTCGGCTTCTCCGGCAAACCCACAGATACTGGCTGGGGTACAGACCGCATTGCACGAGCCTGGGCAGAGCTGATGAAGCGCCTTGGCTACACAGATTACGTCGCCCAGGGCGGCGACTGGGGCTCTCCCGTTTCGAATGCAATGGGACGTCTGGCCCCGGCAGGCCTGCTCGGCATTCATGTCAACCTGCCGGCTGTCGTACCGCCAGAGATTGCCGCGGTGCTCGCCGCCGGCGGACCGGCGCCGGCGGGGCTCATGGACAAGGAGCGCGCGGCGTTCGATGCGCTCAGCATGGCCGCCAAGATGGGGAACAGATCCTACGCCACGATGATGGGCACCCGGCCCCAGACGATCGGTTACGCCATCAATGACTCCCCCGCAGGGCTCGCCGCTTGGATGCTCGGGCATCCGGGCTTTTCGGGCTGGACCTACGACAAAAGCGACCCCGAAAAGTCGCCTGACGAGGTGCTGGACGATATTACGCTGTACTGGCTGACGGACACCGCCACCTCGTCCGGGCGAATTTACTGGGAGTACGGCGGCGGGCGCAGTCCCGTTTTTGCCGGCCCTGAAAAGACCAGCGAAGTCTCGCTGCCGGTGGCCATCACGGTCTTTCCGGGGGAAGGCTATCAGGCCCCCGAGACGTGGGCCCGGCGCGCCTACCCCAACCTGATCTACTTCCATGAGGTCGACAAAGGCGGCCACTTCGCCGCGTGGGAGCGGCCGGAGCTCTTTTCTGCCGAGTTGCGCGCCGCGTTCAGGCCGCTGCGGCAAACCAAATAACCACCTCACTCGAAAGGAACGACAAATGTCTCAAACCATGAAAACGCCCCGTGACGAAAAGCACGAAACTGCGACCGGGACCCTCAAAAAGCAGGCGCTCGACATGAAGCTCGAGGTCGTGGTCATCCCCGTCTCGGACGTCGATCGCGCCAAGAGCTTTTATAGCGGCCTGGGCTGGCGGCTCGACGGCGATTTCGTCGTCGGCGATACGTTCCGGGGTGTGCAGTTCACACCTCCGGGCTCGCCTGCCTCGATCCACTTCGGCACGGGGGTCACGACGGCGGAGCCCGGCTCGGCAAGCGGGCTTTATCTTGTCGTGTCGGACATCGAGGCGGCGTGCGCCGAGCTCATTGGCCACGGCGCCGAGGTCAGCGAGGCGTTTCACCGCACAGGTCCCGGCAAGCCGGCGGTCAAGGGGCGCGATCCCGAGCGGCGCAGCTACTCCTCGTTCGCGACGTTCAAGGACCCGGACGGCAACGAATGGCTGCTGCAGGAAATCACCACCCGCTTTCCCGGCCGGATCGACACCACGACCTACGCTTCCGGAGCGGATCTTGTTGCCGCGCTGCGACGCGCGTCGGAGGCCCACGGCGAGCACGAGAAGCGCAACGGCGGCCAGCGCGATGAGAACTGGCCGGACTGGTACGCGGAATACATGGTGGCTGAGCAGGCCGGCAAAGAGCTTCCGCTCTGAAGGATTCAGCGCGCAGCGCGCCGCTGAACCGTCTGCGCGGCGATATCGATCGAAACTGAAAAGGCGTCGTCGATGAAAGCAATTAAGCTGCTCGTCGCCGTGGCGCTCGCAATGGCAATCGGGGCTCCGATTGCCAGTTTTCTGGGAGACACGAATGTGGCTCAGCCGATAGCCTCCGCACCGATGAGGGTTCCGTTCCTTCACGGACTTTCCTCCGACCAGTTCGAGAGTCAATCCGAGCTTGCTTCGCTTGGCGTGGCGCACGAGTGGATAAATTCGCCGCCGCTGACGGCGTCGGCTTTGCATGGCAAGGTCGTCCTCATCGATTTCTGGACCTACACCTGCGTCAACTGGCTGCGCACGCTTCCCTACGTTCAGGCCTGGGACGAGAAATACCGGAAGCATGGTTTGGTGGTGATCGGAATCCACGCGCCGGA
Organism: Mesorhizobium sp. M0894; assembly: GCF_040319725.1. NCBI lineage: Bacteria > Pseudomonadati > Pseudomonadota > Alphaproteobacteria > Hyphomicrobiales > Phyllobacteriaceae > Mesorhizobium > Mesorhizobium sp. M0894. Next base: position 172,418 of record NZ_JAMYOG010000014.1, on the reverse strand, counting down.
GTTCTCGTTCGAAAAAGACCTGAACAACGTGCACCGGGCGGTGAAAGACCTGGGGATCGATTACCCGATCGCCGTCGACAACGACCATCTCATATGGCGGGCTTTCAGCAACCAGTACTGGCCGGCACTCTATTTCGTCGATTCGCGGGGACGCGTCCGGTATCACCACTTTGGCGAGGGCTCATACCAACAGTCGGAAATGGTCATCCAGGAATTGCTGACTGAGGCTGGCGCCGGCGGATTCGACCGTGAGCCTGTGTCGGTGGATGCCCGCGGCATCGAAGCCGCGGCCGATTGGGAGACCCTCAAGTCTCCGGAAAATTATCTCGGCTACGAACGCACCCAGAATTTTGCCTCCGGCGGTGAAGCGGTCTTGGACGCGCCGCACATCTACGACGTGCCGGCGCGACTACGCCTGAATGAGTGGGGGCTGTCTGGCAGTTGGACGGTAAGGAAAGAAACCGCCGTACTGAACAAGTCCGATGCCCGCATCGCGTACCGTTTTCACGCGCGCGACCTTCATCTGGTCATGGGTCCGGCAGCGCCGGGAACGTCTGTGAGATTTCGCGTGCTGATCGACGGGCAGCCGCCAGGCACGGCTCACGGCATCGACGTCAATGAAATGGGCGAAGGCGCAGTGACAGAGCAGCGCCTGTACCAACTGATCCGACAATCGAAACCCATCGTCGATCGCCAGTTCGAGATCGAGTTTCTCGACTCAGGCGTGGAGGTCTTTGCATTCACGTTCGGCTGATCGCCCGCGCAAGGATAGAGGTTCCCAAATGCATTCGCTCAATATCCCTGATGAAATCGACCAAGATCGCCGTCGGTTCTTTGGCGCCGCCGCGATGGCTGTCGCCGCCACTCAGTTCGGCCTGATCGGCCCGGCACAAGCGCAACAGACGACTGGAGAGCCTGCGGCGTCCTTTGGGCCCTTGAAGCGGATCGAGGCCGGCGTGCTGAGCGTCGGCTATGCGGAACTTGGACGGACCGACGGCCCGCCCGTCATCCTGCTACATGGCTGGCCGTATGACATCCACACCTATGCCGATGTCGCTCCTCTGCTGGCAGCGAAAGGCCACCGCGTGATTGTTCCCTACCTGCGCGGATACGGCACGACCCGATTCCTGTTGGACGACACGATGCGCAACGGTCAGCAGTCAGCGATTGCCGCGGACATTGTCGCCCTGATGGACGCACTGGGCATCGAAAAGGCGACGATTGGCGGCTGCGACTGGGGCGCGCGCACCGCGAACATCATTGCCGCACTATGGCCTGAACGCTGCAAGGCGATGGTCTCGGTGAGCGGCTACCTCATCGGCAACCAGCAAGCCGGCAAGCTGCCGCTGCCACCCAAGGCCGAGCTGCAATGGTGGTATCAATATTACTTCGCCACCGATCGCGGCCGCGCCGGCTACGAGAAATACACACGAGATTTCACCAGGCTGATCTGGCAACTCGCGTCGCCGCGGTGGAATTTCGACGATGCCACATTCGAGCGCAGCGCCGCAGCCTTCGACAATCCCGATCACGTGGCCATTGTGGTCCACAATTATCGCTGGCGGCTCGGACTCGCCGCCGGCGAGCAGCAATACGACGCGTTCGAGGAGCGACTCGCGCAGGCACCGGTCATCGGCGTGCCGACGATCACCCTCGAAGGCGACGCCAATGGCGCGCCGCATCCGGACGCCAGCGTATACGCCACGATGTTCCCGGGCAGATACGCGCATCGGGTCGTCACCGGCGGCATCGGGCACAACCTGCCCCAGGAAGCGCCGCAGGCCTTTGCCGATGCCGTTGTCGAAGTCGACGCCTGATCGAGTTCGCGGCAACCGCCGAAGCGGCGGTTACCGCTACCAGCAAAGAATGCCTATGAGCCACATCACAAGGGTTGTCTATACGGCCAGGACCGCAACCACGGGCAGTCGCGAAAATGGCGCCTCGCGCAGTTCCGACGGTCTTCTGGATATCTGGCTATCGACGCCTGGATCGGCGCGCATCGGCACCAATCCGGAGCAGTTGCTCGCGGCCGGCTGGTCGGCCAGCTTCGCAAGCGCAATCGCATCTGCGGCCCACGAACGAAAAATCGCGCTGCCTGCAGGGATGAGCATCGAGGCCGAGGTGAATCTGAACTACGGAGAAAACGGCCACTTTCTTAGCGTCCAACTGGATATTGCCGTGCCGAGTCTGGAGCGCGATGTGGTACAAATTCTGGTGGATGAAGCGCACGAGATTTGTCCTTACTCCAAAGCGACACGGGGCAACATCGATGTCGTAATGAGGATCGTCTGATTTGACCTAAATCGCTCTTCGGCGTTGAAGCTTTTGGCACCTCGCTCCCAGTCTGTTCAGGGTCAGATGATGATCATGCCCACATCGACGTGAATGTCCGCTTTCGATATCCACGGGCTCGAAGCTGCCGATCCGTTGTCGGCCCATTCCTGACATAATCGCCACTGCTCAGAAAATCACTTGCTCAGCCGGCTTCCACCGTAGGGATACTCACTTGAGCGTTTGACCCTGAGTTCTTCGTTCGCTAGCGGGAGCCTCGCGCGGCGTCACAACCATATGTGTCATCGCCTCCAACCTTCGGCGACAGCGCCCGCCAGTGCCGGGGCGATTCGCGGCTCACGTCTCCCTTTTGCGCCGAGCTTGTTCTATGGCTGCCCGAGAGGCTGCGCCTCCCCCGCCTCGCATTCCGGCAGCCGCACAGGTTTGGCGAGTTTTGCCAGCGACCCGGTCTTGGCGCACGCCGGGAAGCCGGCTAGCGGCATTGTCTCGATGAAACGACCGCGCTCCGTCTTGCTCAAGCTGAATTCATTGACCATGCCCTCGACGGTCAGGTCCGGATACCGTTTGAGGGTTTCCCGGACCGAAGCATTCGCCTCATCGATTCGACCCAGAGCCGCAAAGGAGCTGCTACGCACCACCCAACCCCCTTTGCCGTAGTTATCGGGCGTCTTGCGCTCCAGCATCTTCAAGGCGTCCTCATAGCGACCAGCCATAAAATAGGCAGTGGAGTAGAAAGCAGTTGCCCACATCGGGTAATTCGGGTCGAGCCGTATAACTTGGTCGACCAACTGAGCGCCGCGTTCGGGTTCGTCGAAGCCTGCCGCAAAGCCGGAATAGAATGTCAGGATTTCGGCCGAACCCGGAGCGAGGCGGAGGGCCGTGTCCAGCTCGACCTTGGCGCGGGCGTTGTCGCCCTTGTCTTTGAGGCTCATGCCAAAAACGGCGTGCGCCTCGGCGTCGCTCGGATCGAGCCGCACCGCGCGTTCGGCTACATCGGCAGCCGCCTTGATCTCGCTATCGGGATTGATACCGAAGCCAGCCAATATGTTATGAGCATGATAAAGTTCCACCCAGGCGCGGGCGAACCCCGGGTCCAGCTCGACAGCGAGGTTGAGCAGCCTGATGGCCTCCTCCTCATCCGCTACGGTAATCTTTTCAATCCTTTCGGTTCCGAGCAGGTAGTAATCATAGACAGTCAAGTTGTCCGGCCGTTTACGCTTCGCTGCAGCCCGCCCCGCGCCTTGAATCAGCCCCACGCCGTTGCCGAGGCGGTTGGTGACCTGCTCGGCGATCTCGGTTTGAACGGCGAATACGTCTTCAGCAGGCCGGTCCCATCGCTCCGACCACAGATGGTTGCCGGTTTTTGCATCGATCAGCTGCGCGGTGATCCGCAGCCGACCGCCCAGGCGCTGGATCGAGCCTTCCAGCACATAGCCGACGTCGAGCGCACTCGCGACCTGGCGGACATCCAGCGACTTGCCTTTGTACGCTTGCGTCGAATTGCGTGCCACGACGTCGAGTTCGGGAAACTGCGCGAGATCGGTGATGATGTCTTCGGTAAGGCCATCGGCCAAACGCCCGGTGGCCTCGTCGCCGCCATAATTATTGAAGGGCAGCACCGCGATCGACGGCTTGGCCCCCAGTGGCGCAGGCTGAAAGACCCACCATGTCCCTCCACCCGCCAGAGCCAGCACCACGATGGCCGCCGCAGCCGTCCTGGCCCAGCGCGGCATCATTCCGAGAAGCGGGCGGCGCGCCGGCTTGCCATCGAGCCTCAGCCGGTACATCCGCACGGGGCGATTGATATTCTTGACTTGCTGCTCGCCAGCGAAATCGAGGGGCCAATCAAGCTTGCCCTGCAGATGGTCAAAGGCCGTGCCCGATACGATCACGCCGCCCGGGTCAGCGAGTTGCTGCAACCGAGCGGCGATATTGACGCCGTCGCCATACACATCGCCATCCACGAGCGCCACATCGCCAAGATTTATCCCGATGCGGAACACAATCCGCTCATGCTCCGGCAGTCCACCATTGCGAACGGCCACAGCTTTTTGAATTTCGGCTGCGCAGATTACCGCATCGACCACGCTGTCGAAGACGACAAGTGCGCCATCTCCTAATAGTTTGACAATTCGACCCTGGTGCAGAGCGATCGCCGTATCGGTTACGTCGGCCCGGATAGCTCTCAGGCGTCCGATGGTGCCAGCTTCGTCAATTTCGATCGCCGTTGAATAGCCGACCATATCCGCTGCAAGGATCGCCAGCAGTTTCCGGTTCAATGGAGGGACGATCATCATCCGGCCCCGGACCCAACATGGCTAAAATTGTACACCTATCGCGGCGCCCTGACGAGCCCGCCCGGCCAAAGCCAGGAGGTCGTCCATTAGCCCCGGTGGTCCGAAAGGTCGCTTCTGGCGCACAGCGGTCAGACGAGGCTGGACGCAAGGGCCGGCTATCTTGTCCAGTCATCTTGAAAGCTGACAGTCCGGTTCCGGCCCCTTCCAGGCATTCACAATGCCGGTCGATCGCCGATCTGACCGCCAGAGGCTGTTGACGTCGAAAACACATAAGCCGCTAGATGTTCCCCTTTTGTGCTTCCAAAGTCGCATAAACAGACAGTCTGGAACTGGCCTCTCGCGAGGGCCATCGACCGATCGCATCAGGTCGTATCTAAAGGCCGTAAGAAAAACCGGCAGTTTGCCAATCCTTGCTGCGACTGCGTGCCTCAAGCTCTGATCGGCGCATTGCCCGTCCGTTGTGCGGCAGCAGGAGTAGCCGAAGCTGGAGGGCAGCGCCGCGGACTCAACGAGCGCTACTGTTATGACGGCAGGAACGAAGAAGCAGTCCTCATGGACCGATGCATGCTATGCATTGCTTCGATCACGCCCAGCACGTGCGGACATAGGCGAACTCCGGCGAAGAGTTTGACAGCGGAGATCAGCGCAAGATGTCCGACAGGCTCTCGGGCTTCTTCTCGCCAAGCGACAGATCAAGGCCCGACAGAAGGTCGATGAGATGACTTTGCATCAGGTCGGACGCGTTTTTTGCGTCGTGCTTTTCGATGGAATCAACGAGGGCGTGATGGGCGTGGCTTTCGCAGGTGGTGTCGCGGCGGCGCCAGTAGAGCGCGATGATCAGCGACGACCGCGACAACAGGTCCTTGACGAAGCCGGTCAGGATCGAATGGCCGGCGATTTCAGCGATGCCGACATGGAATTTTGCCGACAGCATTATGGCGTCGCTGTCGCGGCCGGCATGCAGGGCCTCGTGCTCTTTTTCGAGATGAAGCCGCAGTTGCGCGATCTCGGCCGGCTTTGCCACTTCGGCGGCAAGCGCCGCGACCTTGGGCTCGATCAGCGCTCGCGCTTCGAACACCTCGCGCGCTTCCTGCTTGGTCGGCTGGGCGACGAACGCGCCGCGGTTCGGCTCGAGCCGAGCCAAGCGGTCATGCGACAGCGCCTGCAGCGCCGCGCGTATCACCGCGCGGCTCACCGAATAGATCGAGGCGAGCTCGTCCTCGGGCAGCTTTGTGCCCGGTGCGAGGCGGTGGCTGACGATGGCGTCGCGCAGGCCGGCATAGACCGGAAACCAGCGCATCGTCGGCTTGTCGCCATCCCGTGTCTTTGGTCCAAGCAGGTCCATCGTCTCATTGTCCCGGCGGCCGGATCGCATAGCGGCGCGAACACCGCGTTTCCGGCCGGACATCGAACATCCTGTGTGGGAATGTCAACAATTTTGCACGCATCAGGATACACGGCCGGAGGGCGAAAAGGACGCAAAGATTCCGGCGAAGGACTTTTCGAGTGGAACCTGGTAGCCGCCGCGCTTCGAGGTCGACAGGCCAAGGCTGACGAGGCTCTCGCAGAGTTGTACCGCGCAGGCGACGCCGTCGAGCACAGGAAGGCCATGTTCGCGGCTGAGCGCGGCGGCGAGGTCGGCCATGCCGGCGCATCCCAGCACAATCGCTTCGGCCCGGTCGTCGCGGATGGCGCGCTCGATCTCCTCCGAAATTCGATGGCGGGCGTTGGAGCCGGGCACTTCGAGCTCCAGAACGGGAACGTCGCTTGCCCGCACCCTAGCGCAGCGGCTGGCGAGGCCGTAGCGCACCAGATTGTGCTCGATCGCCGGCACCGAACGCGACAGCGTCGTCACCACGCTGAACTTGCCGGCAATTAGGCTTGCCATGTGAAACGCCGCTTCGCCGATGCCGACCACCGGCATCTCGCCGACGCAGCGTACTGCGTCGAGGCCGGTGTCGTCGAAGCAGGCGATGACGCAGGCGCTCGCCGCCGGATATCTCTGGATCTCGCCGATCATTCCCGGGATGGCGAAGACCTCGTCGAAATAGCCTTCGACGCTCGGCGGCCCGTCCTTCGGATTGACGGCGATGATCCTGGTGCCGGCCGAAGCCGCGCCGCGCGCCGCCTCGCTGATCTTTTCGGTCATGGACGCAGTGGTGTTGGGATTGACGACGAGTATGTCCATTTGCGCTTTCATATTTCGCCGCCGAGATAGAGTTTCTTGACCCGGTCGTCGCCAAGCAGCTCAGCCGAATGTCCGGCCAGCGCGATCTTTCCGGTCGTCAGTGCGTAGGCGCGCTGCGAGATGCGCAGCGCCATGCGCGAATTCTGCTCGACCAAGAGAACGCTGACCTTTTCGTCGCGATTGATCGCCACGATGGAGCGGGCGATGTCCTGGACGAGCTTCGGCGCGACGCCGAGCGAGGGTTCATCGAGCAGCAGAAGCTTCGGTTTGGCCATCAGCGCCCGCCCGATCACCAGCATCTGCTGTTCGCCGCCGCTCATCGTGCCCGCCGTCTGGGAATAGCGTTCCTTCAGGCGCGGAAAGCGCGCGAGCACCATGTCCAGCGTCCTGGCGATTTCGGCCTTGTCGGTGCGGGTGAAGGCGCCCATCATCAGATTGTCGCGCACCGTCATGTAGGAAAAGACGCGCCGACCCTCCGGCACCATGGCGATGCCCATCCTGACCAGCTCGTCCGGGCGCGTTCCGTCGATGCGGTGGCCCCGGAAATGAATCTCGCCGCTGCGGACTTTCTTCAGGCCGGTGATGGCGCGCAGGATCGAGGATTTGCCCGCGCCATTCGCGCCGATCAGCGCGACGGTCTCGCCCTCGTTGACGTTGAGCGACACGCCCTTCAGTGCATAGACATGGTCGTAGTAGAGTTCGATGTCGGAGACTTTCAGCAGTTCGCTCATGGCTAAAATCCGATCGTCTCATCTTCGACGCCGAGATAGGCCTCGATGACCTTTTCGTTCTCCTGGATTTCCTTCGGCGTTCCCTCGGCGATTTTCACACCGAAGTTCAGGACGACGATGCGGTCGGAAATGTTCATGACGGCGGGCATATCGTGCTCGACCAGCAGGACAGTCACGCCGCGCTTCCGCACGCCGCGCACCATCTCCACCGCGCGCACGGTTTCGTCATGGTTCATGCCGGCGAAGGGCTCGTCGAGCAGAAGCACGGTCGGGTTGGTAGCGAGCCCGATGGCAATCCCGAGCGCGCGCAGATGGCCGTGCGGCAGCGTGCTGGCGATCTCATGCCGTTGCGTGCCGAGATCGAGGAAGTCGATGATCTCGTCGGCCGAGCGGCCGAATTCATCCTCGTCGCGCCGTGCGGTGTTCGTGCCGAGATAGAAGCCGGCAAGGCTGGCATTGGAACGCAGGTGATGCGCGATGATGACATTGTCGCGCACCGTCATGCCCTTGAAGATCGTCGTCTCCTGGAACGTGCGCACCACGCCCTTCCGGGCGACGATATGCGGCGCCAGGCCTGAAATCCGCTCTCCCCGGAATAGCACTTCGCCCGAGGTCGGATTGAGGAAAGAGGAAATCAACTTGAACAGCGTCGACTTGCCGGCGCCGTTGGGGCCGATGACGGAGAGGATTTCGCGTTCGCGGACCGCGAAGGAAACATTGTTGACCGCGACCAGCCCGCCGAAGCGTTTGGTCACTGCCTTGATCTGGAGAAGCTCAGTCATGGTCTTAGCCCTGCTTCTTGCCGAACAGCCTGAGGCTGAGCAGGCCGTTGGGAAGGAACAGCATCAGCGCGATCAGCACCGAAGAGAAGATCAGCAACTGGAACTCGCCGGTCTCGAACAGGAAATCCCAGCCGAAATAGAGCACGAAGGTGCCGATCATCGGCCCGAAGACGTGGCCGAGCCCGCCGAGGAAGCAGTTCAGCATGAAGTTCACCGAGTCGGTGACGGTGAAGCTCGACGGATAGATCGACTGCGAGATGGCGACGAACATCGCACCGCCGAGACCGCCGAGGAAGGAGGAGATGGCGTAGGCGATAACGCGCAGATAGGCGATGTTGACGCCGATCGAGGAGGCCAGTTCCTCGTTCTGCTGCAACGACTGGCAGAGTTTGCCAATGCGCGAATGGACTAGGCGGTAGAGCGCCGCAAAGCACAGCACCATCAGCACAACCGACACCAGATAGAAGGCGGGACGCGGATTGGGGAGCGCCGCGAAATCTGGAAGGATGGTCAGCCCGAAGATCGAGATGCCGCCGGGGAGCGGAATGCTGACCATGCCCTTGGCTCCGTTGGTGATCGGCAGCGCCAGCGCGAGCAGCCGCGCCACTTCGGTCAAAACCAGCGTGACCATGGCGAAATAGACGCCGCGAAGCCTGAGGATGGGCAGTCCGATCAGCACGCTTGCAGCGGCGCAGAATAGCCCAGCCAGCGGCAGTGTCAGCCAGAACGACACACCGTACTGGACGACAAGAATGGCCGAAACATAGCCGCCCATAAGCGCGAAGGCGCCCTGGCCGATATTGATGCGGCCGATGTAGAAAGTCACCCACACCCCGGCGCTGGCGATGCTGAGCAGCGCGACCGAGGTCAGCGTGTAGTAGAGGTCGAGCCGACCGGTCGCCTCAATCAGCCAGGGCACGCCGACGAGTACGACCAGCAGGAAGACAGCGACGATGAGGATGTTGCGTGTACGCTTCATGTCCATCATCCCCACGGCTTGCCCATGAGCCCGTTCGGGCGGATGCTCAGGAACACCATCAGCGCGGCGAAGATGACGAGATAAGTGACGTCGCCATATTGGCGTAGCACCGTCAGGCCGACCGATTCCATCATGCCGAGGATGAAGCCGCCGGCGATCGCTCCGCTGACCACGCCGGCCCCGCCGATCATCACCATCAAGAACGCCTTGATCGAGATCGGCCCGCCGATGCCCGAATTGACGCCGGTGATGGCGACCAGCAGCCCCCCGACTATGCCGGCAAGCATGGCGCCGAGCGCAAAGCCGATCATCGAATAGCGGTCGACCTCGACGCCCATCAGCTGCGCCGCGACCCGGTCCTGCGCCAGCGCCCGCATGGCGCGTCCCGGCTTGCTGTACTGCATGAAAAGCACGAAGGAGGCGATGAACAGTATGGCGAGTGCGCCGACCAGCAGCCGGTCGTAAGGCATTATGAGGCTGTCGGAGACGAAGACGCCTTTGACGATCTTCGGCACGCCGCGCTGCTTTTCGCCGAACAAGAGGAGGATCACGGCGTCGAGGAAGAATGCGACCGCCGCCGCGAGAAGCATCGTACTTTCCTCCCGCACGCTTCGCTTAATCACCGTCCTGAAAAGGAATTTCTCGACAAGCGCTCCAATGACCAGCAGCGTGACCCCGGACGCGACGAGCGCGACGACGAAAGGCATGCCGAGCTGGCCATAGACGGTGTAGGTGACGAAGCCGCCGAGAACGTACATCTGCCCATGGGCAAAGTTAAGCACGTTCATCAGCGCGAAGATCAGGGTCAGACCGAGCGCGATCAAGGCGTATTGCGCGCCAAGATAAAGCCCGTTGGCGATGACTTGTTCCATCAGGATGGTTCCGGCCGTTCAGAGGCTGAAGACGAATGCTCGAGTCCCTGCGGCAATCCGCTTCAGTGCAGTTGCGTCAATCGACTTGAGCGACGAAGAGCGTCTCGAACTTGCCGTCGCGGTATTCCGTGACCACCATCGGGACCGAAAGCTGGCGCTTCTGGCCAAACGACGTCATTCCGACATAGGTCAGCTTGGCATCGTCCTTCAGATAGGGATTGGGCGCCGAGAAAGTGTCGATCGTCTTCTTGAACTCCTCGACATTGTCGATCGCGGCCGGGTTCGCCTTCAGCGTCTCGATGATGTATTCGAGCGCGTAGACCTTGGTGTTGGACTCGTCATTGTATTCGCCGAACATTTTCGTATAACGTTCGACGAACTCCTTCATCGTGTCGGACGCGATTTCGGGCGTCGATGCGCCGCCGACCGAGATGAAGCCGTTGGCCAACTCGCCCGCGCCCTCTTCCAACACCTTGGCATCCTGCGCCGTTTCGGTGGAGATCAGGCCTTCGTAGCCGAGCTCGCGCGCGGCGCGGATCAGCAGCGGCGCATTGCCCGGCGCGACGCCCGAAAGCACCAGCAGGTCCGGTTTTTGCAAAACGATCGGCGTCAGTACCGGCGTGAAATCGCGGGTATCGTTTTGGTAGACATCCGTGGCAGCCACAACCTCGAGCCCGAGCGCCTTTGCCGCGGCAACACCGCCATCCCGCTGGCTCAGCGGATCGGATTCGTTGGCGGCGACAAAGGCAACTTTTTTCACGCCCCTGTTTTCCATGAGATATTTGTAGATCGCCGGAGCCGACTGGTAGTTGGCGATCATGCCGAGCACGGCGTTGGATGCCGGCGGGGTGTAGAGTTCCTTCGGGAATGCGTAGGGAAAATAGATGATGCCCTTGGATTCTGCCACGGGACGCACCGCCGCCGCGCCGTCGTCGACATTCGGACCGACGACATAGTGGATGCCCTCCTGGGCCATCTTCTCCATGCCGGCGATCGCCCGCTTCGGGTCCTTCTGGTCGTCGAAGGTGACGATTTTGACGTCATAGGTCTCGTCACCAATCTTCACACCGCCGGTTTCGTTGATCCAGGCGGCGCGCGTCTGCATCGAGCGGACGTTGGATGTGCCCCACGCAGCGGCCGCGCCACTCGTCACGCCGACAAAGCCGATCTTGAGTTCCTTATTGGCGGCGTGCACCGCTATTGTGCCGCCGGCCATGATTGCCAGCGCGGAGACGGCGCCGCGCGCCGCGGATGTGATTATTGAACGTCTGTTGATCATTGTTCTTTCCCCTTTGGAGGCCGCGCATTATTGCGACAGAACTCGACCGATACGCGGATTTTTGTGAGTGAAGGCTCAAATCAATCACCTGTCAACAAAACTTTATCAGATTGTTGACAATCTTGTGAGCGGCCGTAGACGAAGAACGTAGGACCGATCGCGGTTCGGTGCTTTGCTCGAGAGGTTCGTGGTGTCGGAATTCCTGAAGCTCGCATGGTGGTCAGAGCGACGGGTGTCTTTCTCACACTACCGGACCAAGGATCAGGACGAGGTCGGCGTCGTGATCGAGGATCGACGCGGTCGGGTCGTCGGTATCGAGGTGAAGGCCTCCGCAAACGGTTCCGCAGGACTTTCGGGGATTGCACCAGTTGCAGGAAGGAGTCCGCGATCGTTTTGTGCGCGGGCTGGTGCTGCACGACCATCACCGTGTGACGCCGTTCGGCGAAATAATTGCAAGCGGCACCGCTGTCGGTTCTGTGTTCGATGTAAAGTTGCATAAAATGCGGTCTGGAACTTGGGTCGCGAGGTGGTCTAAATAATCCCAGATCGATACGAGCCGAGCCTTCATTGGTCGCGGTGATTTCTGGCAACTTCGCCACCCCCCGTAAGCCATCTTGCATCGAACCAGCGGTCCGCCGGCCCGTCATATGGCAGCCGCGTGACATCCCAGTGGCTGACGAAGCGCGCGTAGGCGTCCCAGACCGGTGGACCGCCGCCGATGAAGACGACACGGCCGGCAAAGCGCTTGAGCGTGTCCTCGGGATCCATACTGGAGCGAACGACGACAAGTTCCCGATCCGCGCGAGCAAAATCCGGAACGCTCGCGATCGTCTTGGGACCGGCGAGCAAGACGTGTCCTCTCGTGACGTCGAAAAACCGTGCAACGTCGGCTACGAACTCCGGCGAGCCGAAGCGATATTGGCAAACTGAAACGTCAGAGCGGGCATCGCGCAGATGCCCGCCACCATGGGTACGGATGCACGCAAGGGACCGAAGAAGCGCCGGCGGCCCCCCACCGCTCGAAGAACAGGAGAGGGGCCAATAGTGCGAAACCCGCTTTTCAAGCCGTTTGCCGATCCAGAAGGACAGCCAGTCCCCCAGTGCCGCGCCAATGGCGGCGGCAAGCCATCACGAAATTCCGGTTCTTCTCAGCAGCGCCACGCGGGCTAACGCTGATTATTGTATGGCCGGCCTGCAGCGCGAATCGCGCTGCTGGCTCGCCCAGGTTCGGCCATCGTCAATCGCCAGATCACGCACGATCAGCACGGGATGGAGCCGGTGAACGACAGCGCAGGGTTCGGCGTCGTTTTGGCCTTCGGCCTATTGGTGCTCAATTGGCTGGCGATCCGCTATATCGATGTTGTCGCCTGGCTGGCGAGCTTCTGATGCGCACGCCGTTCCACCCCGGTGCGAGGAACGGGAGAGCACCAAGGACGGCGACGAAATAGCAGGGCGGTACAACCCGCCCCAACCGAAGCCGCGTTCTCGACGACATGGTTACTGTGACAAGACGAACAGGGTATAAGGCTATGAGGCAGCAGACTGGTTGAGGAGCGCCCCACCGTCATGAAGCCGATGAACGAAGAGCATCTCGCGGTTCTACGCAGGCACATGGTCGAGATGATTGCAATTCACACCGATCTTGCAAGCGATGAACTTGGCAAGGCGGCGCTCGATGAGCGGGTATTGGCGGCGATGAGGCGGATACCGCGGCATCTCTTCGTGCCAGCATCAGTTGCGCCTTATGCCTACCAAGACATGCCGCTGCCGATCGGCTTTGATAAAACCGTCTCGCAGCCCTTCATCGTTGCTCTCATGACCGATCTCCTTGCGCCGCAACCGCACGAGGTAGTGCTCGAGATCGGCACCGGCCTAGGCTACCAAACCGCAATCCTCGCGGACCTTGCCGGGCAAGTTTGGAGCGTCGAAATCATCGAGGAATTCGCAAGCCATGCCGAGGCTCTCCTGCAGGGTCTCGGCTTCTCCAATGTCGGCATTCGTGTCGGAGACGGGTCTCGCGGCTGGCCTGAGCACGCCCCATTCGACAAGGTCCTGGTCACAGTGGCGGCTGAGCGGACACCGCCGGCTTTACTGAAGCAACTCAAGCCGGGAGGACGCTTGGTTCTGCCTTTGGGATCTGAAAATGCACAGTTTCTGACGGTCATCGACAAGGATGCGGCAGGGCAACTGAAGACTCGCAAACTCATCCCGGTTCGGTTCAGCCGTCTCGAAACGGTCTAATGAGGGGTGCGGCGGAGCCGTGCTGGAAGATCAGGATAACGCGCGCCGCATCGATCACACAGGCGCTGGATGGCATCGCCGATCTTTTGACATCCATGCCGCAACGCCACTCGTCGAGCACGCCTGCCGCCGCCGGTCGCAGCCGCTGGCGATCATGCCGGCGCGGTCGTATTGCGCGCTTCTCAAAGACCCCTTATCCAGCCTACTGTGTGCCTGCCAGACGGCAAATGGGTCGCTCATCTGGGAAATGACGGCTAAAGGCTCAAGGAATTCGCCCAGTGGCCAACACGTAGCGGGCAGGAGGTAACGATGGATCTCAAGGACAGGCGCCTCTGGTACGGCGTGGTAGCCGTGATCGTGGTATTGGTCGTGATTGCGTATGCGGCTGGTTGGTTTGGCGGCACACCGATACCAGCGCCGCAGCAGTGAGAGCGATCGTCATTCTCGCTTGGCGGCAGCTGACTGCTCAGTCTCTAAAGGTCGAAGGAAGGGACACCTGATTGGCTGTTTCGCTGGTTCGGCTACCATCCTGACGACGCACAGCCTGGACCGTTTTTGAGATGGCTTCCGCGCAACTTGTTGGTTGTTGGACGGACCGGTCCTTGGATCGCGCAATCCGCAACACTCCGCCATCGGGCCGGGTAACTTCGATAATGGTTTCGACACGGACAAACTGCGATCCTACGGAGTAGCCAGGCGCCAGGTCATGCCGGAAGTCGTACACTGGAGCCACAAGGGCCCAACGACCGGGCGGAGAACTCGCATCAGCCCGGCCTTCGGCGGTTTCGAAGCTAAACTGCCACTCGCTTGATCCCGCTGCCCGGCCAGCGATGGAGCCGGGCTACTCCAGCACAGACTCTGCCCGTCGATCACCTCGATCGGCACGGACTCCAGACCGACATCGTCGAACAGCCGCGCATTTGACCGCGTTCGCCAAATTAATGGCCGGATCTTTGCGAAGCCTCCGCATTTTCGTGGGGGGGGAAGCCCTCCCAGCATCATCGTGATTGGACTTCACGATCGGTCGGAGTCACGCTGGCCGCAGGTATAAGAAGGATATGGGTGGGCCAACTATCGTCCGAATAGGAGGCTAAAATGAAGCACCAGACGCTTGAGCAACTGCAGATCGTCGCCGAGATCGATCAGGACTACCTGCGCCAGGCCATGTCGCGCAGCGAACGTCTTGAACGCTGGGCGGAGCTCCTTGAACGGAACCCTGACCGGCGACTCTCGACGCTACACCAGACTGAGTATCAGCCGGTTAGATCACGCGGGGGCATGCGCGGCGACGGCTCGCCGATCTCAGTCGCTTTCGAGGATCCTGTCCTCCGCGCCGCCGGGTTGGAAAACGACAACTACGGCGAAGCGAAGCGGTTCTTCGAACTGACCGACAGGCAATTGCATGAGATCATCTGCTATTGTCATTTCGGCGCGACGGTGAGCGCCGTAACGGCCGCCCGTCACATCCGTGCGGCGATTGCCGGGAGACAGCCAGGCATGTTCGCTCGGATGCGTGAGGCGTTCGTCGGATAAAGCCGGAGCCGTTTCGCAGCATCATTTTTGAAGCGGCTCGCATGGAAAGCCGCCGCCGTAGCGCAGGCAAGCGCTCCCCACGCGGGGAGGCTGCGTTTGCATGAGGGGGTGCGGCTTTCCGCAGGAGCACGCCGACGCCCCCTCCTGCATCTTTTCCATCCGAACCGGAAAGATCCCAATGCTGCCAGCACATCCGTGGTCAGCGCCGGGGTTCAAAGGCTCGAACAGAGCGACATGCGCGCCGGATAAGCGCTATACATTCGCTGTCGAAAATTCGATGCTTCATGGTGGGTCGAAGGTCGCGGACCTATGTCGATCGGGACCGGGAAAGCCAAATCGTGCCAAATTTTCGCGAACTGCACATATCTCTCGATGCACATTCAATCAAGGCTAAATAGGTTTGGTTCGTAATTGCGGATTAATTTAGCCTGTTGTCGGCAAAATTAAGAGGGATGAATTACAATAAAATTGCTTATGGCTCCGCCTTTCGGACGGCCAAAAGCGCCGGTAACAACGACTGATTTACATTTCAAATATTTTCGGTTTGAGGAATTAAAAATTTGGCACTCCTATCATTCGAGTGCCAAAGGGGCTATGTTAAGTGTTGCAGTCGCTCTATGTGCGGCGGCAGAAAGAACCCCCAATGAAATTCCGGCCACTCCACGACCGCGTCGTCATTCGGCGCGCGGAAGGCGATACCAAATCCAAGGGCGGGATCATTATTCCCGACACCGCCAAGGAAAAGCCTCGGGAAGGCGAAGTGATCGCCGTGGGCCCGGGCTCGCGTGACGAGAGCGGCAAGCTGATCCCGCTCGACGTCAAGGCCGGCGATCTCATCCTGTTCGGCCAATGGTCCGGCACCGAGGTCAAGATCGACGGCGAGGACCTCCTGATCATGAAGGAGAGCGACATTTTGGGCATCGTCGAGAAGACCAAAGCGGCCAAGAAAGCCGCCTGACCGGGCGATTTCCGATCCCGCAATTTCAAGACTGAACTGGACCTAAAATCATGTCTGCCAAGGAAATCAAATTCGCTACCGATGCCCGCGACCGGATGCTTCGCGGCGTCGAAATTCTGAACAACGCCGTCAAGGTGACGCTCGGCCCTAAGGGCCGCAATGTCGTCATCGACAAGGCCTATGGCGCGCCGCGCATCACCAAGGATGGTGTCGCCGTCGCCAAGGAAATCGAGCTTGCCGACAAGTTCGAGAACATGGGCGCCCAGATGGTGCGCGAAGTGGCCTCGAAGACCAACGACCTCGCCGGCGACGGCACGACGACAGCCACGGTGCTGGCCGCTTCCATCCTGCGCGAAGGTGCCAAATTCGTTGCCGCGGGCATGAACCCGATGGACCTCAAGCGCGGCATCGACCTTGCTGTGGCTGCTGTGGTGAAGGACATTCAAGCCAGGGCCAGGAAAGTCAAATCTTCGGACGAGATCGCCCAGGTTGGTACGATCGCCGCCAATGGCGACGCGTCGGTCGGCGCCATGATCGCCAAGGCGATGAACAAGGTCGGCAATGAGGGCGTGATCACCGTCGAAGAAGCCAAGACCGCCGAAACCGAACTCGATGTCGTCGAAGGCATGCAGTTCGACCGTGGCTATCTCTCGCCCTATTTCGTCACCGATGCCGAGAAGATGCGCGCGGAGTTGGAGGACCCTTACGTTCTCATCCATGAGAAGAAGCTCGGCAATTTGCAGGCGTTGCTGCCGATCCTCGAAGCTGTGGTGCAAAGCGGTAAGCCGCTGCTGATCATCTCGGAAGACGTCGAAGGCGAGGCGCTGGCGACGCTGGTCGTCAATAAGCTGCGCGGCGGCCTCAAGGTCGCAGCCGTCAAGGCGCCAGGCTTCGGTGACCGGCGCAAGGCGATGCTGGAAGACATTGCCGTGCTCACCGCCGGCCAGATGATTTCCGAGGATCTCGGCATCAAACTCGAGAACGTCACGATCGACATGCTCGGGCGGGCTAAGCGCGTGCTCATCGAGAAGGATACGACGACGATCATCGACGGCGCCGGCGAGAAAGCCACCATCCAGGCGCGCGTCCAGCAGATCAAGTTGCAGATCGAGGAAACGTCCTCGGATTACGACAAGGAGAAACTCCAGGAACGTCTCGCCAAGCTGGCTGGCGGCGTTGCTGTCATTCGCGTCGGCGGCGCGACCGAGACGGAAGTCAAGGAAAAGAAGGACCGCATCGATGATGCGCTGAACGCCACTCGTGCAGCCGTGGAAGAAGGCATCGTTGCCGGCGGCGGTGTTGCGCTTTTGCGCGCCAAGGCAGCTTTGACTGAGCTTACTGGCGCGAATGCTGACATGACGGCAGGTATTTCGATTGTGCTGAGAGCACTTGAAGCCCCGATCCGCCAGATTGCCGAGAATTCCGGCGTTGAAGGTTCGATCGTCGTCGGCAAGCTCTCCGACAGCAAGGATCACAATCAGGGCTTCGACGCCCAGAACGAAGTCTATGTCGACATGATCAAGGCCGGTATCGTCGACCCCGCCAAGGTCGTTCGGACGGCCCTGCAGGATGCCGGCTCGATTGCCGCGCTCCTGATCACCGCTGAAGCAATGATCGCGGACATTCCGCAGAAGGTTTCGCCCGCTATGGGTGGCGCGGGAGGTATGGGCGGAATGGGCGGAATGGACTACTGAGCGGCGCCTGAGACTATAGCCAGGACGACGGAAGGCCAGCGACGCGGGCACATGCGAGCCGATATCTCGGCGATCATCGGTTCGCTCGACATCGTGTTCGGGGAGATCGATCGATAGGCTCGTCGCTGTCGTATTTTGCTGCTAAAAATGGTCTTGGAGACAAGAACATGACCGACACTCTTGCCGAGAAAACATGTACGCCTTGTCGCGGCGGCGTCCCGCCGCTCACGCGTGATGAAGCCCAACGGTTCCAGGCACAGGCTCCTGATTGGGAGCTGGGTGACGATGCCCACCGCATCCAGCGGAGCTTTCGATGCCGCAATTTCCGGGACGCGCTCACCCTTGTTCAGGAGATCGGTGAGCTCGCCGAAACCGAGGGCCATCACCCCGACATCAGCTTCGGCTGGGGTTATGTGACGGTTTCCCTGAGCACCAAGAAGATCAAAGGACTGCACGAGAACGATTTCATCATGGCGAGCAAGATCGATCGGATGCTCGATCGCGCGGGGCGGCCCCTCGACCGCCAACGGTGACACGGCAAATCCATTGCCAATCAAGTGAGGTCGTTTATGCCACACATCCGTACCGACGATCAGCCCGCAACTCAGATCACTGTTATCGAGCCCGAACCGGACAAGCAGGCCGAGGCATGTCCGTCATGACCGAGCGAGCGCGCTTTATGGCGCGCCAGCCTGGGTTCATCTCAATCAGCCTGCATCGCAGCATCGACGGGAGTCGCATCGTCAACTACGTCCAATGGCAGAGTCGCGATCTCTTGCGATCGGCTCATCAATCGTCGAAATTCCGCAAGGAGTGGGGTCACTTCGATCAGTTGACGGACGAGATCGATCCCCATCTGTACCGCCGGGTCGTGACACCCGACATGAGCTGGTGAATTTACATCCACCAACGCCCCCTCCATGCACCAGTGCTCTCCGGCGGGCCTGGGGGGCCGATCCGCAATGCACTACGTCGATGTTCCACATTTGACGGCAATCAAGAAAGACAGCGCCATTCGGGTCCACGGTTCCATTGTCCCGGACAAATTTCGATTTCACCGGGCGAGGAGAAGTGCCAGACAAGGATCGAGTTATTGGATCGGCCAAAAGGGCCAAAGGCACCTCACTCCGCATCGAACTTACGTGGTGCACTGCATAACACCGAGTTCGGGGCAGCATAGAAAACCTCGAGCGAGGGACGCGACTACCCCGTCAAGCTCGACGATCCAAGCTTCTCCGCTACGATATCTGCGAGCCCGGTCGAGACCGACACCGAGGGCGCGTTCTCGCTCATCGGGTCTCGCCGCGCCGCAGAGTGATCCGACCTAACACGAAGCCCGCCGCAAGGCGGAGCTTCGCCATATTCAGGTTCGCCACTGCTTGGCACCTCTGTCAGATGCGGCACGTTACACTTTGGCAGGTGCCTTGCGCGCCTTCCTCACCGGCGACTTAACTGCCATTGGGGTTGTTCACAACGCTCTCCGGCGAGCCGTGACGGCTCGCAGTAAACTTCGTCAACGCCTATGAAAGGTGCAACGGAATGGCCCAGATCGGAACCTTCACCTGCAACGACGACGGCTTCTTCGGCAACATCTCAACCCTGGCGCTCGACGGAAGCTTGCCATCCTGCCCGCCGAGAAATCGAATGCCAAAATATGCCAGACCACCGCGTTCTCTACAAAGACATGGGGATCGGTGCGGCGTGGGATCGCACCGGCGAGAAGGCTGTCGCCTTCTCTCCGTATGCATCAACGATTCATCCTTCGTGCAACCCGATCCGAGCAACTCTGTTCCAATCCGATGCCGAGAAAAGTGCTTAGGGCCTGCACTGGAGCCGGCTCTCGAAGCGCGACGAGCGAGGCTGATCGGACGCTCCTATTGCGCCTCAGCGAGCCTTTCGCGTCAACTCGGGCGCTGGTTAAACACTCCGACCCGATCTCCCGTCAGGCGGCTGGCGTGCGCAGCGAAGGTCAAGGGCGGCGGGACGCTTGCCAATGGCTGCGGACGCTCATCGCGACGCAATTTACGGCAAGCAGGTCGGCCGGCGAAGCCTTGCCCTTGAAGCGAGCACGGCGGCAGACTGCCTGTGCGTCAGGATAGGGGTGTATGCACTGTCGTCCGCAGCACCATGACAATGATGTCTGCATGCTTGGCTCACCCATTTGGCGTCGGCTATTTGCGGCGGAACCTCCCACGCATGGTGAATGGCGGGCGCGCTCCAGCAGCACGATCTTATCCGCTGATCCATGGTTTCCGGGAAGCTGCGCGCATCGCTGATCAATGGTGCGGTTTCCATTCCGACGCGCTCTCGGCAGGGAGCGGGCGAGGCGAGCGCCCTCCATTCGCCGGTTTTCGCGCACGGGCGACATCCGGAATGACGTTGCAATGCGTAGCGACCGTGACGCGAATGTTGCGGCAGAGGCAGTGTTCGCGGCGATTCATTCGCCCAACAGTCGGTCGCCGACAACGTTGCCGTAGTTGACTTAACTGCGGTCGAGCCTCGGCCGGATAGCTTGTGTGTCCGGCTGCGAGACCCGCCGCAGATAGCCTGTTTGTCCAGTGCCCTTCCATAGCATCACGTTGGCAGTGGCATTCCTGGTCAAGCGCATTTCGGTCTGTTGCGTCGCGGGAACTGCAGTGGGAGGGTTGTTTCAGGGGGACGGGGAGAGATGGCGGAGAACGGGAAGGACGGGAGCGGGACAGCGGGACGTTGATGGGGAGGAGGACGGGAGGACGGGAGGACCGGAGGACGGGCAGGGACGGCAAGATAAAGCGAGCTGGCGCTCGCCCTCGCTTCGCTCTAAGTGTCTGTCTGCACATTGTTTTTCCAGTGCTTGCGCGCGCCAAGCGGAATGACGCGAGGTGCGAAAGGCACCCGTTTGTCCGCTATCATATTGAACTGAAAAGCAAAACTGTCGTGCCCTAGGGATGTGCGATCCGCCATTCTTCGCCATAACAAGTCTTTGCGCGCCGTAGCACGCTCGGCGCTCCAGCGATCTTGAAGCGCGGAATCTGACTCCCGATGCTGTCGTCATGGCAAATCGTGACAGCGACAGGTTCCAGGTTCGCACCGGCCGAACGCGCCGCGGCGGCGCGCCGGTCAATTCGCGCACGCTGCCCTTCGTGCGCCAGGTCGAGATTGCCATCCGCAAGCAGGGTGGCAATCCCAATCGCATCGGCGCAAGCAGGGGGCCGGGGCAGGGAGTGGCCGCTTCAATGCCCGCGGCCGCGGCGGCAGGTGGAAGCAGGACTCCAATGGCGTCCGCTTTCGCTCCCGCCGCGTCGTGGTCAAGGCGCGCGTCGTCAAGCTGCCGGGGCGAGGGAAGGGGACGAGCGGGCACGGCCAAATGTTCGTGACGACCAGCCCTCGATGCGCATCTGCGTTATCTCCAGCGCGACGGCGTCACTAAAGACGGCGAGAAGGGCAGGGTGTACTCGGCCGTCGAGGACGAGGCCGACGGCAAGGCCTTCGTCGAGCGCGGACGCGGCGACCGGCACCAGTTCCGCTTCATCGTTGCGCCAGAGGATGCCGCCGAGATGGAAGACCTGCGCTCCTTCACCCGCGATCTCATGCGGCAGATGGAAGCCGACCTCAACACGCGCCTCGACTGGATCGCCGTCGACCACCACAACACTGGGCACCCCCACACCCACATCCTGGTGCGCGGCGTCACCGATGACGGCAAGATCCTGAACATCGCCGGCGACTACATCGCCCATGGCATCCGCCACCGGGCAGGCGAGCTGGTCGAACGGGAGCTTGGGCTGCAAAGCGAGGTCGAGGTCGCCCGCAAGCTGGCCAACGAGGTGGACGCCGAACGGCTGACACGGCTCGACCGCATGCTGGTCGCCGAACAGCAGGAGCACGACCTTGTCGATCTCCGTCCCAATGCCAGCGACAGCTACACTATTTCCAGCAACCGCTATCTGTTGATCGATCGGGCGAAGACACTGCAACACTTCGGCCTGGCGAGCGAGATCGAGCCCGGCCGGTGGATTATCTCCGACAGGACCGAAAGCACGCTGCGGGCACTTGGCGAGCGCAACGACATCATCAAGACCATGCACCGGGCGCTGGACGAGCACGGCCTCGCCGATGAGCGGGGTGCTGCGCAATATATCATGCACCGGCGAACCATCGCCGAGCCGATCGTAGGCCGTGTGCTCGCCAAGGGCCTTGCGGGCGACGAGATGAGCGACCGCCTGTCGCTTGTCATCGATGGTGTCGACGGGCGCACCCACTACGTCGAGACTGCTGATGCGGCAAAATTAGACGACGTTCAGCGCGGCCATATCGTGGCGCTCGATCCGATCCTGCCTAAGGAGGAGCTGCGTGCGGCCGACAGCAACATCAGAGTCGTAGCCGGCGAGGATGGCATCTATCGCCCGAGCCAACACATTGAGGCGATCCGCGAGACATTTTTGGGGCAGGGCAAGGACCCGGATGCCTTCGTCCGTTTCCATGTCCGCCGTCTCGAAGCGCTGCGCCGGGCCGGCCATGTCGAACGCATCGACGAAGACCACTGGCGCGTTCCAAAAGACCTGTCCGAGCGCGGCATCGCCTACGACGCCCGCAATGGTGGGAAGGACTTCTCCGTGCGTGTGCTCTCGACGTTCGATCTTGACGCGCAGGTCGGCAGCGATGGCGCCGCCTGGCTCGACCGGGAGCTTACGGCTGGGACTCCTGTGCCGCTGGTGAGGTCAGGCTTTGGTCTCGACGTTGACAACGCGCTCGACAAACGGGCTGCCCACCTCGTCAGGATGGGCCATGCCGAACGCGATGCGGGGAGCGGGACCATCACCTTCGCGCGCGACCTTGTTGCCACGCTGGAGCGCCAGGAGGTCACGCGCGTCGGCAAGGAAATGGCCGCTGCGCGCGGCCTCACCTTCGTGGCTGTCCAGTCCGGCAACCATGTTGGCGGCACGCTGCTCGGCTCGGTCCGCCTTGCCAGCGGGCGCTTCGCCATGCTGGACGACGGGCTCGGGTTTCAGCTCGTTCCTTGGCAGCCGATGTTCGAGAGGCGCATCGGCCAGCACATCACCGGCCTCGTGCAAGGCAGCGGTGGCATCGACTGGAGCTTCGGCAGAAAACGCGGCCTAGGGATAGGAATGTGAAGACTGAGAAATAGGGCTCACTAAGGGCTTTTCCCATCTCAGGTCGCTGCCCGCGCTCCACAAGGAAATTGTTGCTCCATTCCTCAGAGTCTTGAGATTTCGCCGCCGTTTCGGCGGCCTGGGAGCGGCAGACGAGCTGTTGCAGGCTGAAGAGAAGCGCGCCAGGCCTTCCCTCTCCAACAGGTCGGAGACAACAATTGCGGCTGTCGGAAATCCGCAGGCCTCGGTTACGAAAGACAGCCGGTCTATGCAAAACGGTCACATTTTGCCTTTTGGGCCGATAGATCTACGCGCCAGGCGAACGCCAGCGCCACCACCGTTTTCCGGGATGAATTCAATCCCGGCAGTTTCGAGCGCCGCAATTAACGCGTCAAGCGTGGTTTGCCTCGAAGTCGTCTGGGCATTCTCAATTCTGACGAGCGTGCGAACGGTTATCCCCGATGCGTTAGCCAGATCCTCTCTCGTCCAATCAATTAAGGCTCGGGCGGCGCGGAGCTGCTGGGGCGATATGTCTTTTTTCATGACATTCTGCTTGTTAAAAGTCACAAAAAGTGACATTCTGGAAGGCGAATAACGCGGCCGCACGAGGTGCTCGTTACACCTTGCGCGGCCTAACCACTCCCCAAGCTGATTGGAGCTCGGATCATGGCTGATTCCGACAATACCACGACTTCGCCCTTCGTCACTCGCAGGCGAATGCTTATCGCAGGGATGATGACATCAACGGCTTTGGTTCTTGAGAAAAGTACTTTTGCCGGCAACCCGGCGGCGACGAGCACGCTCTCCTCCGATCCAGCGCTAGCGGTTTGGCGTGAATGGGAGAAAGCCCACAAACGGACAGGGCAGCTTTGCCAGAGACAGCAGCGCCTTGAAACGAGACTTGTCGAGAGCATCGGATTTCCCTGTGTGACCGTCCGACTGCCAGAGGGTGAGGATGTGACGGTGCACTCGATTGAGGCGCTCAATAAAGTGCTCGGCAACGGGCCTGACATGATGGCTCTTCGCGTGAAGGCCGAAGCCGAGTTCCAAGCGCATCAGGCACGCTGGGATGCGGCTGCCGAGGAGGGCGGCTATACGGCCGCGTTCAGAGCCGAGCGCGAAGCTGGCGACCGGGCGGAGGATTTGCTGGGAGCGTTCTCAACGACGCCCGCCACGACTCTGGCCGGTGTGGCGTGCAAGCTCGATGCGGTGTTGAGCGAGGGCGAGGCGTGGGAGGAGTGCTCCGAGTTCCCGTGGCCGCAAATCCGCTCGGCGCTCAACGATTTGGTGCGCATCGCGAAACAAGAACGAGTTCTTCATGGCGAGCGACGCTCCTAGGCGGCGCTGGGTAGCCATAAATTCGCAGCCATTCGTGAGCGCCCGGCGCAGAGTGCTGGTTCACCGAAAGAAACCTTTGTCCCACGAACGGCGAATGACCGCTTCGCGCCGCATCTCTGACGTCCAGCTCAACGCCATCCGCTCCCGAAAGCTGCCATTCGCCCAGGGTGCCAGGGATGGCCGGCTAGGGTGGGAAGCGGACTGGCAGGTTTGGACGGTCACGCTGGGAAAGCTGACGTTCGCCTTTGTCAATGAGTTTCGGCGGCCATGCGCCTTTATGCCGGCAACGCCAGATCATCGAAATTGCGGTCGACGTTCCCAAGAACGTCTAATGCCGCGGGAGATCACTCAAGCACTACTGTGGTAACGAACATTGCTCATCGTTGCTTAAGATCTTTTCCATGCGAAGTATGCCCCACAGTCTCTTTGATTACATAAATTGGGAGGGGTTCCCTGCGCTGCGGCGGGAGTGATCATGGCGGGTGATGGCGGCAGGAGTGCGGTTGAGATGATTGCGGAAAGCATTGAACGTCGGTCGATCATTCACTTTCTTCCTTGCGCTGTCGCGAGGACGGGTTGCTCTTGGCGAACTCTTCCGCGGCGATGCGGATCGCCTGCTGTGTCGCTGGGTAGCCGCTATAGGGCGCGAGATTGACCAGCGTTTCGATGATCTCTTCCCGGCTCGCACCAACATTAAAGGCGGCGTTGATGTGGACCCGCAAAGGGGTTTCCGTCGTCGCGGAACCGATGGCAGCCAAAGCCGCGCAGGCGCTGAGTTCACGGGTCTTCAGATCGATGCCACTGCGCGAGAACACCTCGCCATAGGAATGCTCGACGATCATGCGCCCGAGGTCCGGCGCGATGTCGTCGAAGCTACGGACCACGGCGTCGCCTGATGCCGCTGAGCTTTTCGCGAGCAGAGCGTTCCCCCCGCTTCAGTTGGTCCGAACGGCTTTCCGTATCGACGGGCGCGGGGATGTCGACCTGAAGCGTCTGGACGCCAAGCGCGAAGACGCTCCGGGCGACCGAGAATGCGTTCAGGGCCGAAGGGAATCCACGGTAGACGCTGAGCTGTATCAGCAGCTCGATGATCTCTTCGCGCGTCACCCCATTGGCGATAGCGCCGGCCAGATGAAGACGCAGCGCATCGGCGCGGTTGCCGGTCGCGGCGAGCATCGCGATGATCGCGAGCAGCTTGGCCTTGTGATCGAGGCCGTCCCGAGCCAGCGCCTCCCCGAACCCGAAATCGATCGAAAGCTGCGCGAGGTCGGGCGCGATGCCGGCGAAGCGGTCAAAATAGCCCCTGCGCGTCGCCCGCTACGAGCCGCTCCAGCATCTCGCGTCCGGCCCATCCGCGTCCCGCTCCGTAACCCGTCGCGGGCTTGATGGGCTGAAATGCCAGCTCGCGTTCGGCGAATACCGACCGGACGATGCCGACGGCATTGACGGTTGCAGGGAAGCCCAGGACCGCGACCGAGACGAAGAGCAGTTCGACGATCGCTTCGGGGGTGCCGCCGGCATTGAGAAAGCCGGCGATATGAAACTTCAATTGCGGCTGGGCGCTTCCGTCGGTCCAGCAGCATCGAGACGGTGCAGAGCTGCCTTAGCGGGAGATCCAGCCCCGGGCGGGACAACACATCGCCATAGGGATATTCGACGGTGAAGCGCGACAAATCGGCGGAGGTCTCCGCCAGAGCATTGATCGGTCCATCGAAATTCTCCCCGCCGATCCGGCGGAGCATCTCCAGGCCGCGTGAAAATCGATCCTCATGAGTTTCCGAGGCCATGGCTTGCCCGCTCCGACTGATGGCGAAAGAACTTGCTGCGATGAAGGCAGCCTCAATAAAGCGTCGGCGAGAACTTACTCTTCCCGTTGCTGCGGTGGTGGGACCTGACACTCATGTTCTCTAACTCTGCCCGCCCCCGCTTTATTTCAGGTCAGACCTTGCATCGGCGATTGCGATAAATCAAATTCATTATTAGCATCGCCGTGATGAAGAAGATTCATATCGCTAACGTCGATCTCAATCTGCTGGTCGTCTTCGACGCCCTCGTTGCCGAAGGGCACGCCACGCGCGCGGCCGAGCGGATTGGGCTGACCCAGCCGGCGGTCAGCCATTCGCTCAATCGCCTTCGGGCTCTGTTCGGAGACCCGCTGTTTGTCCGATCCCCGCGCGGCATGACGCCGACGCCACTGGCGCAGGACATTGCGCCGAGTGTTCGGTCGATCCTCGAACAGGTTGAAGGCGTCCTGCTCGGCGGGCGCTCGTTCGATCCGACCGAAAGCACTCGGCAATTCGTGGTCGGTCTCTCCGATTATGCCGCTTTCGTGCTGCTACCGCGTCTGACTGCACGGCTCGGCCGCGAAGCACCAGGCGTTTCTCTGGTGGTCCGCAACACGAGCCGCAGCGTCGGTTTGCCGATGCTGGACGACGGCGCAGTCGAACTCATCGCCGGCAACTTCCCCCAGCCGCCGACCCATATGCGAGAAGAACTGCTATACGAAGAGGACTTCATCTGCGCTGGCCGCGGCGATCACACCGATCTGGCCGATAGTCTCGACCTCGACCGCTATCTCTCGCTGCGCCATCTTCAGGTTTCGATGAAGGGCAATCCGAGCGGCTATGTCGATGCTGTGCTCACCAAGAAAGGATTGAAGAGGAATGTCGTCGTGACGGTCGGCCACTTCTTGATGGCACCGATGCTGGTCGATGCCTCCGAGCTCGTGGCAACGGAACCCCGTCGTCTCTTCGCACCGTTGGCAGGGCGGCTACCGCTCCGACTTTTTCCGCCGCCATTGGATATTCCTTCATTTCGAGTGGTGCAGACTTGGCATGCGCGCCACGACGCCGACCCAGGGCATCAATGGCTGCGACGGGTGCTCAGTGAAGTCGGTCAAGGGGTTTGAGGGCGAAAGCCCCAATCCCCGCTGCCGCCCCAACTGCCAGGACACCGATCCGCCCTGCACGATGCCACTGACCTCGCGGCCGAGCTGGCGGTCGATGACTGGCCGCCACGGGACAAGCGTGAACTCGTGGGACTTCTCGACGATGGCGAACTTGCCACTGGATAGCTGCGCGGCCCCGGTGAAGGTGCCGGTCACGGTTTCGCCCTCGGCGGCAGCTCGGAACGGCAGTGCCTTTTTCGCCGCCAGTTCCCCACCGGCACGGTCAACCTCGCGTTCCTGAAGCGTGGCGATCAGGTTGCGCCGGTAAGCGCCCCTTCAAATTTGTAGATTCGCTGAAAGATCTGTCGATCGATCCAAGCCGCGATTGCCGACGAGGAGCTGAGGACCCTGTGAGAGTATGGCGCTGCAGATCAGTTCCTCGGCAACAAATTTCGTTCTTGCAGTACCGCATTTTTCGAGGGCAGCCACAGCCGGCCTACTGAAAGCCACCCTTTGACCTTGCAGCCTCGGCACTGACGTTGGCTGCTTATGGGACGCGCGTCCCATCCATCAATGTCGGAAATGGGGGGCGGTAGCAGTCATCCAGCTCTTAATCGTCGAATGCGAACTTTTCCGTGATCCACACCTATGAGCTGCCAGTCCGCTCTCGGCTCCATGGCTGTCGTTCCAGACCAAACGTGCAAGGGACCGTATGTAGCGCTGGCACGACAACATTGATTACGGCTCAGGCCTCGTAAGACGTGCCATTTTACCAGGTGGCTAGGTCAGCCTCGTGCGATACGGACTGAGATACAAACTGTGATACAAATCGCTGTGGGCTCCTAGACTAGAAAAAACATCGTAAAATCAATGCCTGCCGAGGCGCGGCATTGCGTCTCGACAGACCCCACCTCAAATCGCCACCTGAAGCGACATCGGTGGCCGCCCGTCCCAACAATCTACTCAATTCCAGAATCATGGAAATCCACAACTCGGTTGGATTGAGCAGCTGAAGCCGAAGTTCATGCGAAATTCGCCGTACTAATTGCCGTACTAATTTACCAAAAAGTACGGCGGCTTGTTGGCTAAGTGCTTGAAAAACTTGGTGATCCCGACAGGAATCGAACCTGTGACCTACAGATTAGGAATCTGCCGCTCTATCCTACTGAGCTACGGGACCATCGCGCCCGACACATAACCGCTTCGGATCGTTTCGCCAAGAGGCAGCTAGGCTGCTCGCTTGGGTTCGACAGCGAACGGGCTCAGGCCCAGCCAAGTCTGCATTTTGCGGGCGATATCCTGATCGCCCGTCAGAATGACTTTCGGCCCGGCCTTCTCGACGGTGATCAGCCCCATCCAGATTTCGGTCATGGTGTGCAGGTCGGTCGAGACGTAGAGATCGACATCGAACCCCGGATCGTACCAGCAGAGGTCGACCTCGCCGTGCTTCTCGACGATCAGCCACCACGACCGTTTGGAGGCGGGGAGCTCCTGGTACAGAAATTGTATCACCGTGCGCCCGTCGGGCAGCGGCGACGCGTTTAGATTGCGCCGCATGTCCCACATCAGCAGCGACGGATCGAGGTTCTTCAGCGACAGCCGCGACTCGACCCATTTCTGCCCCCAAAAGCCCATCGCCTCGACGACGGACCGCAGATCCCTGCCTGCCTCGGTCATCCGGTATTCGAAGATGCCTTTCTCGCCGCGCACCTCCTTGCGCTCGACGATCCCGGCCAGCTCGAGCTCCTTGAGCCGTTGCGACAGAAGGGTCGGCGACATTTTGGGGACGCCGCGGCGCAGATCGTTGAAACGGGTCGAGCCCGCCACCAATTCGCGAAGCAGAACCATGGTCCAGCGGGTGCACAGCACCTCCGCGGCCATCGATAACGGGCAGAACTGCTTGTATCCGGCCTGGGTCATGATGTTGCCTTCCCCTCAAACTCAGCCGGGAGCATAGGCCTTTCCCAGCGGTGCGGCGAGTACAGAAACTGTACCGGCCCAAGTGTGGTGGATTTGAAGTTCCTGCTTTCTGGGTGGCATCAGCGTTAGGAACTTCAAATCCAAAACCACACTGGAAATCCAAGCACTTGCTGGTGTGGCTTTTGAATCCGAAATTCGCTCGCTGCGTTGCTCCAAAGTGAATGCGAATTTCGAATTCGCCGCACCAGTACAGATCGCGGACTGGCTGGCGCCGGCCTTGCCATGCGACCCCTCTGCCGCTGCACGGGATACCCCTGTGCACGACCAGGAGACATGACCCATGACCGCTTACGTTATCGCAGACATCAAGGTGAGGGACCCGAAGTGGATGCCGGCCTATGCCGCGTCGGTCCACGACCTCGTTCACAAGCACGGCGGCAGATATCTGTCGCGCAGCGGCAATGTGAAGACGCTCGAAGGCAAGCCGCTCGACACGACGCTGATTGCCTTGATGGCGTTCCCGACCGAGGCCGCGGCGCGCGCCTTCACCGACGATCCCGCCTACGCACCCTTTGTTTCGGCCCGTCAGGGCGGCAGCGACAGCCGTTTCCAGCTGATCGACAACTCCGATCTGGCCGGAACCATCCCGTATCTGCCGAAGGGATGATCTTCCCCTGCATTTGTCGCATCGGGACAGGGATCTCCCAGCAACAACAGCCACAGCGCCCACCTGCCGGACCTCCTTACTTCCGGCGGCCGCCCGGGCTGTGCTTTTCAAGAAGAATGGAATGACTATGACAATCAACTTTCGCAACAAATTCCTCGCTGCCGCGGCGCTGCTGTCGGCCTGCACTGCATTGGCGCAGGCGCATCAGGCAGCGCCCGTGTCCGGTCCCAATCCGCTGGCCGACAAGGTACGCGCCGCCAACAGCCGCTTCGAGAATGTGGCGGCGGCGACCGCCGAGGGCTATGCGCCGATCCCCTGCGCCAGCGGCATCACCGGCGGCGCCATGGGCATCCACTACGTCAATCCCGGCTACCTCAAGGACGACGCTGTCGATGTCGCCAAGCCCGAAGCGGTGATGTACGAGCCGATGGCCGACGGCACGCTAAAACTGATCGCGGTCGAATACATCACCTCGAAAGGCCCGGCCTCGCTCGATGGGCATCTGTTCAACTTCAACAGCGCGCCCAACCGCTATGGCCTCGGCCCGTTTTACGAGCTGCATGTCTGGGCCTGGAAGGGCAACCCGACCGGCGCGTTCGCCGACATGAACCCGAACGTGTCGTGCGAACCGACGACTGCTGCCAGCCAGTAAGCAGCCGGGCCAGGCGGCGCCAACGCCGCCTGGTTTTTAATCTCACAGAGGGGCCAAGCTCCGGGAGATCGCGATGCAACCTGGCATCGTTGGCGTGCCTGTGTGCCCATCGAGCTGTCTTTGCAAAAAGAGTCGCTTGACTGGCGATGTAAAATGCTCATTCTAGAATGATCATTTTACATTGGGTTGCTCCATGACCAGACCGCGACTATTTGACGAAGCCACTGTGCTGGGGGACGCGATGAACGCGTTTCGACGGGCCGGTTTCGCGGGAATTTCGATCAAGGATCTGAGCGATGCCACCGGCCTGACGTCTGGCTCGATCTACAATGCCTTTGGCGACAAGGAAGGTCTCTATCGGGCGGCCTTCGGCCACTATATCGATGCCGTCATCCGACACCGTATCGAGACCTACATCGGCGAAGCAAGCGATCTGGATGGTTTGGAACAGTTGTTCCTGTCGTTGTTGCTGCCCGCCCCGGAATCCGGCGACCTCGGCTGTTTGTTAACGAACGCTGCTGTCGAGTTCGGTGCGCAACCGTCGGTCGCCTCGGAAGGTCTCGCGGAAGGCTTCGCCGTGCTGGAAGCCGCCATCCGGCAGGTCGTGGAGCGCCAGATCGGTGGAGGGCAGGTCGATCTCCACGTCGTCAGGCTTCTGCTTCTCTACCAAGGCATTCTCGTGCTGATCCGCGCCGGCCGAGACGTCTCGGCCTGCCCGGCCGTCATTCGATCAGAATTCGAGCAGCTAAGGAAACTTCTGCCATGATCACCCTTTCCCGCAGGGCGGTGCTTCTCGGCACCGCCGGCAGTCTTCTTGCGCCTTGCCTGCCGGTCTTTGGCGCGTCGCCGGCCATGCCGCCGGTCCGATACGTTCGCTCCAACGGCATCGATATGGCTGTTTATGAAGCCGGCAAGGGACCGGCGGTTGTTTTGCTGCACGGCTTTCCCGAACTCGCCTTTTCCTGGCGTCACCAGATCGCGCCGCTCGCGGCCGCCGGCTACCACGTCATTGTTCCCGACCAGCGCGGATATGGTCTGACCGACCGGCCGTCCAAGGTCGAGGATTATGACATGGTCCACCTGACCGGCGATCTCGTCGGTCTCCTCGATGCTCTCGGCGTCGAAAAGGCCGTGTTCGCGGGCCATGACTGGGGCGGCCTGGTCGCATGGCAGATGCCGCTTTTGCATCAGAGCCGGGTCACTGGCGTCATCGGTGTCAACACGCCATTCATTCCCCATGAAATGCTGTGGCTGCATCCGAGCCTCACCAAGGGGCTGACCGCCCCGGACAAGCCGTTCGTTGCCAACCCGGCAAAAGACCCGATCGCGCAGATGCGCGAAGTCTACAATCCCGACATGTATGTGCTGATGTTCGAAGATGGTGATCTCGCGGACCGTTTGATGGCGCACGACGTGGCGCGGGTGTTCAGGAGCAATATGCGCAAGGGTGTTATCACCGCCGCGCAATACGCCAAGCTGCCGCCGCAGGCCCGACACATGACATTCCTACAGGCGCTCTCGCAGCCGGAGCCGAAGACGCTGCCCGGCGAGCTGATCCTGACGCCTGACGAGCTTGCTTTCTATGCCGAGAGCTTCGGGCGCACCGGTTTCACGCCGGGCATCAACTGGTACCGCAACTTGTCCCGCAATTGGAGAGCCGGCTTGAATGTCGACCAGACGATAAAAGTGCCTTCGCTCATGATCGGCGCTGAGGACGACGTCGTGTTATCTCCAGCGATGATGGATGGAATGGACGCCCACATCGCCGATCTCGAAAAACATGTGGTCGCCGGCTGTGGACATTGGTCACAGCAGGAGAAGCCGGGCGAAGTCACCACGCTAATGGTCGATTGGTTGAAGCGGCGGGTTCCTGCGTAGCCGACATGGCGAGCGGTGCAAAGACGGTTAAGATAGCGGAACTTTCGGGATGCCGGCGCGCTTTAGTGTCCCGAAGGAGACACCTCATGAGCGCCACAAAAGAGTTCTTTGAAACCTGGCTGCAGGAGAATGTCGGCAATCTGCCGGCCGAGAGCGAGGTGAGCGTCGCCGTCCTGGCGCAGCAATTCGAGCAGGATGCCGATGCTGCCGGCTACGGCCACGAGGTTCGCGAAGACGAGCTCGGCAACATCCAGGAGGCGATCGAGGCAGCCCTGAAGAAGGCAAGGACAGGCGAAGAGCCGCAGGCTGCCGACGACAATGAGCTGGCGCCGGTTATGGAGGCGCTGGAGGTCGAGGATCCGAAGAGCGGACCGTAGCGGTTGCGGCTCTTCCCTTCCACGCTACATGACCGGGCATAATGGATGCCAAACACCTCACGCTCGGCGTCGTGATCGGCGTGGCCATCGGCGTCGTGTTGGACAACATTGTTGCGGGCAGTGGTATAGGTATTGCTCTGGGCATTGCCTTCGGCCTTGCCCGGAAGTCGTCCGGCCGGAAGTGACCAGCAGAACATGTCCTGCCCGATTTTGCCGCCCAGAGGTGCGGCGGTCGCCCCACCGCCGATGCCGAACGGCTACGCCGCCAGCGCCGTCTCCGCCAGCTTCACCCAATAGCTCATGCCGTGCGGGATGACCTCGTCGTTGAAGTCGTAGGCCGGGTTGTGCAGGCCGGCGGTATCGCCATTGCCGATGAAGATGAAGGCGCCCGGCCGCGCTTCCAGCATGTAGGAGAAATCCTCGCCGCCCATCACCGGCTGGATGGCGCGGTGCACATGGCTGTCGCCGGCGACGTCGGCCGCGATGTCGCTGGCAAAGACCGTCTCTTCCGGATGGTTGAAGGTGACGGGGTAGTTGGCATTGTAATCAACCTCGATTGTCGCGCCGAAGGCAGCGCCCACGCCTTGGCAAAGCGCGCGGATGCGCTCTTCAGCCTTCTTGGCGACCTCCTTCTTCAGCGTGCGTACGGTGCCGGCGATCTCGGCGCTCTCGGGAATGATGTTATAGGCGTCGCCGGCATGGAATTTCGTCACCGAGACGACCACCGCCTCGACCGGATCGGTGCTGCGCGAGGCGATCGTCTGCAATGCGCCGACAAGCTGGCTGGTGATGACGATCGGATCGATGGTGCCGTGCGGCATCGCCGCGTGGCCGCCCCGGCCCTTGACGGTGATGGTGAATTCGGCGGTCGCCGCCATGATCGGACCCGGCCTGATGGCGAACTGGCCGACCGGCAGGCCCGGCATGTTGTGCATGCCGAACACCTTGGAGATGCCGAAGCGCTCCATCATGCCGTCCTTGACCATCTCGTTGCCGCCGCCGCCGCCCTCTTCGGCCGGCTGGAAGATAACCGCGACGGAGCCGGCGAAATTGCGTGTTTCGGCGAGGTATTTGGCGGCACCCAAAAGCATCGCGGTGTGGCCGTCATGACCGCAAGCGTGCATCTTGCCCGGGACGGTCGAGGCATAGGATTTGCCGCTGATCTCGTTGAGCGGCAGGGCGTCCATGTCGGCGCGCAGGCCGATCGTCGAGCCTTCGCCGTGGCGGCCGCGGATGATGCCGACGACGCCGGTCTTGCCCAAACCCGTCACGATGTCGTCGCAGCCGAAAGCCTTCAGCTTCTCGGTGACGAAGGCGGCGGTCTTGAAGACGTCGAAATTCAGCTCCGGCGTCTGATGCAAATGGCGGCGCCAGCCGGCCACCTCATCCTGCATTTCGGCGGCTCGGTTCAGGATCGGCATGATGGTTCCATTTCGCTGTTGGAGCAGGCGGTCTTGACCTGCTGCTGTGCAATTGTGCCTGCTGCCCTGCAACCATGCACGCTGCTTTGCATTGTGCTGCTGCTTCCACATTGTGATCGGCAGCACTTTGCCATGTTGACGTCACATAGAGTAAATAGCACCGCGACTGTGGTCCGGGAACAGAGAGCCGGACCATTATCCTGGCGATCGTGTAACGAAATCTTACGGAGCCAGGGGCGACTGCGGCAAGAGGCTATTTCGGTTTTCATGATGCGCTATAGGCATTTCCTCAAACTGTTGGTGGCGGGCGCGGTGGTGCTTGCGGCGCTGGCCGGGCCTGCCTTGGCCAATCCGACCATCCTGTTCGACCTGAACAGCGGCAAGATCCTGCAGCATCAGGAGGCGTTCAGGCGCTGGTACCCGGCATCGCTGACCAAGCTGATGACCGCCTATGTGGCGTTTCGTGCGATTGCCGCGGGCGAGGTCCAGCTCGATTCGCCGATCAAGGTGACGAAACATTCCGCCGGCGAGCCGCCGAGCAAGATGGGCTTCAAGCCGGGTTCGGTGATGCGGCTGGACAATGCGCTGAAGATGATGCTGGTCAAATCGGCCAACGATATCGCCATGGCGGTCGGCGAGAATATCGGCGGTTCGCAAGCGGCCTTTGCCGAACGCATGAATGCGGAGGCGCGGAGGCTCGGCATGAGCGGGTCCCATTTCGTCAATCCGAACGGGCTCTATTCGCCGGACCAGTATACGACAGCGCGCGATCTCGCTTTGCTGGTGATGGCGATCCGCAAGGAATTTCCGCAATATGCCCCCTGGTTCTCGATCGAAGGCCTTGCCGTCGGCAAGAAGGCGATCTCCAACTACAACCTCCTGATCGGCCGCTATCCGGGTGCCGACGGCATGAAGACCGGTTTCGTCTGCTCGTCCGGTTTCAACATGATCGGCTCGGCTACCCGCAACGGCCGCACCCTGGTCGCCGTGGTGCTCGGCGAGCAATCGGCCGTCACCCGCGCCGAGGCGGCGGCAAAACTGCTCGACCAGGGCTTTGCAACCCCGGCCCCGAGTTGGCTGACGGTCGCAGCGCTGCCTGCCTATGGCGACACCATGTCGGCCAACGACATGAACGACGAGATCTGCAAGAAGAAGCCGGTCGAGGAGCAGTCGGAAGCCGCACCCGCCGTCGGCGACAAGGGCAAGGACGTGCCGAAATCGCCCTATCAGGAAAAGCTGGGCCATGTGCCGACGCTGATCGCCGTCGGCCTCGGCGGCGCCACGGGGCCGAAGCCGAAGGCGATGCTCGATGCCTCCGGGAAGGAATATGCCGACGTGCCGCTGCCGACATGGCGGCCGGACCGGGCGCCGCCGGCCGGCGCCGAGCCGGCCGTGGCCGGGTCCACCACCGCCGCGCAGGTCCAACGGCCGGCCAAGGCGCTGAACTAGCCGTATGGCCGGCTTCCCGATCCCCGTTTCGGTGCTCACCGGCTTTCTCGGCGCCGGCAAGACGACGCTGCTCAACCGGCTGCTCCGGAATCCCGCGCTCGCCGACACCGCCGTCATCATCAACGAGTTCGGCGAAGTGGCGATCGACCACCTTCTGGTCGAGCAGGCGTCCGATGGCATCATCCAGCTTTCCGACGGCTGCCTCTGTTGCACGGTGCGCGGCGAGCTGGTCGACACGTTGGCCGACCTCGTCGACCGGCTGCAGACCGGCCGCATCGACCGGCTTGCCCGCGTTGTCGTCGAGACCACCGGGCTCGCCGATCCCGCCCCTGTGCTGCAGTCGATCATGGCGCACCCGGCCCTGGTCCAGGCCTTCCGGCTCGACGGCGTCATCACCCTGGTCGACGCCGTCAACGGCAATGCGACGCTCGATGCCCATGTCGAGGCGGTGAAGCAGGTGGCCGTCGCCGATCGCATCGTGCTCAGCAAGGCCGACCTGGCCACGGATGCAGGCGACGCGGAGGCGTTGCGGGCGCGGCTCAGGCAGCTCAACCCGGGTGCCGTGGTGCTCGACGCGAGCCAGGCAAGCGCCGCGACCCTGTTCGATTGCGGCCTCTACAATCCGGCCACCAAATCCGTCGATGTGCAGCGTTGGCTCGGCGAAGAAGCCGGCCACGACCATGATGTTGGCAGCCATGACCACAGCGGTCATGGTCATGCCGACCACGGTCACCATGACCATGGCCACAGGCACGATTCCCGCATCCGCGCGTATTCGGTGGTTCATGACGGGCCGGTGCCGTTTTCGGCAATCGAGATGTTCCTCGATCTGCTGCGCTCGGCGCATGGCGAGCGCCTGTTGCGGATGAAGGGCGTCATCGAGCTTGCAGAAGACCCGTCGCGGCCGCTGGTTATCCATGGCGTGCAGAAGATCCTGCATCCGCCGGTGCAACTGCCGGCCTGGCCGGACAGCCAGCGCGGCACCAGGCTGGTGCTGATCACGCTCGACATGCCGGAAGACTATATCCGCCGGCTGTTCGCCGCCTTCACCAACCGGCCGTCGATCGACACGCCGGACCGCGCGGCACTGGAAAGCAACCCGCTGGCTATTGCCGGGCGGTAGAGGCTTTCATCAGTTTTAAGTCGAACGCCGCGCTGCCCCTCATCTGCCTGCCGGCATCCTCTCAAGAAGGACGCTCTCATCGACGATTTCGCCAATCTCCAGCGCCGCAGAAAGAGCGCCAAAGTTGCGGCCAGCCCCTTCTCCCCGTCACTATACGGGGAGAAGATGCCGGCAGGCAGATGAGGGGCAGCGCACCGTCAGCAGAACGAGCTAAGTCCAGGCTCGGCCGCCGCCGCGCTCGACCAGGAAGCGGTGGCCGCCCGATATTGCCGCCGTTTCGATCAGCCGATGGCCGCTCTCGGCGCAGAAGGCGGGGATGTCGATGACGGCGAGGGGGTCGGTGGTTTCGAGCCAGAGGCGGCTACCCGGCTGCATTGCGGCCAAGCGCTTTTTGGCCTTGAGCGCGGGCAACGGGCAGTTCAGACCTTTGAGGTCGTAGACGGCGGCGGGGCTGGTTGAGGGCCTGCCTCCTTGGCCCCCATCTTCTTGTTCAAGCATGAAGCTCAGCCGCCAAACATGCCGAGCAGCTTTTTCTTCAACCTTGTCGCCGTGCTTTCGGCGTCCGCAGCCTGCGTTTCGACTGCCGGGGCGGCCTCCGATGGCGCTACAGTGGCGGTGGCGACAGGCATCTCGGCGGCGGTCTTGGCAGCTTCCTTTTCAGCCAGTGCCTGCGCCTTGGCCGCTTCCTTCTCGGCCAGCGCCTGCGCCTTGGCTGCCTCTTTGGCGGCCTTGGCCGCTTCAATGGCGGCTAGCCTTTGTTCCTCGGCCTTCTGCTTGGCGGCCTTTTCGGCGTCGAGTGCCGCCATCTTGCGGCCGGCCGGCGAATCGACGCGGCCCATGCGCGCCGTCTCGGTCACCGTGCCGTCTGGGTTGAGCGACGGCGGCTCGATCGGCACGCGTTCGCCGCGGGCACGCCGTTTCGACCAGTCGGAAACGATGCTGGCTTCCTTGATCCCGGCGATGGTCGGCTTGGGTGCCGGCACGCTGGCCTTGACGGCGCCGTTGAAGGCCGCCTCATAGGTGCTTTGATAGGCGTTGATGGCGCTCTTCAGTGAATCGGGCTGGGTGGTCGCAGGGCAAGCGCCGGTCGGATTAAAGGTCGAGCCGTCGGCCGCAACCTGGTTGAAGACGTAGCGCTTCTCGCAGACGTCGACTTTCGGCGGCACCTTGGTGACTTCGAAATTGTCGTAGCCGACCTTCAGCATCTTCCAGAATTCGTAGTTCGGGTCGTTGCGGTAGCGCGCCATGTTGGCTGCAGTCATGCGGAACGGAAAAGCCTGGATCTGGAACTCGGTCTGGCCGCCCTGGAAGGCGTCACGACCGAAAGCGTAGATCTGCTCGATCTGCGCGTCGGTCATCGAATAGCAGCCCGACGACGAGCAGGCGCCATGGACCATCAGGTTGGAACCAGTGCGGCCATTGGCGCGGTCATAGGCGTTCGGGTAGCCGATGTTGAAGGACAGGTGATAATTCGACCGCGGGTTCATCTGCGCCGGGCGGACCGTGTAAAAGCCTTCCGGCGCTTGGCGGTCGCCTTCGGTGAACTTCGGCCCGAGCTTGCCCGACCATTTGCAGATGTCGTAGCTGGCGACCAGGTCGTAGCGGCCGTTGGTCTTGGCCTTCCAGATTTCGAGCTTGCCTTCTTCCTTGAAGATGCGGGCCATCACCGAAGAGGTGCGGACCATGCCCTTGGCCCTCATCTCGGCCAGGATCTTGTCCGGCAGCGGCTTGTTGGCCTGCGGTGCAAAATCCTTCATCGAAGCATCATTGCAGCCGGCGACGCCGATCGCAGCGATCAGAACTCCGGTGCGGGCAAGCTTGGCAAACATGGATATGGCTATCGTCTTCATCTCTGCGCCGCGGATGCCGCGGCTGCTAAACTGACCACTGACGGACCTTAAGCCCGTTAACCTTGAAAATTCCTTACCGCAAGCGACCTTGCGCCAAGCAGCCCTCTTGCCCCAAACGAAATTGGCGCGTCCCTTACGGCAAGCTCACTGTGACGAACGCAGCGGCATTTTTGTGGCGAAATTGCTCCACGCCGTCACATTTCAGGCCGCGCACCTGCGTTGGCTACAGATTGCGGCCCATCGCCAGGTATTTCTCGCGGCGATGCTCGCGGAAGTCGGTGTTGGCGCCGGAAAATTCCTTCATCGTCCTGGCGATGAGGTCGCCGGTGGCGGCAATCACCGTTTCGGGGGCGCGATGGGCACCGCCGAGCGGTTCGGCGACGATGGCGTCGATAATCTTCAGCTCCAGCAGATCCTGCGCCGTGATCTTCATGTTGGTCGCAGCATCCCTGGACCGGGTGGTGTCGCGCCACAGGATCGAGGCGGCGCCCTCCGGCGAGATCACCGAATAGATGGCGTGTTCGAGCATGTAGACGCGGTTGGCGGTGGCGATCGCTATGGCGCCGCCGGAGCCGCCTTCGCCGATCACCACCGAGATCGACGGCACCTTCAGGCCAAGGCAGGCTGAGGTCGAGCGGGCGATGGCTTCCGCCTGGCCGCGCTCTTCGGCGTTGACGCCGGGATAGGCGCCGGCAGTGTCGACCAGCGTCAGCAGCGGGATTTGGAAGCGGTCGGCGAGTTCCATCAGCCGTACCGCCTTGCGGTAGCCCTCCGGCCGCACCGAGCCGAAATTATGCTTCAGCCGGCTTGCCGTGTCGGAACCTTTTTCCTGGCCGATGATCGCCACCGGCTCGCCACGGAAGCGGGCGAAGCCGCCGACGATCGCCTGGTCCTCGCCGAAATTGCGGTCGCCGGCGAGCGGCGTGAAATCGGTAAGCAGGCCCTTGATGTAGTCGATGCAATGCGGCCTGTCCGGATGGCGCGCCACCTGCACCTTCTGCCATGGCGTTAGCGCCTTATAGGCGTCGCGCAGCGCATCGCGTGAGCGCTTCTCGAGACGGGCGATCTCATCGCCGACGTCGACCGCCTCACCGTTCTCGGCAAGCTTCTTCAGCTCGAGGATCTTGCCTTCGAGATCCTGCACAGGCTTTTCGAAATCGAGGTAATTGTACATTCTTGGGCGAACCGGCAAGTCGGAAGGCAATGACTGACGCAAGCCCGAAAATGCAGGCTGGGCGCGGTGGAACGTCGTTCTCACATAGCGACATGACGCCTAGTCGGCAAGCGGATGATGATCGTTGACCAGACGCACCAGCCGCTCCTCCAGCACATGGGTGTAGATCTGCGTCGTTGAAATATCGGCATGGCCGAGCAGCTGCTGCACGGCCCTGAGATCGGCGCCGTTCTGCAGCAGATGGCTGGCGAAAGCATGGCGCAGCACATGCGGCGATATCTTCGCCGCGGCAATGCCGGCTCGCGCGGCAAGCCCTTTCAGCTCGCGGGCAAAGACCTGTCTCGAGAGATAGCCGTTTTCGGAGGCGGCCGGAAACAGGAACGGGCTGTCGGCAAGAGCCGGCACCGCCGCCCGTGCGGCAAGCCAGGTCCGCATCGCCGTGCGCGCCTTGGCCGACAGCGGCACCATGCGTTCCTTGTTGCCCTTGCCGCGCACCATGAAGAAGCGGTCGTCGCGCTGCGCCACCGTCACCGGCAGGCTGACCAACTCCGAAACCCGCAGGCCGGTGGCGTAGAGGACCTCGACCAGTGCGTGCAGGCGCAGCGCCGCCAGGCTGTCGTCGTCGTTGAGCGAGGGGTCGATCGCCTCCCGCGTGGCGCGGTCGAGCAGCCGGCCGGTATCGGCCTCGCTCATCGTCTTCGGCAGCGGCCGGCCTTTCTTCGGGCTGTCCAGCGTGCCGGTCGGATCGTCGCCGCGCAGGCCTTCGGCGTAGAGGAACTTGAAGAACTGACGGATTGCCGACAATTTGCGCGCCTGCGAGGTGGCGGCAAAGCCGCGCGCGGCGATGTCGTCGAGATAGGCACGGATGTCGGTGCTGGTGGCAGCGGCGAGCCCGCCGCCGATCCCGGCGGAAGCGTCCTCGAGGTCGCGGCGATAGGAGGAAAGCGTGTTTTCGGCAGCGCCGCGCTCGGCGCTCATCATCTCGAGAAAGGCTTCGATGCGGGCGGCGCTGTTCATTTTTTGGGATTGAGCTTTTCCGGAGGGATACGCACGCTCATTTCCGCCTTTCTCGGCTCGACGAACATGACCAGGGCGAACATCGCGCCGTAGACAATGCCGGCCAGAATCACGAGCGTCACGACAAAGCGAAACAGTGTCGGCATTAATTTTCGCCCGTCGTCTTGTTCTGCATTTCCAACCCTGTGCCCTTATGAGACGCCAATCCCACCAATTCAAGGGTGAAGCCGATAACAGGTCCCGGGCGCGCCGCGCTTGACGCAAACAGGCTTTTGATGTCGATACGCCGGCAAAGAGGCCCTAGAAACATGAACGCGTTACCAGCAAACCCTCCGGGCGAGAGCCATGCCGCGCTGCTCGGCCGGCTGGGCGACCGTTCCATCGTCTTTGTCGGGCTGATGGGCGCCGGCAAGACGGCGATCGGCCGCAAGGTGGCGGCGATGCTGGCGCTACCCTTTATCGACAGCGACCAGGAGATCGAAAGTGTTTCGCGCATGAGCGTCCCGGACCTGTTCGAGCGCTATGGCGAGGCGGAGTTCCGGGCACTGGAGCAGCGCGTCATCCTGCGCGTGCTGGAGCACGGGCCCCAGGTGCTGTCGACCGGCGGCGGCGCCTTCATGAATGCGCAGACGCGCGAGGCGATCGCCAGCCATGGCGTTTCGGTCTGGCTGAAGGCCGAGATCGACCTGTTGATGGAGCGCGTTTCCAAGAAGCAGAACCGGCCGCTGCTGAAAAGCGCCGATCCCCGGGGGGTGCTGGAGCGGCTGATGGCGGAACGCTACCCGGTTTACGCCGCGGCCGATGTCATCGTGCCGACCCGCGACGACCGCAAGGAGATCATTGCCGCCGAAGTGGTGGACGCGCTGCGCGGCCATCTCGGCGTTGCCGACATCGACGAGGTGCGGTCGTGAGCGCTGATGCAACGGTCTCTGTCGAAGTCGGGCTTGGCGAGCGTACCTACGACATTTTGATCGGCCCCGGCCTGCTGTCACGCGCCGGCGCCGAAATTGCGCGCCGTCTGCCGGGCACAAGGGCGGCGGTCGTCACCGACGAAAACGTCGCTAGCGCGCATCTCGCAACGCTTGCGGCCGGCCTGGCAAGCGGTGGCATCCAACATGCAGTCATCACGCTGCCGCCTGGCGAAAAGACCAAGAGCTTTGCGCACCTGGAAGAGGTGGTCGACGGCGTGCTGGCCGCCAAGCTGGAGCGTGGCGATGTCGTCGTCGCGCTCGGCGGCGGCGTCATCGGCGACCTCGCCGGCTTTGCCGCCGGCATCGCGCGGCGCGGCATGAACTTCGTGCAAATCCCGACCTCGCTGCTGGCGCAGGTCGATTCCTCCGTCGGCGGCAAGACCGGCATCAACAGCAAGCGCGGCAAGAACCTGGTCGGGGTGTTTCACCAGCCGAGGCTGGTACTGGCCGACACCGAAGTGCTCGACACGCTGCCGATCCGCGAGTTTCGCGCCGGCTATGCCGAACTGGCCAAATACGGGCTGATCGACCGGCCGGAGTTCTTCGCCTGGCTGGAGGAAAACTGGTCTCGCGTGTTTGCCGGCGGGCCGGAGCGGGCAAAAGCGATTGCCGAGGCCTGTCGCGCCAAGGCCGACGTCGTTGCACGCGACGAATTCGAGACCGGCGACCGTGCGCTGCTCAATCTCGGCCACACCTTCGGTCACGCGCTCGAGGCGGCGACCGGCTATGACGGCACGCGGCTGGTGCATGGCGAGGGCGTTGCCATCGGCATGGCGCTGGCGCACCGTTTTTCTTCAAGGCTCAATTTGGCGAGCCCCGACGATGCGGCGCGCGTCGAGGCGCACCTTCGCATCGTCGGCCTGCCGTG
The DNA here is from genome assembly GCF_040319725.1 of Mesorhizobium sp. M0894. NCBI lineage: Bacteria > Pseudomonadati > Pseudomonadota > Alphaproteobacteria > Hyphomicrobiales > Phyllobacteriaceae > Mesorhizobium > Mesorhizobium sp. M0894. The sequence continues at coordinate 129,887 of NZ_JAMYOG010000014.1, read as the reverse complement.
GTGCATGGCCGACATTCCAGGCGAATTGCCTGACGCCGAAAAGCTGTTCTCCTTCATCACCCAGGACAAAAAGGTGTCGCGCGGCGCGCTGACCTTCATCCTGACGCGCGGCATCGGTCAGGCCTTCATCGCCAGGGATGTGCCGGCCTCGGAAGTGCTGGCGTTCCTCGGGGAGAACCATCCGGGATGAGCCAGGCCGGCTGGATCGCGGCTGCTGCGCTTGCCGGCCTCGGCCTGCTGGGCTTCGTCTTGCGTCGGCACCTGTTCGCCGCCTTCGGCTACGAGTTGCAGCGTATCGAGCCGCAGCGCTCGACGCATGAGGAATTGCGTGGCGCCGTCGACGATTTCCGCCGCGACGGCCAGGTGGTGCGCGAGGATCGTGCCCGCATTGGCGGCCTGTTCGACCTTGAGGAGCTCGAAGTGTCGGACGTGATGGTCCACCGCACCAATATGCGCTCGGTCAACGCCGACGACCCGCCGGAAGCGGTGGTGCGCGAGATCCTGCAGAGCCCGCATACCCGCATGCCGCTGTGGAAGGGCTCGCTCGACAACATCGTCGGCGTGCTGCACGCGAAGGACCTGCTGCGCGCGCTGAACGAGGTCGGCAATGATTTCTCCAGGATCGACGTGATGAAGATCGCGTCGCGGCCGTGGTTCGTGCCCGACACCACGACGCTGCAGGAGCAGCTCAACGCCTTCCTGCGCCGCAAGGCGCATTTCGCCATCGTCGTCGACGAATATGGCGAGGTCGAGGGACTGGTGACGCTGGAGGACATCATCGAGGAGATCGTCGGCGAGATCGCCGACGAGCACGACATCGACATCCAGGGCGTCAAGCAGGAAGCCGACGGCTCCGTCGTCGTCGACGGCACGGTGTCGATCCGCGACCTCAACCGGGCGCTCGACTGGAACCTGCCGGACGAGGAAGCCACCACCATTGCCGGCCTTGTCATCCACGAGGCGCAGTCGATTCCGGACGAAAAGCAGGCCTTTACGTTTCACGGCAAGCGCTTCGTCGTCATGAAACGCGACAAGAATCGGATCGCGCGGCTGAGGATCAAGCCGGCGATGCTTGGCGAATGACAGTGCACGCCTTATGGCAGCCGTGGGCAGTCAGGAGTCTATGACAATCGATCGGCGAACCCTGCTTCTGGTGTCGATGGCGGCGCTGCTGCCGGGTCAGGCTGCAGCGGCATTGCAGCTGCGTCCGCCATCACCCGAAACCTTCGACTATGGGCCGGCCAAGCTCGACATTTATTCCCGCGATGGCGCAAGCGGCCTGCCGGTCGTCTTTTTCGTCCATGGCGGCGCCTGGCGGGTCGGCAACCGCAACAACGTCAACTCCAAGCCGCAATTCCTGCTCGACAATGGCTTCTGCTTCGTCTCGATCGACTACCGGATGCTGCCTGAAGCCGACGTCGCCACCCAGGCCGCCGATGTCGAACTGGCGTATCGCTACGTCCGCGCCAACATCGCCAGCCATGGCGGCGATCCGGACCGGATCGTCGCGATGGGCCATTCGGCCGGCTGCCATCTCGTCGCGCTGACCGGCCTGCGCGGCGGCCTGCCCGGCGTCGCGGCGCTGGTCCTCGACGATACCAGGGCCTATGATCTGGAGGCGTTGGCCAGGAGCGGCGGCATGGCAGGGGTCTATGCCCGCGCCTTTCCCGATCCGGCGCAGTGGCGGGCGCTGTCGCCGGTCACCTATGTCGACGGCCGCAAGCATCCGCCGACGTTCATCGCCTATTCGCGGGCGAAAACCCGCGCGGCGGACGCGCAGGCCTTTGCCGGGCGTCTGGGCGCCACCGGAACCAGGGTCACGCTGTTCGATGGCAGCGCCTATTCGCACATGTCGATCAATCGCGACTTCGGCACCGAAGGCGATGCGTTGACCGCCGCGGTGATGGCTTTCCTGAGGGCGAGCCTCGGCTGAGTTACCAGCGGGTCTTTTCGCCGGGCGCCGCCGGCTCGATCGCCAGGGCATGGACGCCGGATTTCAATTCCTCGGCCAGCAATGCGTTGACGGCGCGGTGGCGTTCGACGCGGCTCATGCCGGCAAAGGCGGGCGCGACGATGCGGACGCGGAAATGCGTCTCGCCGGCGCCGTCGAAGGTGGCGTGATGGCCGGAATCCAGATGATGATGGCCGGCATGGAGATGGCTTTCGTTGATGACGGCCAGCCGTTCCGGCGAAAACGCCTTTTTCAGCTTGTCTTCCATCGTTGCCTGTGTGGACATCGCCGCTTCCCTTCACCACATCTATGTCATCGCACAAAATTCGCCGTTCGCCGGTTTTATGCCGCGATTCAGCGGTTAGGGCGATCATCGCGAAAATGTCAATTCTTGTTTCGCATCAGCGAACAGCCCATAAATGGGTGAGATGAAGCCGTACCCAAAATATTTCGAAAAGATTCGCATCCGCCCGGAGAAGGACGCGGAGCTGAAGTCGCGCTCACCGATCTGCCAGTGGGATGGCTGCAAGGAGGCCGGCACCCACCGCGCCCCGGTCGGACGCATGAAGGAAGGCGAGTACTTCCAGTTCTGCTTCGATCATGTGCGCGAGTACAATAAGGGCTTCAATTATTTCTCGGGCGTTCCCGACACCGAGATTGCCCGCTTCCAGAAGGAGGCCATGACCGGCCACCGGCCGACCTGGAAAATGGGCGTCAACGGTGCTTCGACACGCTCCTCGCCCGACTTCGCCCAGGCGCGCTCCGGTCGCGCCGGCTACTACAACCGCATGCGCGATCCGTTCGATCTGTTCAAAGGCCCGAAGGACCCGCGCGAAGCACGCGAGCGCAAGGCCAAGCCGCTTGAGGCCAAGGCACTGGAAACGCTTGGCCTTGATACAAAGGCGACTGGCAAGGATATCAAGGCGCGCTATAAGGAACTTGTGAAACGCCACCATCCGGATGCGAATGGCGGCGACAGAGGTTCGGAAGACCGGTTCCGCGATGTGCTCCAGGCCTATCGCGTGCTCAAGCAGGCAGGTTTGTGCTGAGCGACCTTACGGTTCGTGTCGCTTTCCAACTTTCATAAGGTTGGAAAAGGCTCTAAGACCGCCCCCGAACAAAATCGATTGCCAGCGAAACGCGGCGTTTCGCTTGTGGAGACGTTGATAGAGATGAACAAGGTCGATCGCGATATCGCCAACCTGCCCGACACCACGGTGTCGGTGAAGGAGACATTCGGCTTCGACTCCAAGATGGTGGTGCCGGCCTATTCGGTGACGAGCGAGCATGTGCCCGACATCGACCCGGACTATCTGTTCGACAAGAACACGACCATGGCGATCCTCGCCGGCTTTGCCTACAACCGCCGGGTCATGGTGTCGGGCTATCACGGCACCGGCAAATCGACGCATATCGAGCAGGTCGCCGCCCGCCTCAACTGGCCCTGCGTGCGCGTTAATCTCGACAGCCATGTCAGCCGTATCGACCTCGTCGGCAAGGACGCCATCGTCGTCAAGGACGGGCTGCAGATCACCGAATTCCGCGACGGCATCCTGCCCTGGGCCTATCAGCACAATGTTGCGCTGTGCTTCGACGAATACGATGCCGGGCGTCCGGACGTGATGTTCGTCATCCAGCGCGTGCTGGAATCGTCGGGCCGGCTGACGCTGCTCGACCAGAGCCGGGTCATCCGCCCGCATCCGGCCTTCCGGCTGTTTTCGACCGCCAACACGGTTGGGCTGGGCGACACCACCGGACTCTATCACGGCACCCAGCAGATCAACCAGGCGCAGATGGACCGCTGGTCGATCGTCACCACGCTGAACTATTTGCCGCACGACAATGAGGTGAACATCGTGCTGGCCAAGGCCAAGCACTATCGCGACGGCAAGGGCAAGGAGATCGTCAACAAGATGGTGCGCGTCGCCGACATGACGCGCTCGGCCTTCATCAACGGCGATTTGTCGACGGTGATGAGCCCGCGCACGGTCATCACCTGGGCCGAGAATGCCGAGATCTTCGGCAATATCGGCATGGCGTTCCGGCTGACCTTCCTCAACAAATGCGACGAGCTGGAACGCTCGCTGGTCGCCGAGTTCTACCAGCGCGCCTTCGGCGAAGATCTGCCGGAATCGGCTGCCAATGTGGTGCTGGGCTAAGCAGAGTCTCGATGGCGGGTCCGGGCGACAACACGCGAAACAAATCCAAGACCGGCGCTGAGAACGACAGCTTCAAGCGCGCGGTTACCGTCTGCATGCGCGCCATCGCCGGCGACAAGGACCTCGAAGTCGGCTTCGCCAAGGACCGGCCGGCGCTGGCCGGCAGCCGCGCCCGGCTGCCCGAACTGCCGAAGAAGGCATCGAAAGCCGATATCGCCATCACCCGGGGGCTCGGCGATTCCATGGCGCTGAAGCGCGCCTGCCATGATGCGCGCATCCACACCAGGCTGGCGCCGGAAGGCAAGCAGGCCCGCGCCATCTATGACGCGGTCGAGCAGGCCCGGGTCGAGGCGATCGGCAGCCGCGCCATGCAGGGCGTTGCCGACAATATCGGCTCGATGCTCGAAGACAAATACGCCCGGGCCAACCTCGTCGACGTCAAGGACAAGGCCGACGCGCCGATCGAGGAGGCGCTGGCGCTGATGGTGCGCGAAAAGCTGACCGGCCGCACTGTGCCGAAGAGCGGCGAACGGCTGGTCGATCTCTGGCGGCCTTGGGTCGAGGAAAAGGCTAGCGCCGACCTCGACGGGCTGTCGGCAAAGCTCGACGACCAGCAGGCCTTTGCCCGCGTCGTGCGCGAGATGCTCGCCTCCATGGAAATGGCCGAGGAACTCGGCGACGACCAGGAGACGGAAGACTCGGAGGACAACGACGAAAACCAGCCGCAAGGCGAGGAGCAGAGCGAGGAGGGCGGCGAAGACGATTCCGGCTCCGAGCAGTCGCAGTCCGAAGATACCGAGGCATCGTCCGACGACGAGCAATCGGCCGAGACCGAGGCCTCCGACGCCACTGCCGACGACCTTTCCGACGATGACGACGCCGACGCGGAGACGCCCGGCGAGGCGCGCCGCAACGACAATCCCTTCACCAATCTGCCGAAAGAGATCGACTACAAGGTCTTCACCACGGCCTTCGACGAGACCGTAGGCGCGGAGGAACTGTGCGAGGAGGAGGAGCTCGACCGGCTGCGCGCCTTCCTCGACAAGCAGCTCGCCAACCTGTCCGGCGTCGTCGGGCGGCTGGCCAACCGGTTGCAGCGCCGCCTGATGGCGCAGCAGAACCGCTCCTGGGATTTCGACCTCGAAGAAGGTTATCTCGATCCGGCACGGCTGGTGCGCGTCGTCATCGACCCGATGCAGCCGCTGTCCTTCAAGCAGGAGCGTGATACCAAATTCCGCGACACGGTGGTGTCGCTGGTGCTCGACAATTCGGGTTCGATGCGCGGCCGGCCGATCACGGTCGCGGCGACCTGCGCCGACATCCTGGCGCGCACGCTGGAACGCTGCGGCGTCTCAGTCGAAATCCTCGGCTTCACCACCCGCGCCTGGAAGGGCGGGCAGGCGCGCGAGAAATGGCTGAAGGAAGGCAAGCCGCCGAACCCCGGCCGGCTCAACGATCTGCGCCACATCATCTATAAATCCGCCGACCATCCGTGGCGGCGGGCGCGCCGCAATCTCGGCCTGATGATGCGCGAGGGCCTGCTCAAGGAAAACATCGACGGCGAGGCGCTGCTTTGGGCGCACAACCGGCTGATCGCGCGGCCGGAGCAGCGCAAGATCCTGATGATGATCTCGGACGGCGCGCCGGTCGACGATTCAACGCTGTCGGTCAATCCGGGCAATTATCTCGAGCGGCATCTGCGCGCCATCATCGAGCTCATCGAGACGCGCTCGCCGGTCGAGCTTTTGGCCATCGGCATCGGCCACGACGTCACCCGCTACTATCGCCGCGCCGTCACCATCGTCGATGCCGAAGAACTGGCCGGCGCCATGACCGAGCAACTGGCCTCGCTGTTCGCCGAGGAAACCGTGCGCGACACGCGGCGCGGCGGCATGCGGCGCGCCGGATGATTTTTTCCCGCGGCGGCCTTTGGCAGACGCTTTTGGCCGCCATTGCGTTGTCAGGCATCAGTTTGGCGCCGGCTGTCGCTTCCGGCCCGACCTCGGTCGAGCCGGCCGAAATCTCGGCACGGCCGATCAGCGAATTCCATATCGGCCGGCCGGACAAACAGTTCGGGCCGCTCGAATTCGTCGGCGGGCTCGAAATGACCTCGCCGACGCGCGATTTCGGCGCGCTGTCGGCGCTTCGGTTCCTCAAGCCGGGCAGCGATTTCATCGGCGTCGCCGACACCGGCTTCTGGTTCTTCGGCACCCTCGTCCACGATGCCGACAAGCGGCCTTCCGGCATTCAGAATTTTCGCATGCAGCAGATGGTCGACGCGGCCGGCCAGCCGATCGACCTGAAATGGGCGGTCGATGCCGAAGGCCTCGCGGTCCAGGACGGCATTGCCACGGTCGGCTTCGAGCGCGATCACCGTATCGCAGAGTTCAAGATCGACCCGGCCGACATGAAGGCGCCTTTCAAGCAATTGGACTTCCTGATCCCGGCCTGGGAACTTCGCCGCAATCGCGGCTTTGAGACCGTCACCCGCGCCCATCCTTGCGGACAGCACCAGGGCGGGCTGGTCGTGGTGTCGGAAAAGAGCCTCGACAAGGCCGGCAACATCTTTGCCGCGATCATCGAAGGGCCGCACAAGGGCGTCTTCACCGTCAAGCGCAATGGCGATTTCGACATCACCGACGGCGCCTTCCTGCCGGATGGCGACCTGTTGCTTCTGGAGCGCAGTTTTTCGATGGCCGGCGGCGTCAAGATGCGGCTGCGGCGCATCTATGGCGAAAGCGTCGAGAAGGGCGCCGTCGCCGACGGGCCGGTGCTGCTTGAAGCCGACATGGATTACCAGATCGACAACATGGAAGCGCTCGACGTCTGGACCCGCGACGACGGCGCGCTGATCGTGTCGCTGATGTCCGACGACAACCACTCGATCCTGCAGCGCAACCTCTATCTGGAATTCATCCTGCACGAGGATTGACGCGCGATCGGCCATTGATCGGCTGTTGGCGATGCTGGCATTTCCGCGCCGTTTCGCAGCGCATGCAATTTCCCATGGCGATTTCCCCTCGCAATGACCCGCGTCGCGGGTTTTCCAACCGGCTCTCACCATCTGCAAAAATACTTTAGTCGTGACTTGACAATTTGTGTCATCGGCGAAATACTCAAGTCCATGCTTAACTATTCCGAGATCGACAGCGTCCTGCGGGCTCTTGCCGAGCCGACGCGGCGGGCAATCCTGGAAAGGCTGGGCCGCGGGCCGGCCACCGTCAGCCAGCTGGCGGAGCCGTTCGGCATGACCTTCGCCGCGGTGCTCCAGCATCTCCAGGCGCTGGAAGCGTGCGGGCTGATCCGCAGCGAAAAAATCGGACGCGTGCGCACCTGCCGGATCGAGCCCGGCGGGCTCGCCCCGCTCGCCGACTGGATCGCCGCGCGCCGCACGCCGGCCGAACGCCACCTCGACCGTCTGGGCCAGATTCTGGCGGAGGCCGACCAACCGAACCCAACAATTCACGACCAGGAAAAGGACGAAAAGAAATGAACCAGATTGCGCCCGTGAACGACCAGCACTCCGTCATCCATTCAACCTTCACGATCGAGCGGACCTATCCTCGATCGCCCGAGCGCGTCTTCTTCGCCTTTGCCGACGAGGCGACGGTGCGGCGCTGGCGCGTCGACGGCGACGGCTTCACCATCGCCGAATTCACCTTCGATTTCCGTGTCGGCGGCGGCGAGGTTTCGCGGTTCAGCTATCAGGGCGGCCCGGAAATCAGGCTCGATGCGCAGTTCCAGGACATCGTCCCTGAGCGGCGCATCGTATTTTCCTACCGGATGGCGGTCGGGTCGCAGCCGCTGTCGGCGTCGCTCACCACGGTCGAGCTTGCACCTTCCGGCGACGGCACCCGCCTGACCTATACCGAACAGGGTGCCTTCTTCGATGGTGTCGATTCAGCGCAAGGGCGCGAGGAGGGCACGCGCGGGCTGTTGCAGGCACTTGCCGCCGAGCTTCAGAAGGCGAAGTAGAGGTTCGTCGGCGTACCGGGCGGCGTCCAACAAGGCCCGCCCGGATTGCGAGGGGCCTATTGCCCTTTGCGCGCGAGCCAGATGACGTGACGGGCGCCGCGCTTGCCGTGAGCCCGCACCTTGACCTCCTCGACCGTGAAGCTCGCCTGCTTGAGCCGCCGGGTGAAGCCTGCGTCAGGGCCCTGCGACCAGACCGCCAGCACACCGCCGGGCTTGAGAGCTGCTCTCGCGCTGTTCAGGCCGGCTGCGCTGTAGAGCGCGTCGTTGCCCTTGTAGACGATGCCTTCGGGGCCGTTGTCGACGTCGAGCAGGATCGCGTCCCAGGCCGATGCTTGCGAACGGATGAGCTGACCGACATCGGTCTCGTGAACACTGACGCGCCGGTCGTCAAGGCAACCGTCGAAAACCTCGGCCATCGGGCCGCGCGCCCACGTCACGACTGCCGGCACCAGTTCGGCAACAGTGACCTGCGCATCGTCGCCGAGCTCGGCCAGCGCCGCGCGCAAGGTAAAGCCCATGCCCAGGCCGCCGATCAGGATGCTTGGGTTCCGGCGGCCGGCAATCCTTTGACGGGACAGTTTGGCCAGCGCCTCTTCGGAACCGCTGAGCCGACTGTTCATCAGCTCGTTGGCGCCAAGCATGATCGAGAATTCGCCGCCGCGCCGTTTCAGGCGAAGCTCCTGTCCGCCGTCAGGCGTTTTTGCCGAGTCCAGCTGAAGCCAGGGGATCATGCTCGATAGTCTTTGAGCATGATCTTGTCCGAAAACCGGTTCCCACTTTTCGCTAACGCGGACCTTCGGTTCGGGATCATGCTCTATGCCGCCAGTGCCGGCTGGCTCCAGCGGGCGGCAAGCAGCCGGTAAGGGATCAGCGCTACCACCGCTATGATCAGCTTGACGCTGAGATCGCCGAGCGCCCAGGATATCCAGCGCATCGTCTCGACTGGCAGCATGCCCATGAGCGGTGCGGTCTCCAGCGCAAAGCCATCGTTCGGCCCGGCGAAGGCGAAAGCCGCCGCGAAGGCGACGGTGAAAAACACCACCGTATCGAAAACGGAGCCGACCAGCGTGCCGACGATCGGCGCGCGCCACCAGCTCTGCCGGCGCAGTCGGTTGAACACGGTGACGTCGAGCAATTGCGCGGTGAGGAAGGCCGCACCCGACGCCGCGGCAATGCGCACCAGCCGGTCGGCGGCGGTCTCGAATTCGATCAGGCCGTGGCGAAACAGCAAGGGCGGGATGACGATCGAGCAGACCACCGCTGTCATGAACCCGACAAAGACGATCCTGCGCGCCACCGCCGGGCCGTAGCGGCGATTGGCGAGATCGGTGACCAGGAAGGAGAACGGATAGGTGAAGGCGCCCCAGGTCAGGATGTCGGCCAGCGACAACCCGCCGATTGCGCCCTGCATCGGAAACTGCACGAGGATGTTCGAGGCCACGACGACGAGCGCCATGGCGGCCACGAAGGGCAGGTATCGCGAGAGGAAAATCATTTTTTTATCCTGGGTAATGGAACCAGCGGAAACGCGATCCGGAGTTCGGATCACGCCCTGGAAGGCGGCTGCCGCCGAAAAATTCAGGCGGCCGGCTGTTCGGCGAGCTTCTTGGCGATCTGCTTCTTCAACAGGCGGGCGCGCTGCGACAATTGCTTGGCATCGGCCTTGGCCAGGAAGGCATCGAGGCCGCCGCGATGCTCGACCGAACGCAGCGCGTTGGCCGAAATGCGCAGGCGCACATTCTGGTTCAGCGCTTCAGAGATCAGCGTCACATTGACGAGATTGGGCAGGAAGCGACGCTTGGTCTTGTTGTTGGCGTGGCTCACATTGTTGCCGGACATGACTGCCTTGGCAGTGAGTTCGCAGGTGCGGGACATGATACTAACCTTCGGTTCTCGGTCCTGGCCAAACATTCGACCCGCGCCGGGTGGCGCGCGGTTTCGGTCAGGCGGCCTTATGGAAAAAGTTGGCGTTCCATAGTTGCATTTCGCCGATGCGTCAAGCTTGGGGTTGGTTCGGGAGAGGGAATTGCACCTTCAAGAGATGAGCACCAGTGGCGAAGCTGCCGATCTCTCCGCTTGCGGGGGAGATGGCCGGCAGGCCAGAGGGGGTGCTGTCCCTCCGACTTAGCTCCGTTGCAGCCAAAACTCTCGGCACTGGGAGGATAAGCTGGATCTTGGCGATCCTTCCCACCCCCTCTGCCCTGCCGGGCATCTCCTCCGCAAGGGGGGAGATCGACAAATTCATCGAGCGCCACATTTTGTTCTTGCTTTGTGCCGGCAGCTATGCTACTAATTTGGGTATGGTGCTGATTCGCGCCGACGACCCGCCCGCCGAGGCGGGTTTTTCATTTCTGGCTTCCGTCACCTCCCACCGACCAGCCCCAGTGTTCCCTGCCGACGCCGCCTTCACATTAAGGCCGGAATTCAGCCTATAAGCGGTCACACAGGGACATGCCAGATCGCCCGTCTCCGGTCGACAATCAAGGACCCGCCATGCCTCGTTCTTTCCTCCATGCCCTGGTCGTGCTGTTCGCCGTCGCGCTGTCGACGACGGTTTCGGCCGCCGAGCCGCAATCCTTCACGGGCGAGTATTCGGTGTCGTTCCTCGGCCTTTCCGTGGCCAAGGCGAAATTCTCCAGCCATTACGAGGGCGACACCTATTCGATCGAGGGCAGCGTCTCCAGCGCCGGGCTCGCCACATTGTTCGACGATACGCGAGGCACGATCTCATCGAAGGGCAAGATTTCGGGCAAGCAGTTGCAGCCGCAGGCGTTTCGCGCCGACTACACGTCCGGCAAGAAGGCGTCGATGATCGACATCCAGTTTGCCAACGGCGTGGTCACCTCGACCAAGGTCGTGCCTGAGCCAAAGAAGCGCAATCCCGAGAATTGGATACCCCTGGTCGGCAGCGATCTCGTATCCGTCCTCGATCCGATGGCCGCGACCGTCATCCATGCCGACAGCCTCGACCAGGTCTGCGGGCGCACGGTGAAGCTCTATGACGGCGAAATGCGTGCCGATCTGAAACTGACCTACGAGTCGAAAGGGTCGATCTCGGTGGCCGGCTACGAGGGCGATACGGTCACCTGCAGGCTGGGTTTCGAGCCGGTGGCCGGCTACCGCAAGAACCGCAAGGCGCTGAACTACCTGAAGAAACGCAGCCGCATCATGGTGACGTTTGCACCGGTCGGCCAAAGCGGCGTATATGCGCCGATCCGCGCCACGGTCAGCACGCAAATCGGCCCGTTGACGGTCAGCGCGGAGCGGTTCGAAGCAGACGAATAGGCGTGATGGTGCGCCGCCAATGGGCCACGGGGCGACGGGTATGGCGCGCGCAACACTGATCGGCTTCTCCGCGGTCGCCATGTGGGCGCTGCTGGCGCTGTTTACGGATGCTTCGGGTTCGGTGCCGCCGTTCCTGCTTTCGGCAATCACCTTTACGCTCGGCACCTGCGTCGGCCTGGTTGCCCGGCTGTTCATGCCGGCAGCCGATGGCGCCGCGAAGATACCGCGCCAAGTCAAAATACCACGCAAAGTCTGGGTGATCGGCATTGCCGGCCTGTTCGGCTACCACTTCTTCTACTTCACCGCGCTGCGCAATGCGCCGGCCGTCGAGGCCAGCCTTATCGCCTATCTGTGGCCGCTGCTGATCGTGCTGGGATCGGCGCTGATGCCTGGCGAGCGGCTGGCCTGGAACCATATCGTCGGCGCGCTGCTCGGCCTTGCCGGCACGGTCCTGATCGTCACCAAGGGCGGCGGACTTGCCTTCGATGCACGTTATGCCTTCGGCTATGCGATGGCCGCCGTCTGTGCCGTGTTGTGGTCGTCCTATTCGCTGTTATCGCGGCGCTTCCCGTCGGTGCCGACCAGCATCGTCACCTGGTTCTGCGCCGCCACCGCGGCACTTTCGCTCGTCTGCCATCTGTTGCTGGAAGAAACGGTGCTGCCCAACGGCGCCGGCCAGTGGCTGGCCGTGCTCGGCCTCGGTCTGATGCCGGTAGGGGCGGCGTTCTATGCCTGGGACATCGGTGTCAAGCGCGGCAACATCCAGGTGCTGGGGGCGGCAAGCTACGCCGCGCCGCTGCTGTCGACACTGGTGCTGATCGCCGCCGGCTTCGCCGAGCCGTCATGGCGCATCCTCGCCGCCTGCGTGCTGATCACCGGCGGCGCGGCACTGGCGGCGAAATCGCTGTTGCTGCGCAAGAGGGACACGAGCGAGGCAAACGCTTGATGCCGTTTCCCGGCGGCATCGATGCCAATGCCGATGCGACGCTGCTGTTTTCATTGGCGGCGGCGGTGATCTATGCGTTCAGCCTCGGCATGCCGCCGCGTCTTTCGCGGTCGGCGGCAAGGACATTGGCGGTGGCGATGCTGGCGGTGCTGGTCGTGCAGCAGAGCGGCCCATGGCTGCTCGTCGCCGCACTGGGCGTCAGCGCGGTCGGCGACGCCTTCCTGTCGCGCGACGGCGAGAAGGCATTTCTTGGCGGCGCGGCCAGTTTTCTTGCCGCTCATGTGCTTTACTTCGTGCTGTTCCTGCGTGCCGGCGGCGGCCTCGGGCTGCTTCCGGCCGAGCCGTGGCGGGCAGCGATCGTGCTGGCGATGGTCGTGTTGGTGCTGGCGATGGTTTTCGCGCTCCGGCGCCGCGTCGGCCCGGCACTGCGCCTGCCGATAGGCCTTCGTGTGGCGGCAATTCTCGCCATGGGCATTGGCGCGCTTACCCTGAGTAGTGCCTGGGTCATCGGTGGCGTCGCCCTGCTCATATTGTCCGACGGGCTGCTTGCCGCGGAAAAGTTCCTGCTGCCCGCCATCTCGCCGCACCGTGCCTGGATGCGCCATGCGGTCTGGGCGCTGTATTACGCCGGCCAGCTGGCGATCACCCTGGGTTTCGTTTTAGGCTAGGCATGTCGATATTCAGATGATGCCGGCCTGCAAACGGCGAAAGATCCGACGCTTGGTGCCCATGGGCAAGCCTTTGTGACGCAATCCTCGAGGTCGTCAGATCAGAGGGTAAAAAATTCTCGCTTGACCTAGAGCTGCTCCAGCTTGGTAGCCTAGCGCACAATCGGCAGGGTAGGCGACACATGCGCATTTCGGAGGCGGCAGCTACAAGCGGACTGGGTATCGACACTATCCGCTATTATCAAAAATTGGGTTTGCTTCCGAAGGTCAGGCGAGGACGTGACGGGAGGCGGGACTTCTCGGCAGAGAATGTCGAATGGCTAATACTCCTGTCCTCGCTGCGCGAGACAGGTATGCCCATGGAGCAGATGCGATACTTTGCGCGGCTTTATCAGCGGGGCAGCGAGACTCTGCCCGAACGGAAAGCGGTTCTTCTTGATCACGCAGCGCATCTGGACAAGCGGCGAGCTGCGTTGGATGGCTGCGCCGAACTCCTTGCCTACAAGCTCAAACGATATGACGAGATGGCAGAAGAAATATCATGAGAATTATTGTCGTCGGCGCGGAAGGTGACATCGGCAAAGCGGTTTGCGACGAGTTGGGTTCCCGCCACGCGATCATCAAGGCCAGCCGCTCTAGTGGCGACTTTCAGGTTGATATGGCTGACCGCGCATCGCTCGATGCCATGTACGCCAAATGTGGCAAAGTGGATGCCGTCATCTCTACCGCAGGCAATGTCCATTTCGGGCCGCTTGGCAAGTACACCGAAGAGACGTTTATGCTTGGCCTGCGCCATAAGGTCATGGGCCAGGTCAATCTGGTGTTGGCAGGGTTGGCCACTGTCAGCGATGGCGGCTCGTTCACACTGACTAGCGGAGTGCTCGACCGCGATCCCATTCGGATGGGAACAGGGGCGGCAACAGCGAACGGCGCGCTCGGCGGTTTTGTCCTTGGTGCGGCGATCGAGATGCCGCGCGGTCGTCCCGGACTTCTGGACGTGTCCGTGCCGAGATATGGCGAGTGGTTCCCCGGTCACGAGCCCGTTTCGTCGAAACGGGTGGGGCTCGCCTATGCGAAGAGCGTGGAAGGGGCCATCACCTGCCAAGTGATCATCGTCGGGTAGTTTCGCAGAAATCCTAAGTGTTGGGACATATTGGTCGCCCCCTGAATATCAAGGGTAGTTTCCGTTGCAAAATTTCGGAGGTTCGAGAGTGACTCTTGCGACAACCTGAACGACGGCTTTCCATCCTGAGCGGCTGTTGTCGTTGGGTACCAAGCGTCAGGTCTTCACCACTACGGCGTGCCCGGCAGCCAGCCTGGTTCGGCCAATTCGAAGGCGGCGAAATCGAAGCCCGGCGCCACGGTGCAGCCGACCAGCGTCCATTCGCCGAGGCTGCGTGCCGACTGCCACCAGCCTGCCGGCACGACGATCTGCGGCCGCTCGCCTGCGGCAAGCGCCGTGCCAAGGATCTCCTCGATGACGGGACCGCCTTCTCGATGTATCGACAGCGCCAGCGGCGCACCGTCATAGAAGTGCCAAACCTCGGCCGCGTCCTTGACCCGGTGCCAGGCCGACAATTGGTCCTTCTCCAGAAGGAAATAGATCGCCGTCGAATGGCCGCGCGTGCCTGCCGCGCCGTCGCGAAAGGTTTCGGCATACCAGCCGCCTTCCGGATGCGGCTTCAGGCCGAGCAGGGCGATGATTTCGGCGGAACTGGTCATGCCCTAGCTCCTGGTGCCGCTCAGAAATTGTCCTTGCGCTTGCGGATCTCGGCGAACACTTCGGCGTCGGAGGCCTTTTCCAGGCCGAGATGCCTGCGGATCGCCGGATCGTGCCAGCGCAGGAACGGATTGGTCGACAGTTCCTCGCCGATCGTCGTCGGCAGCGTCGGCTTGCCGTCGGCGCGCAGCGCCTCGATCTTGGCGGCACGCTCTTTCAGCGCCGAATTGGTCGGGTCGACGGTCAGCGCGAAACGGGCGTTGGCCAGCGTATACTCATGTCCGCAATAGACGACCGTCTCGGCCGGCAGCGCTGCGAGCTTTTTCAGGGATTCGTACATCACCGGCGGCTTGCATTCGAGCAGCCGCCCACAGCCGAGCGCAAACAGCGTATCCGCGGCGAATGCCACTTTTGACGCCGGCAGGTGATAGGTGACATGGCCTGCGGTGTGGCCGGGTGTGGCGATGACCTCGATCCGCTCATCGCCGAGGTGGACGACCGAGCCTTGCTCGACGGTTTCGTCGATGCCGGGAATCTTTGCCTTTTCGGCTTCCGGCCCGACGATGCGCAGCTTGAAACGCTCCTTCAGCGCCAGATTGGCCTCGACGTGGTCGAGATGGTGGTGGGTGGTCAGGATCATCGTCGGCGTCCAGCCGGTGCGCTTGATGGCGGCCAGGATCGGCGCCTCTTCGGGTGCGTCGATGAGCGCCGTCTGGCCGCTTTTGGGGTCATGCACCAGCACGCCGAAATTGTCGCTGCGGCACATGAATTGTTCGATCTCGACCGGCATCATATCTCTCCGTTTACAGGCGCAGACATAGGGCGCCTGCCAGCTGATGTCATCTGCCTTTGTTGAACTTGGACTGCTTCGAAGCTACCGTTCCGCCCATGCATTCAGATATTGTCGACCTCCGTTCCTTCTATTCGACCACGCTCGGGCGCCTGGCCGAACGCTCGATCACCATGGCGCTGTCCTCGCTATGGGCTGTTGTGCCCAACGAGCGGCTGGTCGGCCTCGGCTATACCTTGCCATGGCTGGAGCGCTTCGGCAGCGATGCCGAGCGCGTCTTTGCCTTCATGCCGGCGACGCAGGGCGCGGTGGTCTGGCCGGCGACGGGGCCGACGGCGACCGCCCTGGTCTTCGACGAGGAGCTGCCGCTGGTCGATTCCTGCATCGACCGCATGCTGCTCGTCCATTCGCTCGAACATGTCGAGAACCCGCGCGAGACGCTGAACGAGATCTGGCGGGTGCTGTCGCCGGCCGGCCGTGTCGTCATCGTCGTGCCCAACCGGCGAGGCGTCTGGGCGCGCTTCGAGCATACGCCTTTCGGCAATGGCCGGCCGTTCTCGCGCGGCCAGCTGACCGAATTGCTGCGCGAAGCGAATTTCACGCCGGCGGCATGGTCCGATGCGCTGTTCTTTCCGCCGTCGCCGCGACGTTTCATGATGCAGTTCCACAATGTGCTGGAGCGTGCCGGCCGGCGCTTCTGGCCGATCTTTTCGGGCGTCATCGTTGTCGAGGCGCAGAAGCGGCTCTATCAGGGCGTCCCGGTGGCGCAGCGCGCCTCCCGCCGCGTCTTCGTGCCGGTTCTCTCGCCGCATGGCGCGCCGACGCTTGGCCGGCTGTCGGGGGCCGAACGTCCGGCGTAGCCAGGATGACGCGTTCGTGATCCGACGCAGGCTTTTTCTCACCTATCTGTCGCGGACGGGTTCGCTGCCCGATTGAAGGCATATGCGGTCGATCCTATCACCGGGGTTTAGCACCGCTTCCGAATGCAAGGATCCACTCATGGCTGATCATCCGGATGTCGAGCCCAGCGCCCAGAAGCTTGCCACGTCGATCGAAGCCAGCAGCCTGCGTGAGCAGCTGGCAACAATCAAATTGGCGCTGACCACCTCGCCAGTGCGAAAACAATTGCTTTGGGCAGCGATCGGCATCGTCGCCGTCATCGTGGCGAGCTCGATCGGGCAGGTTCTGCTCAATCGCTGGAACCAGCCTTTCTACGACGCGCTGGCGCGGCGCGACATGCCGGCTTTCCTGCATCAGCTTCTGGTCTTCGCCGGCATCGCCGGCGGGCTTGTGGTGCTCAATGTCAGCCAGACCTGGCTCGACCAGATGCTTCGCCTGAAGCTGCGCGAGGCGCTGACGCTCGACCTGATCGGCGAATGGATGCGGCCGGCGCGTGCCTTCCGGCTGACCCATGCCGGCGCCATCGGCGTCAATCCCGACCAGCGCCTGCAGCAGGATGCCGGGCATCTCTCCGACCTTTCGACCGGTCTCGGCATCGGCCTGCTGCAGTCCTGCATCCTGCTTGCCTCGTTCGTCGGCGTCTTGTGGTCGCTGTCTTCCGGCTTCGTCTTCCACATAGGCGGCCATTCGCTGGCCATACCCGGTTACATGGTCTGGGCGGCGATCCTCTATGCGGGCACAGCTTCGTGGTTGAGCTGGCTGGTCGGGCGGCCGCTGATCCGCTTCAACAACGATCGCTATACGCGTGAGGCGGAACTGCGCTCCTCGGTGGTTCGCGTCAACGAGAATGTCGATGCCATCGCGCTTGCGCATGGCGAGGCCGATGCCAGGCGCCGGCTCGAATTCGACCTTGGCATGGTGCTGGGCGCCATGCGGCGCATCTACAGCGCCCAGATCAATCTTTCCTGGGTAACCGACACCTATGGCTGGATCACTGTCGTCGCGCCGATCCTCGTCGCTTCCCCGGTCTATTTTGCCGGCGATATCAGCTTTGGCGGCTTGATGATGGCGGTCGGCGCCTTCAACCAGGTCCATTCCTCGCTGCGCTGGTTCATCAACAATATCGGCGGCATCGCCGATTGGCGCGCCACGCTGATGCGGGTCGCCGACTTCCGCATCGCGCTTGGCGACACCGACGCGCTGCACGACACGGAAAGGCGCATTTCGTTCGGCGAAAATCCCGACGGCAGCCTGACCTTCGAGAAGCTCGAGATCGCCTCGCCGGACGGATGCACCAAGCTTGCCGAGCCGCATGTCGAAATCCGCGCCGGCGACCGCGTCATGATCACCGGAGATCCGGGCGCCGGCAAGACGCTTTTCTTCCGCGCCATTGCCGGTCTGTGGCCATGGGGCAGCGGCCGGATCGGCATGCCGGCCGGAGAAGCGCCGATCTTCGTTCCGCGTACTCCCTATTTCCCGCTCGGCAGGCTGCGCGAGGTGCTCAACCATTCAGACGGCGCGGCGGAGGCGAGCGATGCCGAGATTTCGGAGGTGCTGGCCGATGTCGGGCTGCAACGCCTGTCGTCCTCGCTCGATCACTCGGCGCGCTGGGAGCGTGAGCTCAGCGACGACGAGCAGCGTCTGCTGGCCTTTGCCAGGCTCGCCTTGCGACGGCCGAAATGGGTGATCATCGACGAGGCGCTGGACGCGTTCGACGGCGCGACGCTGAGGCAAGTGCTGTCGATGCTGGACAAGCGCCTTCCCGACGCCGCGATCCTCAATATCGGCCGCGGCCAGCACAATACCCGCTTCTTCCCGCGAGCGTTGACCATCGTCAAGGATGCCGGCCAACCGCCCCTCAAGCCGGCCCGTGTCAGGGCAGGCGCCATCGAACCGCCCCCGATTATCGCCTCGGCCCGCCGAAAGAAATAGAAGCCAAGCTTTATTTCGCCGCGATCGCGGCGAAAAACTATCGCGATCGTTTCAGATGGGAACGTTCCGATCGGCCATGCTTGACGCTCTCGCCCTGCTCGCCTGCCTTGCCTGCGCCCCGGCAGCACCTGTGGCCGCGCCCGCCAATGCCATTGCCGTCGACGTCGAGCTGGTGCTGGCCGTCGACATCTCGCAGTCGATGGATGAAAGAGAGTTTGCCCTGCAGCGCGCCGGCTATGTCGCGGCGCTGCGCCATCCCGACTTCATCAATGCCGTGCGTGCCGGCCCTTCCGGCCGCATCGCCATCGCCTATTTCGAATGGGCCGGCACCATCCGCGACGATGCGGTCATTGCCTGGCACGTCATCGACAGCAAGGAGAGCGCCAACGCTTTCGCCGACAAGATCGCGGCCCGCCCGTTCAGGAGCTTCCGCGGCACCTCGATTTCCGGTGCCGTGGCCTTCGGCGCCGAGCTTTTCGATGGCACGGCCTTCGTGGCCAAACGCCGCGTCATCGACGTCTCTGGCGATGGCCCAAACAACACCGGCTTGCCGGTCACAACGGCACGCGATGCGGCGCTGGCGAAGGGCATCGTCATCAACGGGTTGCCGATCCTGATCAGCCCGTCACCGACCTTCAGCCATCTCGACCGGTATTATGCCGAATGCGTCACCGGCGGACCGGGCTCGTTCGTCCTGCCAATCTATGCGGTTTCCGAATT
Organism: Mesorhizobium sp. M0894; assembly: GCF_040319725.1. Lineage (NCBI taxonomy): Bacteria > Pseudomonadati > Pseudomonadota > Alphaproteobacteria > Hyphomicrobiales > Phyllobacteriaceae > Mesorhizobium > Mesorhizobium sp. M0894. Next base: position 110,841 of record NZ_JAMYOG010000014.1, on the reverse strand, counting down.
CGCCACCGCCACTCGCCGCAAACTGATCCTCGAGGTCAGCGGCGTCGAGTATCCCAAGGAGGATCCGAGGACGATCCGCATCGACGCACCGATCGACTGCCTGCAAGGCGAGCGCGACCGGCGGTTTTTTTCCGACCCGTATTTCCCGGAACTCGACCGGTAAGGCTTGCCCACGGGTAAGCTAGGCCGGTGGCAGGCCGAAGGCCGGGAACAGAGATGGCCCGAGCGGCCCTATGAAGATCGTCAAGGAAGCGATCCCGCCCTCGGCTGGCTCGAACACATGCAGGGAATGGGCCCGCCACGCCGGGTCATCGTGGCTGCGGGAATAGACCCCGACCGCCGGCTGGCCATTGGCCGCGGTGGCCAGCGTGCGGAAGCCGCCGAACCTCGGCCAGACGGTCTCGAAGAAACCGCGGATCGCTTCGCGGCCTTGATACCATTCGCGCCAAGGCGGCATGGTATAGATGGCGTCCTCACGCAGGAGCTCGATCAAACCTTCGAGATTGGCGGCCTGCCAGGCCTGCATGTAACGTTCGAGCAGCAGGCCTTCTTCGGGGTTGGGCCGTGATCGGCTGGCCGGCCGTCCGCCAGGATAGCGCGCCGTCAGCGTTGCGCGGGCGCGCTGCAACGCGCTGTTGATCGAAGCCGTCGATCCGCCCAGCAAACGCGCCGTCTCGACGGCCGACCATCCCAGGACGTCGGCAAGCAGCAGCGCGGCGCGCTGCCTGGGCGGCAGATCCTGGATAGCGGCGACGAAGGCGAGCTGGACGGCCTCGCGGCTCTCGTAACGGGCTTCCGGACCTGGCTCGCTGCCGGCAATGTCTGGAAGCTCGGCGTCGGGGTAGGGCTCCAGCCACGCGACGTCAGCTACGGGCCCGCCTATGGCCGCCCCGTGCGACGGCGGCCGTCCGGGTTCCCGGAGAATGCGACGCGCCCTCGACCTCGCCTTGATGGCGTTAAGGCAAGCATTGGTCGCGATCATATAGAGCCAACCGCGAACCGAACCCCGCCCGTCGAACTCCGACCTTGCGCGCCAGGCGCGAAGCAACGTGTCCTGGACGAGGTCGTCGGCCTCGTGCAGCGAACCCATCATGCGATAGCAATGCAGCTTGAGCTCGCGGCGATGCGCGGCCGTGACCTTCTCGAAGGCCCCCCGATAGAGGATAGGCTGGGCGGCCGGTTCCAGAGGTGGTTGAGCGTCTGTCATGCTACTTTCGGGTTCCGGGTCAGGTTTGCATTACGCGCGCCTCAGGCGGCCGGGGCAAGCCCGCTCCCGCTCACCATGAAGGAACTGCCTTGCGGCTGGCCGGTGGCGAGTGCGACCACCGCCCGTCCGACATCGGCCGGCGTCTGCATGTCGGTCATGGCGGCGATGAAGTCCGCCGGCTGGATGCCCATATAGGCCGCAATGCTGTCGACGCCGGCCTTGCCCACGCCGGTCTCCGGCATGATCCGCATCGGCGCGAGCGCCATGAAGCGCAGGCCGAGGCCAAGCCGGTCCGACTCCTTCTGGCTATGACCGGCCAGGAACATCTGCATGCGTTTTGCGCCGGCATAGCCGCCGGCATTGGGTGGTCCGCCGGTCAAGGCCGCGCCGCTGGAGATCAGAACGATCCGGGTTCCCGGCTTGAGCGGACGGCGCAGAGCGGCCCGGCAAAACAGGAACGACGCCTTGACGTCGGTGTCCCAATTTGCCGAGAAGGCCTTCCAGTTCTGTTCATGCACCGGCGCGGAAGGGGCCAGCGCACCTGCGCAGATCACCAGCACGTCCGGCTCAAGCGCGGCGAAGACCTTATCGGGGGCGGAGTCCACCGTCGCATCGATCGCGAGCGTCTTCACGCCGGAGACCTCCCAGGCAAATTGCGCCAGGGCCTGTTTTCCGCGGGCGACCGCCAGCACCGTCGCTTTCTCCTTGAGGGTGACCTCCGCAATGGAGCGGCCGACACCCCGGCTGCCTCCGACGACGACGACATTCTGATTTTGCAACGATCCCATGGATCACCTCTCTGTTCCCGGCCGCCGGACCATCCAGGCGCGCCCATCGATAAGGACAGCGCAGGTGGGCGGAAATCATCGGTGCCAGGCAGAAATATCTTTCAGGTGACGGCAGCGGCGCGCCAGTTTTGTATTCGGTGTCATTACCTCGGGGGTAATCGACCAGCGCGCAACGTCCCGGCAAACTGCTCCCATCAAGCCGGTTGTCCGGCTTTCGACCACAAGGAGTTACACCATGACCGCCTACGCCGTCGCCCATATGCGCCAGGTCACGCCGGGGCCGCCGATCGTCGAGTACCTGCAGAAGATCGATGCCACGCTTGAGCCGTTCGGCGGGCGCTTCATTGTGCATGGCAGCGAGGTGGACGTGGTTGAAAACAATTGGCCGGGGCACCTCGTCATGATCGAGTTTCCAGACATGCAGCAGGCGCGCGGATGGTACCGCTCGCCCGCCTATCAGGAGATCTTGCCGCTGCGCACCGCGAATTCTCAGTCCGACGTGGTCTTCGTCGACGGCGTCGAGCACCCGCACAAGGCCACCGACGTGCTTGAATAAGGGGAATGATCGGCTCGCGGGCGGCCTGCTACCGTTTCAGCAGAAATACCGCCTGCTGGCCGAAAAAGTTCCAGAACCACCACGGCATGGAGAAGCCGATCCGCTGGCCGTTGGCGTCGAGCGCGGTTGCCTTTTCCACCGTCGCGCCCAGCTCGTCGCATAGATTGACGAAATCGCGAATGGTGCAGAAATGGATGTTGGGGGTGTCGTACCAGTAATAGGGCAGGTCCTTGGTCACCGGCATTCGGCCGTTGAAGAGCAGCGAAAAGCGCACCCGCCAGTGGCCGAAATTGGGAAATGAGACGATGGCGCGGTTGCCGATCCGGAGCAGTTCGTCGAGCACCAGCTTCGGATTGCGGGTCGCCTGCAAGGTCTGCGACAAGACGACAAAGTCGAAGCCCTTGTCGGGATAGAATTGGAGGTCCTTGTCGGCATCGCCTTGAATGACCGACAGGCCGCGCGCCACGCATTCGTTGACGCCGCGCTGCGACAGTTCCAGCCCGCGGCCGTCGACCTTCTTGGTCGCCTGCAGCAATTCGAGCAGCAGGCCGTCGCCGGAACCGACGTCCAGCACCCGCGACTGCGGCGGGATGAGATCGGCGACGACTTCGAGGTCGACGCGCTGGGCGCGGTTGACGCTCATTGGCTCGGCTCCTGCCTGGCGCATGGTCCTGATCCGAAAAGTCTGCAACTTTTCGGGGCCATGCGCTGATGCCTGGCGCATGATCCTGATCCGAAAAGTCTGCAACTTTTCAGGGTCATGCGCTGATGCCTGGCACATGGTCCTGATCCGAAAAGCGTGCAACTTTTCGAGGTCATGCGCCGAGCCCTCTAGCCCGCGCCGCCGAGGCGATGAAGCCTTTGATGGCGGCGAACAGTTCCGGCTCGTCGAGCAGGAAGGCGTCGTGGCCGCGGTCGGTCTCGATTTCGACGAACGATACCGAGGCGCCGGCCGCGTTCAGCGCGTGAACGACCGAGCGGCTCTCCTCGGTCGGGAACAGCCAGTCGCTGGTGAAGGAGACCAGGCAAAAACGGGTCTTGGTGCCGGCGAAGGCATCGGCCAGCCGGCCGCCATGGTCGGCGGCGAGATCGAAATAGTCCATCGCCCGGGTCATGTAGAGATAGGAGTTGGCATCGAAGCGATCGACGAAGGTCATGCCCTGATGGCGCAGATAGCTCTCGATCTGGAAGTCGGCATCGAAGCCGAAGGTCAACGCTTCGCGGTCCTGCAGGTTGCGGCCGAACTTGCGGTGCAGCGCTGCTTCCGACAGATAAGTGATGTGGGCGGCCATGCGCGCCACCGCCAGCCCCTTTTCCGGTCGCTTGCCGTGCTCGAAATATTTGCCGCCATGCCAGTCGGGGTCGGCCATCACCGCTTGCCTGCCGACCTCGTGGAAAGCGATGTTCTGCGAGGAATGGCGGGCGCCGGTGGCGATCGGCAGGGCCGAGAAGACGCGCTCGGGATAGCTGGAGGCCCATTGCAGCACCTGCATGCCGCCCATCGAGCCGCCCAGCACGCTGAACAGCTGTTCGATGCCGAAATGCTCGACCAGCATCAGCTGCGCCCGCACCATGTCGCGGATGGTGATGATCGGCAGATCGAGTCCGTAAGGCTTGGCGGTTGCGGGATTTGTCGAGGCGGGGCCGGTGGAACCGAGGCAGCCGCCGATGACGTTGGACGAGATGACGAAGAAACGGTCGGTATCGATGATCTTGCCGGGGCCGATCAGCACTTCCCACCAGCCCGGCTTGCCGGTCACCGGATTGGTGTTGGCGACATGCTGGTCGCCGGTCAGCGCATGGCAGACGAGGATGGCGTTGGAGCGCGCGTCGTTGAGCGTGCCATAGGTTTGGTAGGCGATCTGGAACGGCGACAGCAGCGTGCCGGCGTCGAGCTTGAGCGGCTTGTCGGCGCCGAAACGCAACACTGGGCTCGACGGCTGGTCGGCCTCGTTGTTGGTTTTTCGAGCGCGCAAAGCGACCATCACATCTCCTTGCCCGGGCTTTAGTTGTCCACCGGTCTGGGCAACAAAAAACCGGCCATGCCTTCGCAAAGCCGGTTACAAGATGCAAACGGCCCTTTAGCAAGTTGTTTAACGTGGCTGCAAGCCGACCGGCCAAATCACCACGGAACTGTCGATGCTCTTCTAGGACTGACGCATGGCTTCGTCAACGGCAAGTTCTTGATCCCGAATTGCCGCCCCTCGACATTCCTGGCCACGGCTTGTATTTCCGCTGCGGCCTCCGGATGGAGGCATCCTCGACGGATTTCATGGAATGAGCCAGACACCGGATCAGACACGTCCAACGCCCCGCGCCGGCATCATGGACATCGAAGCCTATGTGCCCGGCAAGAGTGCGGCGCCGGAAGGTGTCGCCAAAGTCTACAAACTGTCGGCGAACGAGAACCCGCTCGGTCCTTCGCCAAAGGCGATAGAGGCCGCGCGCGCGGTCGCCGACAAGCTCGCGGTCTATCCCGACGGCAGCGCCAGGCGCCTGCGGGAGGCGATCGCCGACGTGCACGGGCTCAATCCGGCGAACATCGTCTGCTCCAACGGTTCCGACGAGATCCTGGGCCTGCTTGCGCAGACCTACCTCGCGCCCGGCGATGAAGCCATCATCACCGAACACGGCTTCATGGTCTACAAGATCTACATCCAGTCGGCCGGTGCCGTCCCGGTAACGGTCAAGGAGACTGATGAACGCGCCGACATCGATGCGATCCTCGCCGCGGTGACGCCGCGTACCAGGATCATCTTCCTTGCCAATCCGAACAACCCGACCGGCACTTACGTGCCGTTCCAGGAGGTGCGCCGCCTGCATGCGGGCCTGCCGCGAAACGTGCTTCTGGTGCTGGATGCCGCCTACGCCGAATATGTCCGGCGCAACGACTATGAAGCTGGCGTCGAGTTGGTGGGCAGCGCGGAAAACGTAGTCATGACCCGCACTTTCTCGAAATTGGGCCTCGGTGGCGCGAGGATCGGCTGGATCTATGCGCCAACGCACGTCATCGACGCGATCAACCGCGTGCGCGGGCCCTTCAACGTCAATGCGACGGCGATCGAGGCAGGCATCGCGGCGATCCGCGACCGGGCTCATATCGAGCGCAGCGTCGCGCATAACGAGACCTGGCTGGCCTGGCTGAGCGAGCAATTGACCGGGCTCGGGCTGCGGGTGACCCCGAGCGTCGGCAATTTCATCCTGATCCACTTTCCCGAGGACAAAAAGCATTCGGCGGCGGCCGCCGACGACTACCTCAGTGCGCGCGGCTACATATTGCGGCGCGTTTCCGGCTACGGTTTTCCCAACGCGCTGCGCATGAGCATCGGCACCGAAGAGGCTAATCGCGGCGTTGTCGCAGCACTCGCGACATTCCTGAAAAGCTAGGGCACCATGACCTCACCGATGTTCGAAAAGATCGCGCTGGTCGGCATCGGCCTGATCGGTTCGTCGCTGGCCCGCGTCATCCGCCGCGAGGGACTTGCCGGCCAAGTCGCCATTTCGACGCGCAGCGAAGCGACGCTGGAGCGGGCGAGCCAACTCGGCCTTGGCGACACCTACACGACAGATGCGAAAGAAGCGGTTCGCGATGCCGATCTGGTCATCGTTTCGGTGCCGGTCGGCTCTTCAGGCACGGTCGCCCAGGAGATCGCACCGGCGCTGAAGAAGGGCGCCATCCTCACCGATGTCGGCTCGACCAAGGCATCGGTGATCGCGCAGATGCAGCCGCATGTGCCTGATGGCGTGCACTTCATCCCCGGCCATCCTTTGGCCGGCACCGAAAAATCGGGACCGGATGCCGGTTTTGCCGAACTGTTCGAGAACCGCTGGTGCATTTTCACGCCGCTGGCCGGCACCGATCCCGTGGCGCTGGAAAAGCTCTCGGAATTCTGGCGCCGCTGCGGCTCCAACATCGACACGATGGACCCGCAGCATCACGACATGACGCTGGCCATCGTTTCGCACCTGCCGCACATCATCGCCTATAACATCGTCGGTACCGCCGACGATTTGGAGTCGGTGACCAAGTCCGAGGTCATCAAATACTCGGCTTCCGGCTTTCGCGACTTCACCCGTCTCGCGGCGTCCGACCCGACCATGTGGCGCGACGTCTGCCTGCACAACAAGGACGCCATCCTCGAAATGCTGGCGCGGTTCTCGGAAGATCTGTCCTCGCTGCAGCGGGCGATCCGCTGGGGCGACGGCGAAAAGCTGTTCGACCTGTTCACCCGCACCCGCGCTGTCCGCCGCTCGATTATCGAGGCCGGCCAGGACATCGACGTACCGGATTTCGGCCGCCAGGCAGTCGAACACCCGCCGAAGGGATAAGCCGCGGCAAGCCGATCGCAGGCCGTACCGCCCCAGAACGGTTCATCGTTTCACGGAAACGCCGAACCGGTCTATCTTTTTGTTTGACGCAATCCGGACGGAAAACCGTTCACAATTTCCTGGAATTGCTCTAGTCGAGCGGCTTGATCTTGCCGAGCGGGATGAAGCCGAGCGAGGCCTTGCCCTTGACGATCTTCAGCGGCATCGACGGTGCGTTGCCGAGCAGCGCCAGTCCGGCGAAGCCGGTCTGGATTTCTTTCTTCTGCTCGGGGATGGCGGTGGCGAGGATTGCCGCCACGGCCTTCGGATCATTGAGCTTGATCATCAGGTCGGCATTTATGAGACCATCATTGTCGACCGACAGCGGTCCGGAAACGGTGATGCGCGCAGTTCCGGACGACAGATCGAGCTCGCGGATTTCGACCGCCTGGCCGCGCAGGCTCTTCGGATTTGCCTTGATCAGCGTCACACCATTCTTCAATGTCACGTCGCCGCTGCCGTCGAGTGGCGGCAAGACGCGCCCGCCGATGGCCTCTGCGTCGATTTCGAGATCGGTGAAATTGCCGGCATAGTCGATGTCCGGGCCGTTTGGGCGCAATTGTCCGGTGGCGGTTCCGGCGCTGAACAGCGAGACAGGATCGGTGTCGTCCGCCGGATCGGTCTGGCCGGACAGGCCTTCTGCCTGCAGCGAGAGGCGCCCCGGCAGCGGCCAGGACAGCTTCATGTCGGCCCGCAGATCATCCCAGTCGATCCACAGCGGCGTCATGCCGGGAACAGAGGTCCTGAGCGGCCCCCTGAACTCGGCGGCAGGCGACAGAAGCCGCGTGATCTGCGTGGCGGCGTTGATTTTGCCTGTCGATGCAGCGACGTTGCGGCTGTCGTCCTCGTAAGCCAGACTTTCGCAAGAAAGCGTGAAGGTGAAGGGATAGCCGCTGACCGCGAGATTGGCGCAGTCGGCCTTGATGCCTTTGTCGTCGAGATCGGCGACCGCCTTGTCGGTTGCACTCTCGACCAGGTCCGCCAGGTAGAACCAGCCGGCGCTGTAGATGCCGAACAGCACGAGGACGAAAGCGGCAAGCCACAACAGGCGGCGACGTTGGCTGGGCGGCGGGCGCTCGTCACTTGACGTCATGCTGCGGCTTTCGTTAACGCGGGTGGCACGGGCGGGCTGTCGCTTTCGGCAACAACAGGTAGACGGACTCCACCGGTGAGGTGGTTCGTCACAATCAGGCTTGGCGATATGGGCGATTTTTGGGTTTTTGGCTACGGCTCACTGATCTGGCGGCCGGGATTCGCGCATGTCGAGACGCGGCGTGCCCGCCTGCATGGCTATCGCCGTTCGCTCTGCGTCTATTCTTTCGTGCATCGCGGCTCGCGCGAACGGCCGGGCCTGGTGCTCGGCCTCGACCGCGGCGGCTCCTGCATCGGGCTGGCGTTCCGGGTTCCAGGCGAGCTGCGCAACGAGGTCGTCACCTATCTGCGCGAACGCGAGCTGGTCACCAACGTCTATCTCGAGCGTGTGCTCAGCGTCCGCCTCGACAAGCGTGAAACGGATGGGGGCGAGACGGTCGAAGCCATCGCCTATGTCGTGGACCGCAGCCATGAGCAATACGCCGGTGCGCTCGACGCCGCCGAGGCAGCAGCCGTCGTTCGCGGCGCCGTCGGCCAGTCGGGGAGGAATGAGGATTACGTGCTCAGCACGCTGGAGCACCTCGAAGCACTGGGTATAAGCGATCGCTGGCTGGAAGAGGTGACAAGACGGGTCGCGACGTAGCTTCTTTGGTCGTTGACCATGATGCTTTCGGCGTCGTGGTCCGGGCTACATCCTGAAAATCTGTTTGCCAAGATCGGCGCGATCCAGGCTGTTTGCCACGGCGAGCTTGAACTCGGTCAACGGGCGGAGACTGCCGACAGGAACGTGGAAGCCGGGCTGGCCGAAGATGTCGATGATCTCGCGTAGCACAGGTCGGTCGGCTTCGACTGGCGGCGAAAAGAAGTAGCGATAGATATTCGCCCTGATCTCCACGCCGCTCAGCAACACATCGAAATTGTGAAGTTCGAAGCGCTCGGCACTCATGCCGCCATTGATCACCATCTGCCCGCCGAGCGCCAGGGTGCGGATCAATTCGCCGCTGACAGGTCCGCCGACATTGTCGATAATCCCGTTCAATCCGGCGCCACCGGTGATATCCATCACGGCTTCCCGGATACTTGCCTTCAAGTCCGAAAGGTCAAGAATGGCGGCGACGCCAAGCGTCTTCAGATCGAAGCTTTGGTGCGAGCGCCGCACCAGCGCGATGACGTTGATGCCGCGTCGTTGGGCGAACTGCATCACCATTGTCGAAATCGACGAATAGCCGGCCGTGACAGCCAGCCACTGGCCAGGCCGCACACGGGAATCCACCATCAGATCCCACGCGGTAATGGGGTTCACCATCTGCCCGGCGCGTTCGACCGGATAGCCGGCAGGCAACGGGATCAGCCATTCGGCGGGAATGGCCGCGTACTCGGCCCAACTGCCATAATAGCTGAACGCGACGAGCGTGCCCGGTTCCAGCAAAACGTTCGCGCCAACGGCTTCGACGATGCCGGCGCCATGGTTTCCCGCGATCTGCTGGGGAAAATGCGGCTTCTTCGGTTCGGGATAGAGGTTCTGGATAAACAGGAAGTCGCCCGGATTGATCGAGGCCGAGACCATCCTGACCAGCACCTCGCCATCGCCGATCCGCGGCATCGGCAGGTCGTCAACGTAGAGCACGTCGCGCGGCGAGCCGATGGCGTCAAATACAATTGCTTTCATGCCGGTCTCCATAACAAACGATCCGGGGCAAACAGTCTGGGCTTGGCCAGACCGTGCCGAAATTTGCGTCGGCGCCGCGGAACTTATGGCCGGCCGGCAAAGGCCAGAATTGGCAGATTTGACAATCTATGTGCTAAACTTGCCAATTTCCTCAGAGGGGCTGGTTTGGAAGCCGGACACGGCGCGGCGGGTCGCGGTTTTGTGAAGCGCCAGCGGGTTGGAAAAGAGGCTATGCGTTTGACGTTGCCATGGCGTGACATAGGTTAGCCCGGTCGGCGGCTCCCACCCGCCTCAGCATGAATCACCATGGAGATCAGCCTTGCAGAAACGTCGTCTCGGTCGCACCGACCTATCCATCGCGCCATTGGTTCTGGGCGGCAATGTGTTCGGCTGGACCGCCGATGAGAAAACCTCGTTCGACTTGCTCGACCGCTTTGTCGACGCCGGTCTCAACGCCATCGACACGGCCGATTCCTATTCGCGCTGGATTGCCGGCCACCAGGGCGGCGAATCCGAAACCATCATCGGCAAATGGATGAAGAGTCGCGGCAACCGCGACAGGGTTGTCGTCATCACCAAGGTCGGTTCGGACATGGGGCAGGGCAAAAGGGATCTGTCCGCCGCCTATATCGAAAAGGCCATTGATGCCTCGCTGAAGCGGCTGCAGGTCGATACCGTCGATCTCTATCTGTCGCACTGGCCCGACCCTGCGACCCCGTATGAGGAAACGCTCGGTGCTTACCAGAAACTGCTCGACAAGGGCAAAATCCGCTATGCCGGCGCTTCCAACCTCGACGCCGCCCAATTGCGCGCCGCACTCGACGTAGCAAGCCTGCGCGGCCTGCCGCGCTACGAGGTGCTGCAGCCGGAATACAACCTCTACGACCGCTCGTTCTTCGATGGTCCGCTGCGTGATCTGTGCGTGGCCGAGGACATCGGCGTCATCACCTATTTCAGCCTCGCCAAAGGGTTTTTGAGCGGCAAGTACCGCAGCGAAGCCGATCTCGGCAAAAGCCCGCGCGGCGGCGGTGTGAAAGGGTATCTCAACGCGCGTGGCATGCGCATTCTCTCAGCGCTCGACGCCGTGTCGGCCAGACATTCGGCCAAGCCGGCGGAAGCGGCGCTGGCCTGGGTCATGGCGCGCCCCGGCGTCACCGCTCCGATCGCCAGCGCGACGACGCTCGGCCAGCTCGACAGCCTGGTGCGTGCGGCGTCGTTGCAGCTCAGTCCGGACGATATCGCCGAGCTCGACAAGGCCAGCGCATAGCCGCGCACGATCGTTCAAGACCCGCACCGCTGCCTTGCCTACCGTCCTACATCGTCACAGGATGCAGGGACGCCGCATGGCCGGACAGGTTCTTCTCGATCAGCAGCTATGGCAGCAATTGCTGGCGCTTGTGCTGGCATCGGCCCTCGTCATGGGCAGCCCGGGGCCGGCGACGATAAGCGTCACCGCGGTCGGCGCCGCGTTCGGCCTGCGGGATTCGCTCCGCTATGCCTCGGGGATCGTTGTTGGCACGATCCTCGTGCTCGTGGTGGTGGCGACGGGCATCATGGCCGTTCTCGCCGCGTTGCCGAAGCTCGCGGCGCTGCTGGCGGTCGCCTCGGCAGCCTACATCCTTTACCTGGCGTTCAAGATAGCGACGGCGCCGCCACTGACGGCACGCGTCCGTGGAGCGGCGCTTCCCACTTTCCTTGGCGGGTTTCTTCTGGCTGTTGCCAACCCGAAAGCCTATGTGGCGATTGCCGCCGTGTTCGCCAGCGCGTCTTCCGGCGCCGGCGGTCTCGGTATTTCAGCCAAGCTGGGGGTTCTCACCTTGATGATCGTTGCCATTCATCTCTTGTGGCTTCTCGCCGGCGCAGCCTTTGCACGTTTGCTGCGCAAACCGCTGGCTTCGCGGATCATCAATCTGGTGTTTGCCGTGACGCTGGTTGCAACAGCCGCCCTGGCTGCCCTGCCGTGAGCCCTTGTGGCATCTGAGGCCGTTGCCTCAGCCTTTCAATTCAGGTTTCGCGTCCAGCTCACCAAGCCTTTTCACCGCAGTCGGCGGCATCGGCGGCGGGTTCGGCGTTTGCGACGCCTCGACGAGGAGCTGGTCGCAGGCGGCCTCCGTCTCGCCGATCAGCCGTTGCATGAATTCGTCCTTGCCGAGGCCGGGCGGGATCGGCGACAGGAAGCGCGCCTTGATCGTGCCGGGATAGCGCAGGAATTTGCGGCGCGGCCAATAGAGGCCGGCGACGTGAGCGACCGGCACCACCGGAATGCCAAGTTGCGCGTAGAGTTCGACGATGCCGTATTTGTAGACCGGCTCGTCGCCCGGCGCCCGGCGCGTGCCCTCGGGATAGATGATGAGCTGGCGGGGATTGCGCGCCAATTCCTGTTTGGTCGCGGCGATCACCATCTTCAATGCCTTCGAGCGGCTGCCGCGGTCGACCGGAATCATCCGCATCTTCAAGATGTACCAGCCGAAGAACGGGATCCAGGTCAGCTCCCGCTTCAATATGTAAATGGGATCGTCGAGGAACGGCAGGAAAGCGATCGTGTCCCAGAAGGACTGGTGCTTCGGCGCCAGGATGAAGGAGCCTTCAGGCAGGTTCTCCTGGCCGGTGATCTCGCTTCTGGTGCCGGCGATCTTGTCGTAGAGCCACATGCTGGTGCGCGACCAGAATTTCGGCACGAACCAGGCGCGGTGGCGCGGCGACAGGAAATAATACGGGGTCCAGAGGATCATCTGGACGATCAGATTGAGGTAAAAGGCGAGATTGAACGCCAGCGAGCGGAAATAGAGCATACAGCAAGTGCCCGGTGAGGAGGTGTGCGTTGGTTACACCAAGCGCCGGCAAAAAGGAAACGGTGCGAGGCGGGCGATCGGCCCGGTTTTGCGGTAGGCCGTCCTTCGTCACGCCTGCCACGCCGCCTGCAGCAGGCGCTGCTTCAGGCGTGGGGCGGCGAAGTCGAGGAACGCGCGCAGCTTCACCGGCAGCAGCCCTTGGCCGGCGTGGACGAGGCTCACCGGCCATGGCTCGGGCTCGAACTCCTGCAGCACGGGGCGCAGCGTACCCGACCGAACCGCGGCGGCGATCTGGTAGGAAAGCAGCCTCGTCACGCCGACGCCAGCAATCGCCGCATCGATTGCCGCCTCAGCGGTGTTGACCCGTAACCTGGAGCGGACCGGTACGGTGAATTCGGCCTTGCCGGTGGCTAAACTCCAGGCGGAGGCGTTGAGCCCTTCGAAGGTGATCGCACTGTGTGCTGCAAGCTCTTGCGGCGTTTTCGGCGTGCCGTGCTCGGCGAGATAGGCCGGGCTCGCGCAAACGACGCGGCGGATCGAACCCAGGCGGACGGCGACCAGGCTCGAATCGGCAAGGGCGCCGATGCGGATGGCGAGATCGATGTGCTCTTCGACCAACTGGGTTATCCGGTCGGCGAGTGTCAGCCGCACACTTACGTCGGGGTAGGCGGCGAGAAAGGCGGTGACGACCGGCAGCACATGCAGGCGGCCGAAGACGATCGGCGCGGTGACGATCAGTTCGCCGGTCGGGGCGCTGTACTCGCCGGCGGCTATTCGCTCGGCCTCGCCGACCTCGTCGAGAATGCGACGACAGGCGGCGAGATAGGCGTGGCCGGCATCGGTCAGCGACAGCTGCCGCGCCGAGCGGTTCAACAGCCGTGTCTTCAGGTGCCTTTCCAGGTCCGAAACCTTGCGGCTGACCGTCGTCAGCGGAATGCCGAAGCGACGCCCGGCAGCCGAAAGGCTGCCTGTCTCCGCCGCGGCAACGAAAAGCGACATGGAGTGGAGGCGATCCATAACTTTCCCGAAAAAATTGGCCCTTCCGAAGAATGGAAGGACGCATCGCAGATATCGCATCTGCTTCTCGAAGATGGAAGTATCTACTTTTCGGTGAGTAATGCAGCGTAGCTCGGCAGTTGAGGAGGGTCTTCATGAACGCTCACACCAGCGATGTTGCCTTCACACCGACGGTGAAGGCGATCCAAGCCCGCAAGGGCTCGCGCCAGGCCTATGCCCGTGTTGAGGAGCGTGGTGGCTGGCAGGCGGCAATCACGCCCGATCTCGCCGCCTTCATCGAGGCGCAGACCAGCGTCTTCCTGTCGACCGCCAATGCTGACGGGCAGCCTTACATCCAGCATCGCGGCGGGCCTGCCGGTTTCCTCAAGGTGCTCGACGAACGGACGATCGGCTTTGCCGATTTTTCCGGCAACAGGCAGTTCATCACCCAAGGCAATCTCAGCGACAACCCACAGGCTTTCCTGTTCCTCATCGATTATGCCCACCGGCAGCGCATCAAGATCTGGGGCACAGCGCAGGTCGTCGAGGGCGATGCCGAACTGATGGCAAAGCTGATGCCGCAAGACTACAAAGCGCGACCCGAACAGGTCATCCTGTTTACCGTTTCTGCCTGGGATTCCAATTGCTCACAGCACATCCCGCAGCGTTTCGAAGCGGCCGATGTGGCGGCGGCTCTGGCCGAACGAGACAGGCGTATAGAACGGCTCGAGCAGGAGATCGCGCGCTTGCGCTCGGGTGCAACAGCCAGGGAATAAAAACTGCCGGTGCCGTTCAGTTTCCGCCCGCGGCGTCGGCCAGCGTGACGCTGTTGGGCGGTTGCTTCACCGGCATGACGCCACGCGCCAGCGCCAGCAGGTATTTGCTGTATTCGGTGAACAGCACGCGCAGCGCTTCCGGCTTGGTCAGCCAGCCGCCATTCCCGAGGTTGGTGTTGACCACCGGATAGGGTTCAAGCCTGGCGCCGCGTAGCAGCCGGCCCATTTCCAGCAGGCTGCGCGGCATGTGATAATTGTTGGTGACGAGGATGACCGTGCCGTAGGCATGGTCCTCGACCCATTTGGCGCTTTCCTCGGCATTGCCGATCGTGTCGAGCGCGGCGCGGTCGATGTCGACGCAGCAGGAAAACAGCCTCTTGTCGCCGCCGGTCGCGGCTTGAAGCTGGCGGCGGCTGGCGGAAGGATGGACGCCGCTGATCAGAAGCCGCTCGCCCTTGCCGGACGCAAGCAGGCCCATCGCGGCGTCGAGGCGCGACTGACCGCCGGTCAGCACGATGATAGCGTCGGCCCTTGCCGGATTGGCGGGCGTCGTCAGACGGCTGACGGTGTTGGCGAACCAGCCGAAGCCGGCGACAAACAGCGCCACAAGGGCGAGCAGAACGAGGGCCGAAAGTCGCAAGGAGCGGGCTGCCAGCAGCCGCCCGTGTGTGGCGAATTGATCCGGCTTGGCAAATTCATCAGGCCCGGCGAATTCATGCGGACGCGCAACCAGCACTGGCATGCACCCAGCGGTATCGGTCGAGTCCCGAACGTCCATCATGAAATGGTTAATCCCGAAATACGGCCTTTGGTAGGAAAAAAATGCAATTTTCGTGACGATGCGTTTTCATCCGTGATCGATCTTTCCTTTAGCCGGCGTCCGGCTGGCGAATGTCGATGTCGCTGAGATAGGTAACCACGGTGAAATGGGAGGTTGCCGCGGTCAGCGCGCCGATCACCAGCACCATGACAGCGACCCCGAAATAGCCTGCGGAGCCGATGGCGAAATTGCCGAACAGGGCGGTCGCCTGGTCGGCCTGCGGCGTCGCCATGTTGCGTGACGACCACCAGGAGAAGACGATGAAGACGAGGATTGCCGCGGCGCCGCCCGCCGCGGCGCCCTTCATGCCGGTGACCAGAAAATGCCGGCGGAATTCGCGCGCGATGAAGCGCGCCTCGGCGCCGACGAAATGCAGCACCTCGATGATGTGGCCGTTGCCGGCCATGGCGCCGCGCGTCGCGAATACCACGGTCAGCACCGTCGCCGACAGCATCAGTGCCAGCACTGCGATACCGATCGTCACCGTGGTGCGGGCCATGGCAACCAGCCGGTCGACCCAGGTGCGATGATCGTCGAGCGAGGCACTCGGCAGCTTCGGCGTGATCGCCGCGCGCAGTGCGGCGAAATCGGGCGGACTGTTCTCGTCGATGGTGATGATGATCAGGCGCGGCACCGGCAGCTCATCGATGTTCAGGCCCGAGCCCAACCAAGGCTCGAGCAGCCGGGCCGTCGCTTCGCGGTCGACGATCCTGGCGCTTTTCACGCCAGGGAATTCGCCGGCGATCTGCGAGGCCAGCGCAAGCGCGGCCTCCATGTCGAGGCCGTCGACCGGCTTGATCTGGATGGTCGCCTCGCGCGAGATCTGGTTCTCCCAGACCGAGGCGGTGTCACGCACCAGCGTGACTGCGCCAAACGTCAGGCAGGACAGAAACGTCATGATGGCGATGACCAGCACCAGCGCCCGGCCGGCGATGTTCTGCGCCGGCACGATCGGCGCCATTTTGCGCTGGACGCGGGGCTTGGCCGCCGCGGCGTCGTGACCCTCGAAGTGTTCGACGGAGAGCTCAGTCATAGATGTCCAGCCTTCCGCCGGCCAGGATCATGCGCCGTGCGTCGACCTGTTCCATCAGGCCGAGGTCGTGCGTGGCGATCACCACGGCAGTGCCCAGCCGGTTGAGCTCGATGAACAGCCGCAGCAGGCGTCGCGCCAGTGGTGGATCGACATTGCCCGTCGGCTCGTCGGCGAGCAGGATCTCGGGCTGCTCGATCAACGCCCGGGCAATCGCGGCGCGCTGTTTCTCGCCGCCTGACAGCACCGGCGGCAGCACATGCATGCGTTCGCCGAGGCCGACCCATTTCAGCAGCTCGGTGACGTCGGTGCGGTAGGTCGCCTCCTCGCGGCCGCGCACGCGCAGCGGCAAGGCCACGTTCTCGTAGGTGGTCATATGGTCGAGCAGGCGAAAATCCTGGAACACCACGCCGATGCGGCGTCTCAGATGCGGCAATTCGGTGCGCGAGATGCGCGAGCGGTCCTTGCCGAAGATGGTGATCAGGCCGCGCGTCGGCTTCAGCGACATGAACAGAAGCCGCAGCAACGTCGTCTTGCCGGCGCCTGAAGGTCCGCTCAGGAACTGAAAGGAGCGCTCCGGAATGTGCAAGGAGATGTCGCGGAGGATCTCCGGACCCATGCCATAGCGGAGGCCGACATTTTCGAAGCGGATCACTTTCGACGACCTGAAATTCTCGGCGGCAAGATGCCAGCCCTTTCTGTGGAAAGACCATCGGCCGGCATGGTTAACCGACGGTTAATTTGGGGGCTTTTCAAACGAGTCACAGGGGTTCCGGTGGGGAAGCGTTAACCATTTCCGTTTACCCAAAAGAAACGAACAGCGAACAGGTGCCGTAGTGTTGGGCCACGATGGCTGAGGATCGAACCGCGCGCCCGGTTTCCGGCGAAATCATGACCGATCCGGCCGCCGAGCCGGAACGCATCATGCGCGACGTGACCGCCGACGTCATCGATGCCGATTATGAGGTGCTGCCCCGCCATTTTACGAGTCCAGACTTTGCACCGCCGCCTGCGCGCATGATTTCTACGCCTTCGATCGAAGGCATGGACATGTTGCGCAAGCCCGAAACCGCCGTCGAACGGCCGTTGTGGGTGCACGGTGGGCCGATCTTCTGGATTGCCGGCGTCGGTGCCGCCTTTGCCGCCTTCTGGATTTCGGGCGGCCATGCGCTGGTTCGTTAGAACGGCACCAGAAAATCAACAGGTCACCAGATAAACGATTCGCGACGCGCTGGAGACCGTTCGCGGCGCCCTGCCAAAGATTGGCCTTGCCAGACCGCTCGACATGCCTAGAAACGGGGTTGAAGACCGTTTTCGGTCAGCTTCGCCTACAAGGCGATCATTTCTGGAAAGGCGGCCAATGCCAGTTGTGCGCGGCAAGGACATCGAAGTCCTGTTTTCGGCGTCCGCCATCGCGCGGCGGAATCTGGAACTTGCCAAGGAGATTGCCGGGCACGACTACCACGACCTTCTGGTAATCTCGGTGCTGAAGGGATCATTCATCTTCGCCGCCGATCTTATCCGTGCCATGCACGATGTCGGCCTGTCGCCGGAGGTCGAGTTCATCTTCATCTCGAGCTATGGCGCCGGGACAACCAGCGGTGAGGTGAGGGTGCTGCGCGACATCGACAACGAGGTCGCCGGCCGCGATGTGCTTCTCATCGACGACATCCTCGAATCCGGCAAGACGCTGAGCTTCACCCGCGACCTCATGCTGTCGCGCGGCGCGAGGAGCTGTGCCATCGCCGTGCTGCTCGACAAGCGCATGCGCCGCCAAACCACGCTCAACGCCGACTATGTCGGCTTCGACTGCCCCGATTATTTCGTCGTCGGTTATGGCATGGACGTCGCCCACGCGTTTCGCGAATTGCCGTTCGTCGGCATCGTCAAGGGCGACGCTTGAGGCCTTTTGATAATTCTACTCCGGCGGCCACCTGACACAGTTTTCTGCGCTTCCTACAGCGCCGCGCGTCCTTTGGACGCGCAAAGGGCGCTGTAGCACTTTTGATTTGCGCATGATCCTTTCCGAAATCGAAACCGATTTCGGGATCGTGCGCGAAGCTCCCGGACTCGAACGTCCGCTCCGCTCCGGTTCTCGAAAACCACGCCATCTGACTCGCCGGAGCGAATTCTGAAAAGGCCTCATCGACACTCAGCGCCTTCAGGAAACATCAACTTTTCCTCGCCAAATATCCTGCCCATGGCAAAGCTCCTGATCGTCGAGGACGATGAATCCGTCCGCACCCTCGCCGCCCGTGCGCTCGAACGCGCCGGGCATAATGTCACTATTGCCGCCGACGGCGTGCACGGTCTTTCTCTGATTAGGGCGGCGCAAGGGGGCTACGACCTTGTGCTGTCCGACATCCGCATGCCGGAGATGGACGGCATCGAGATGGCCAAGGCGGCAGCGGCGCTGTTCCCGGCGATGAAGATCATGCTGATGACCGGCTTTGCCGATCAGCGCGAGCGCGCCGAGGAATTGGACGGCGTTATTCTCGATGTCGTGCAAAAGCCGTTCACGCTGGCTGAAATTCGCGCCCGTGTCGACCAGGCGCTCGCCTGCTTCGCCTAAAGCCCAAGGCCGACGGCCTTCAGGCAGGGTCGCAGGTCGCAGCGATGGCTGGCGCGCCGCTCCGGCGCCGGCTGGCATTGAGCGCAAACAGGCCGGCGCCGATGATGAGGGCTGCGCCGGCCGCCGTCGCTGGTCGCGGCACTTCGGCAAAAAACAGAAAACCCCATAGCGGCGACCAGATGATACCGGTGTATTCGAAGGTGGCGACGCTGTTGGCGGGCGCCAGCCGATAGGCCTGCGACAACAGGATCATGCCGGCCGAGGCAACGAAGCCGCATGCCCCCATCTTGAGGAGATCCGGCGTCGTCGGCCACACCCATGGCCGGACGAGGAATTCGAGGCTCGGATGCATGGCGTGGTCTATGCCTGCCAGCCAAAACAATGCCGCCACCAAGGCGGCGCCGACCAGATAGGCGCCGTTCTGATAGAACGCCATGACAGTCGAGGATTCGGTGTCGCCGATCTTGCGTGCCATCAGCTGCGAGAAACCGTAAAGCAGAGCCGAACCTAGCGACAGCAGCGCTGCCCAGTCGAACACGCCGGCGCCCGGGCGCACCATCACCAGCACGCCGAGCATGCCGACCAGGACGGTGGCGAGCGCCTGCCAGGACACGCGTTCGCCGAGATAGGGGCCAGCCAGCGCCATGATGAACAGCGGCGCCATGAAATAGAGCGCCACCGCGTCAGACAGCGGCAGCGCGGCGATTGCCAGATAGTAGGCCGTGTAGGAGGTGAACTGGATGAAGGCGCGCATCGTCAACATGCCGAACCGCTTCGACTGGATCGCCTGCAATCCGACGTCGGCGTGGACGAGGAAAACCAGGATCGGCAGGGCGACGATCGAGCGGATCGCCATCACCTCGGTGACGGGATAGCGGCTCGACACCGCCTTGACCAGCGGGTCCTGCAGTGAAAAGACCAACACGCCGAGACAGAGGCTGAGGATGCCGAGCACAAGCCGATTCTGCATGGGCGCTCCGGTCTCCTGCGCGCCGGCCGGAAGCAGGCCTGCATCCGGGTAAAAAGAACCCGCCACCGTTTCGGGCAGCGGGTACGAGTGAGGACTTTTGATTGGTCCGCGGCCGATTTCGCGGCCGCATATCCAATGGGTGAGGCGACTATCGTCCGCCGTTTGACATGTTGCAAACGAATTGGAATGATGCCAGCAATCAGATTTTCTTATGGCGGGCACATGCGACCCAATCTCGACAGCGACCTCTTGCGCACCTTCGTCGCGGTCGCCGACACCGGCAATTTCACCAAGGCGGCGGAGCGGGCCGGCCGCACCCAGTCGGCGGTCTCGATGCAGATGAAGAAGCTCGAAAGCATGGTCGGCGACAGCCTGTTCGAGCGCGGCTCGCGTGGTGTGGCGCTGACGCGGCGCGGCGGCGAGCTCATCGCCAACGCCAGGCGCATCGTTTCGCTGCTCGACGAGACGGCGGCATCGATGGTCGCGGCGCCGCTTGGCGGGCCGGTGCGCATCGGTATCCCGGAGGAATATGGCCACGCGATCCTGTCGCGCGCGCTCGGTGCCTTTGCCAAGCGCCATCCTCAGGTCGACATCACCGTCCGCTACGCGCATTCCGGTGCGCAGATCGCGGCGCTCGCCGCCGGCGAGCTCGATCTGGCGGTGGTGTTCGAATGGCAGGATCTCTCGGGCGGTGAGGTGCTGATGCATGATCCGACCGTATGGGTGACGTCGGAGCTGCATCACATGCATGAGGACCGGCCGGTGCCGATCGCGCTCTACAACCGCGCCGGCTGGTGCAAGGATTTCGCGATAAAGTCGCTGGAACAGCGCGGTCTCGCCTATCGTGTCGCCTACACCAGCGATACCAATGGCGGCCTGCGGCTCGCCGTCACCTCCGGGCTGGCGATTGCGCCGATCTCGCGCAGCAACATTCCGGCCGGCTGCCGCGAACTTACGGCCGCCGACGGCTTCGGCGACATCGATTCCTCGAACGTAGTGCTGCGGCGCAATCCGAACGCTTCCGGCGAGGCGATCGACGGCATGGAAGAGGCGATCCGCGAGGCGTTCACCAACCGTTAAACACGTCGCTCGGTCCGGCGATAGCTGCCACCACGGAGGACCGCGCACGGCGATCTTCCAAAAATGTAGAGTGCAGCCTTACTTCAGCTCCAGCAACCGCTCCAGATAGCTGCGCTCGATATCGGGGCTGAGCGCGTTGCCGAGCCGCTTGCGGATTGCCTCGAGGATCTGGCGGGCGCGCTGCACGTCGATCTCGTCAGGCACTCTCACCGAACTTCCGTCATCGGGACCCTCGCTGGTGCGGGGCCGCCCGAGCGGGTCACGGTCGGCATTCTGCTGGCGTCCGCCCTGCCCGTTGCCGCCCTGGTCGCCTTGCATCGCTTGCAATTGCTTCATCATATCCTTGGCGCCCCTGCGCAAGGCTTCCAATGCGCGGCCCTGGTGGCCGACGGCTTGGTCGCCCTCGCCCTCGCCGAGCGCCTGTTCGGCATTGCCCATGGATTTGCCGGCTTCGCCAAACCCCTCATTGGGGTCGAGGCCCATGCCTTCGAGGCCCTTCCTCAATTGATCGAGCTCGCTCTGCAGCTTGCCCTGGCCTTCCTGCAATTGCTTCAGCGCATCGGCAAATTCCTGCGGCGTCATCGGCTTCGGCCGGCCGAGCGGATCGCGGTCGTCGCCCGGGCTGGGCTTGCCCTCTTCGCCCATCGGGCCTTGCTCACCGTTCTCGCCGAGTTGCTCGTCGCGGTTCTGCCCGCGCTGTTGCTGGCCGCGCTGCATCTGGTCCATACGGAAGGTGTCGTTCATCATCTCCTGCTGGCGCCGCATGATCTCGCCCAGCTTGTCCATCTGCTGGCGCATCTCGCTGTCCTGCTGGCCGCCTTGCTGCTGGCGGCCTGCCTGCAGATTGTTCATCATGTCCTGCAGCTCCGACAGCAATTGCTGCGCCTGGTCGCGATTGCCGGATTTCGCCAGGTTCTCGATTTGGTCCATCATGCGGTCGATGTCGCTCTGGCGCAGTTCCTGGCCGTTTTGCTGCATCTGTGGCGCATTCGGATTCTGCTGCGCCCGCGCCGCGAATTCCTGCAGGAACTGGTTCATCGCCTCGCGCAGTTCCTTCATCGCCTTCTCGATCTCTTGGTCGCTAGCGCCGTTCTTGATCGCATCCTGCAGCGCCTGCTGCGCCTGGCGCAGCCGCTTCTCCGCCGCCGACAGATTGCCTTCCTCGATGCCGAGCGCGATCTCCCAGAGGTAAGCGACCTCGTCGCGCAACTGGTCGTCGCTGTCGGCCATCTTCAGCCGGGTGCGGGCGCTCATGATGGCGAGGTAGTGCGCCATATTGTCGAACGTGTCTTCGGGCCTGAGCGTGATCGCATCCATCAGGTCGAGGACGCGGTCCTTGGCATAGGCGTCGAGCGCCAGCATGCGGCGCTGCTCGACCACGGCCCGCGCCAAGGGGTTGGAGAATGGCCGCTCCGGCATCACCAGCGTCTTGGTTTCGCTGGTCGCCGTGTGTCCGGCGCCGTCGGTGGCGACAAGCGACAGCTTGACGTTGCCACCGGCCCAGACATGGTCGGTCAGATCCTTCGTCGTTTTGGCGGCATTGGCCTTGCCGCCGCGGCGCGGCAACGTCAGCGGCATATCCGGCGGGCCATAGAGCGGATGCGCGTTGGGCACCTGCGGATCGGCCAATGCGAAAACCGCCTTGGCGGAGGCCGCGCCATAGTCGTCGTCGATCTGGTAGTTGAGCTCGAAGGCGCCGTTGACGGCGCGTTTCGGCTCACCGACAAAGCGGATCTGCGGCGGCTTGTCGGGGATTATGGCGAAGGCCCAGCGGCCGAGCTCGCCGTCGCCGGATTGCAGCGTCAGCATGCCGTCGGCCGTCAACTTGCCGCTGAACTGGCGCACGGTGGAAGGCGTTGCAGTATTTGCCTCTGGCTTGGCTTGCGGCCCGGTCGGATCGATGGCGCGGGTGTTGCCGCCGGCGTCGGCGTAGCTCAGCGTTTCCTCGCCCGAACCGCCCGTGACGCGCAGCGACACGTCGCTGCCCTCCGGAACGGTGAAGGTCGGCGCCGCTTGATTGGCATTGTTGGCAAGGACAGGGGCGTTGAGGAATACTGGTGGCCTGCCGGTATAGGCCGGTGGCGTCACCCAGGCATCAATGCGCGGCGGCACGACGTCGCGCGCGGCACGGGCAACAAACCCGTCACTCAGCTTGCCGCCCGACGGCCCGAAGGAGAAGGCAAAGGCGGTGACCAACAAAAGCGCCGCAACGGCGCGCAACGCCCACGGGTCATGCTCGGGGACGCGCGTGCGCGGCACGTCGCCGCCAAGCTCGCCCAGCCGGTCCGCCATGCGCCGCTGATGCTCGCGCCACAGGGCTCGCGAAAAAATGCTTTCCTTGCCGCTCGGGCGATCGGTCTGGACCTGCACCGGGCTGTGCAGCAACCGGTTGGCCGCCTCGATGCGGCGGTCGACCTCGGCACTGGATGGCGTGCGGAAGAAACGCAATGGATAGAGTGCGGCAAGCGCTGCGACGCCGAATGCCGTGATGAGACCGAATCGCGCTAAATCGGGCAAAAGCGGGAACAGACCGAGCCACGAGATACTGAGAAACAGGCTGGCGACGATGATCAGCGGCAGCAGCAACGGCCAGCCGCGCTCGACGATTATCGAGACCTGCGTCGCCAGCCGGCTCAAGGCAAGGCGCCCGGCCAGGCTGCGATCGCTGGTAAAGACGGGTCGTTGCGTCATCGGCCCTTCCTGGCCGGGCGGGATAGCCCGGACCTCACGAGTCTATCGCATGGGCCCGAAAAGTCGATTTTCGGGAAGCACGATGCGAAGACCCAAAATCTTAGCGCATACGTCGTGCATTCAGGCGGCTGCACGTCGCCCTAAGGATACCAACAAACACGGCGAAGGCGAGGCGGTTCCCCAAAACGTGAACAATAATGCCCCGGATATTGTCAAAATTTCGCTGGATTGGCGTTTGCGCCGCAGACCAGAACGGCAACGCGCTCGCCCACAGCCGGCCTGTAGCGGCCGGACAGGAGCGCCGCGAAGGCCGCCGCACCGCCCGGCTCGGAGATGATTCGCACCCGGTCCCACAGCGCCGCCTGGGCGGCGATAATGTCGTCGTCGCCGACGAGGATCGAGCGCTCGACGAACGCCTCGGCGATAGGAAACATCATTTCGCCGACACGCTTCGGCGCGAGCGAATCGGCGGCGATGCCCTCGGTCGGGGCATCGACAGGCCGGCCAGCCTCGAAAGCGCGGTGTAGCGTCGGCGCACCCTCCGGCTCAACGGCAATGATCCTGATGCGGCCGGAAAACCAGGCGGCGATGCCGCCGATCAAGCCGCCGCCGCCGACAGCGACCAGCAGCGTGTCGAGCTTCGGCAGGTCGGCCTCGATCTCGAGGCCCAGCGTGCCTTGCCCGACCAGCGTCTCCTCCTGGTTGAAGGCGTGGATCTGCAGCGCGCCGGATTTTTCGGCGAAGCTCTCGCTGGCGGCCAGCGCCTCGGCATAACGGGCGCCGCCGACGATCAGCTCGGCGCCATAGCCGCGGATGCGGTCCAGCTTGGCCGGCGGGCTCACTTCGGGAACAAAGATGGTCGCCTTATGGCCGAGCCGCATGGCGGCATAGGCGACCGCGGCGCCGTGGTTGCCGCCCGATGCGGCGACGACGCCAACTGCGGGAACCGGCCGTTCGAGGAGATTGGTGAACGCGCCACGCGCCTTGAACGAGCCGGAATGCTGCAGGCATTCGAGCTTCAGGTCGACAGGCAGAGGCGGGCGGTCGAAATCGGCCATGTCGACGCGCAGCACCGGCGTGTGGCGCACGAAGGGCCGGATGCGGGGTTCCATCGCCGCAATGCGCTCGCGGGTGATCGTGTGGCCATGCAGCATGCTTCACTCCCAGAGTTGCCATTCAGAGTTGACATTACTTAGTAACTTGGCAAAGTGCCTAAATGCAAGAGGTCGACGTCTTCAAAGCGATTGCCAGCGAGCGCAGACTGCAGATCCTCGATTGGCTCAAGGACCCGCGCGCGCATTTTCCGCCGCAGGCGGACGGTGATCTGGTCGAGGACGGGGTCTGCGCGCTGCTGATCGCGGAAAAGCTGGGGATCACGCAGGCGACGCTCAGCGAGCATATGCGCGTGCTCACCCAGGCAAGGCTTTTGCGCAGCAAGCGTATCAAGCAGTGGATATTCTATCGCCGGAACGAGGACAGGATCGCCGAGGCCAGGGCGCTCATCCAGCACCGGCTGTAGCGCTGCAAGGTATCTCTCAGGTCAACCAATCAGGCACCGAATCCAGCCCGATCAATTCGTCATAGGTCTGGCGCGGGCGCACGATGTGGAAGCGGTCGCCGTCGACCAGCACTTCCGGCACCAGCGGCCTGGTGTTGTAGGTGCCGGCCTGGACGGCGCCATAGGCGCCGGCGGTGGCGACAGCGATCAGGTCGCCGGCTTTCAGCCTGGGCAGGTCACGGTCGAGCCCGAGATAGTCGCCGGTCTCGCAGACCGGGCCGACGACGTCGACCTTCATGCGCGGTGCCGCGACCGGCTGCTGCACCACCGGCCTGATGTCGTGGAAGGCGTCGTAAAGGGTCGGCCGGATCAGATCGTTCATCGCGGCGTCGACGACGAGGAAGTTCTTGGCGTCGCCCTCTTTCACGAAGATGACCTCCGAGACCAGGATGCCGGCATTGCCGACGATCAGCCGGCCCGGCTCGAACATCACTTTCAGCCCGAGCTTGGCGACATGCTTACTGACGATCTGGGCATAGGCTTCGGGCAAAGGCGGCGGGTTGTTGTCGACGCGGTAGGGAATGCCGAGGCCACCACCGACATCGATATGCTCAATGGCATGCCCGTCGGCACGCAACGCGCCGACCAGTTCCACCAGCAGCGCGAAGGCGTCGTCGAAGGGCTGCAATTCGGTGATCTGGCTGCCGATATGGGTATCTATGCCGGTGATCCTGATGCCCGGCAACTCAGCCGCGCGGGCATAAACCTTCCGCGCCTGCTGCCAGGGAATGCCGAACTTGTTCTCGGCCCTCCCAGTCGAAATCTTCTTGTGCGTCCTGGCGTCGACATCCGGGTTGATGCGCAGCGAGATCGGCGCGATCTTGCCCAGCGCGGTGGCGCGGGCCGACAGCAGCTCCAGCTCCGGTTCGGATTCGACGTTGAAACAGAGAATGCCGGCCGAGAGCGCAAAATCCATTTCGCGCGCGGTCTTGCCGACGCCTGAAAACAGGATCTTGCTTGCCGGAATGCCGGCAGCCAAAGCGCGGCGCAGTTCGCCTTCCGAGACCACGTCGGCGCCGGCGCCAAGCCTTGCCAGCACCTTCAGCACAGCCTGGTTGGAATTCGCCTTCATGGCATAGCAGACGAGCGCGTCGAGCCCGGCAAAAGCTTCGGCAAAGACGCGAAAATGCCTGGTCAGCGTCGCCGTCGAATAGCAATAAAACGGCGTGCCGACACTGGCGGCGATATCTGATATCGCCACGTCCTCGGCATGCAGTACGCCGTCGCGGTAGTCGAAATGGTTCACGAGATCGGTCCGAAAATCAGAGCAGCGGGTCGAGGATGAATTTCTTGTCCTCGACAGGTTTTTCCGGCTCCGGCGGCAAAGGTTGCTTGGCCTTCTCGGCGTCCTTGCGCGCCTGCACGGCTGCCGCGTAGGGCGTATCGAGCGCAGCCTTCCTGCCGCAGGCCGCAACGGTCGCCATCGCCGCTAGCAGCGTCAGCGTCACCAAAATCCTGCTTCCGGTCATCGCGTCATCCGTCCGAAACTGTTGCCCGCAGCGCTTCTATCCGAGTTTTGCGGCCATTGCACCCCGCGTCTTACGCCTTGGCGAGCCGCTTTTTCCAGTAGCGGATCTGCTTGCGCACCTCGGACGGCGCGGTGCCGCCGAAGCTTGTGCGGCTCCTTACAGAATTCTGCACGGCCAGAACCGAAAACACGTCGGCGCTGATACCGGGGTGAATGGACTGCAAATCCTGCAGCGAAAGCCTGTCGAGCCCGACCTTCTTGTCCTCGGCCAGCGCCACCGCCCGGCCAGTGATATGGTGCGCCTCGCGGAACGGCAGGCCGAGCGTGCGTACCAGCCAGTCGGCGAGGTCGGTCGCAGTCGAATAGCCGGCGCCCGCCGCCTTTTTCATCGCGGCAGTGTTCACCGTCATGTCGCGCATCATGCCGGTCATCGCCGCCAGCATCAGGTCGAGCGTCTCTGCCGCGTCGAAGACGGATTCCTTGTCTTCCTGCATGTCCTTGCCATAGGTCAGCGGCATGCCCTTCATTACCGTCAGCAGGCCGACCAGATGGCCGGTGACACGGCCTGTCTTGCCGCGCACCAGTTCGGCGGCGTCGGGGTTCTTCTTCTGCGGCATGATCGACGAACCCGTCGAGAAGCTATCCGACAGCCTGACGAAACCGAATTGCGGCGTCGACCAGATGATGATCTCTTCGGCCAGCCGCGACAGATGTGTCGCACAGATCGCCGCCAGCCCCAAGAATTCCAGCGCGAAATCGCGGTCCGAAACGCTGTCGAGCGAATTGCGCATCGGTTCGCGAAAACCAAGCGCCGTTGCCGTCTGGTGCCGGTCGATCGGAAAGCTGGTGCCGGCGAGGGCGGCCGCACCGAGCGGGCTTTCGTCCATCCGCTCGATCGCGTCGCGGACGCGCGACAGGTCGCGCGCAAACATCTCGACATAGGCCATGCAGTGGTGGCCGAAGGTCACCGGCTGCGCCGCTTGCATGTGGGTGAAGCCCGGCATCACCGTTGCCGCATGCTCCTCGGCCCGGGCGAGGAACGCTGTGATCAGGCCTTTCAGCGCCTCGGCGACACGAAAGCACTCGTCTTTGACCCAGAGCCTGAGGTCGACCGCCACCTGGTCGTTGCGCGAGCGGGCAGTGTGCAGGCGGCCGGCGGCAGGGCCGATCAAATCGGCGAGGCGGGCCTCGACATTCATGTGGATGTCTTCCAGCCTGGTCGAGAACTCGAATGTGCCGGCCCCGATCTCTGCCAGGATCGTGTTCAGCCCGTGACTGATTTTTTCTTGATCGGCCGCCGAAATAATGCCCGTTTGCGCCAGCATCTCGCTATGGGCGATCGAGCCGCGAATGTCCTGGGCATAGAGTTTGCGGTCGAACGAGATCGACGCGTTGATCGCTTCCATGATTGCGGCCGGACCCGAGGCAAAACGTCCGCCCCACATCTGGTTGCTGGCCTTCTTGTCGCTCATCGCTATAACCCGTGCTCCGGAGCAGTTTTTGAAAAATGGCAGACGGCAATAGATTTTTCCCGGCTTTGCGTCTCATCCTCGCCGCTTTGGTTGCGGGCGTGCTGGCCGGCGCGGTCGCGGTATATGTCAGGGAAAGCGGTTCTGGCAACAACGCGCCCGCGCAAGTGGCCGCCGGCGGCGGCAAGGACGACGTCGCCTGCGCCGCCAGGACCGACCATGCCAAGAAGATCGCCGCGGCCGCTACCGGTCAAGTCGCCGCGCTTTTGCCGGCGGATCCGCCGCAATCGCTGAAAAGCCTCGCCTTCAACGGCCCCGACGGCAAGCCGACGACGATCGCCGATCATGCCGGCAAGACGGTGCTGCTCAATCTGTGGGCAACATGGTGCGCACCTTGCCGCGCCGAAATGCCGGCGCTCGATGCACTGCAGAAGGAGATGGGCAGCGACGCGTTTCAGGTTGTTGCAGTCAACGTCGATGCCGGCGACGATACCAAGCCGAAGAAGTTCCTCGAGGACACCGGCGTCAAGGCGCTCGGCTATTATCGCGATGCCACCATGGCACTGTTCAACGACGTCAAGACGCGCGGCCTGGCGCTCGGTCTGCCGGTCACCATGCTGATCGATGGGCAAGGCTGCCTGATCGCCCATATGAACGGCCCGGCCGAATGGTCAGGGCCGGATGCCAAGCGTCTGGTCGAGGCAGCGCTTCAGCCGGGATAGGCTCAGACCGTGCGCAGGCGCGGCTTGAGCACGGCGATGCTTGCGCCGCGCCGGCTGGCGGCGCGGACTGCCGGAGCCGTGACGCCCGTCAACTCGCCGAATGTCTCGATCGGAGCCGGTTTGCCGAGGTAATAGCCTTGCCCGATCTCGCAAGCCTCGGCGTCAAGGAACTGCAATTCGCCCGGCGTCTCGATGCCCTCCGCCAGGACCGGCAGCCCGAGACCGCGTCCAAGCCCCAGCACGGCGCGGACGATCGCCGCGAACTGGCCGTTCTTATCGACCGATTTGATGAACGACCCGTCGATCTTGATCTTGTCGAAGGGAAAGGCGCTAAGGTTGGACAGCGAAGAATATCCGGTGCCAAAATCGTCCATCGCCACATGCACGCCAAGCGCCTTGACCTGCCTCAAGGTTGCCAATGCGCGGGGCATGTCCTTCACCAGGGCCGTTTCGGTGATCTCCAGTTCGAGCCTGCCGGGTGCGAGGCCGGATCTCGACAGTGCGTCGTGCACCTTGCGGCTGAAGTTCGGATTGTGAAGCTGCACGGCGGAGACGTTGACGGCGACCATCAGCGGATTTGTCCAGCGAACAGCATCGTTACAAGCCGTCGTCAGCACCCAGTCGCCGATCTGCGCGATGGCGCCGCTGTCCTCGGCCACGGGGATGAAAACGGCAGGGGAAATGTCGCCCCGCTCCGGATGCTGCCAACGGACCAGGGCTTCGAAGCCGATCATCTTGCCGCTGCGGATTTCCTTCTGCGGCTGGTAGACGAGGTGGAACTCCTTGCGGGCGATCGCCTGGCGCAATTCATGCTCCATCACGCGCTTGTCGCGGGCCGCGGTGCCCATGGCTATCTCGAAAAAACGATAGGTGTCCCTGCCCTCGGTCTTGGCGCGATGGAGTGCCGTGTCGGCATGGCCGATCAGGCCGGCCTGATCTTCGGCATCCAGCGGAAAGAAGGCGATGCCGATGCTGGCCGAAACAAGGCCGGAGCCGACTGAAACCCTGTTTTCCTCCCGGATCGCCGCCAGCAAGTCCTCGGCTATGCGGCCTGCGGCCAGGGGGTCGGGGAGGTTCGGAGCTAAGACGGCAAATTCGTCGCCGCCGAGACGCGCGAGCATCTGTCCGTGGCGCGGAATGCCAGAAATGCAGTGCGCGAGCTTCTGCAGCGTGGCGTCACCGGCGCTGTGGCCGTAGAGGTCGTTGACTTGCTTGAACCGGTCGAGGTCAAGCAGCAGGAGCGCCAGATATCCATCCTTGCTACCACGCTCCATCGAAGCGATTTCTGCTTCGAGCCGGGAAGAAAAGCTCCGCCGATTGGCAAGTCCGGTAAGTGGATCGAAATGCGCGAGACGGAGGATCTCTTCTTCCGCCTTCTTGCGCTCACGGATGTCGCGAACGGCAAGCACCGTATGAGGCCTGCCGCAGTAGGCGATCTTCCTGGCGATCAGCTCGACAGGAATTCTCGTGCCGTCGCTGCCCCTCAATTTCGTTTCTTGTGCCTGTTCGCCGAAGCCGGATACATCGGCTGCGCTCTGTCCATCGAACAGC
Source organism: Mesorhizobium sp. M0894 (assembly GCF_040319725.1). Lineage (NCBI taxonomy): Bacteria > Pseudomonadati > Pseudomonadota > Alphaproteobacteria > Hyphomicrobiales > Phyllobacteriaceae > Mesorhizobium > Mesorhizobium sp. M0894. The sequence goes on along the minus strand of NZ_JAMYOG010000014.1, from coordinate 80,666 downwards.
TCGCCGAGTTGCATCGTGTTCAGGGTGGCTGTCGCCGTGCCCGTCAGTTTCGCCATGCTGTCATTGGCGCTGACTATGCGTGTGCCATCGCAAACGATCAGCCCTTCGACCGCGGCATTGGCGAGATCGTGCATGCGATCGGCCTCGAGCCTCTGCCGGCGAAAGCGCAGGTCGATCCACAGCGCGGCGCCTGACAGCACAAGGATTACCAGGCTGGCGACCGCTGCGGCAAAGGCCTGGGAAATGGGCTCGATGGAATGTTCGGATATTTCAATCGAGGAATCCGGAATGATCGACACCGCGCCCATCGCGATGAAATGCAAGCTGCAAATCGCCAGCGTCAAAAGCGCGGCGCCACCAAGTGTTGCGAGCGCGGACGGGCGGCGCAAGACGACAAGGAGCGCCATTGCCGCGAGCGTCCCGCCGGCCAGAAGCGATATCGCGACAAGGAGCAGGTTCCATACGATCCGGCCCTCGACCTCGAACGCCGCCATGCCGATGTAGTGCATCGTCGCGATGGCACCACCGAGAATGGCACCGCCGACGAGGAAATGGTCGATGCCGCGGCGCAAGGTGGCAACCCACATCCCAAGCGCGGTCAGGATGACGGCGGCGGCAAGCGAAAAGGCGGATAATCCCGGATTGTATGCGTTTGGTATTCCCGGCGTAAACGCAGTCATGGCGATGAAATGCGTCGCCCATATGCCGAACCCGGTCGAAGTTGCGGCGATCATTAGCCAGACAAGCCGGTTTCGGTTGGTCGATCGGCCGACGTGCTTAAGGAGATTTACTGCAGAGAAGCAAGAAATGCCGCAGACGAGGGCGGCAAGTGCGACCAGTCTCAGGTCGTGCTGACTTACAATACAATTATAGACCGTCAGCATCCTGGGTTCACTCGGTCTGCCAAATAACAGGGGAGGTGTGACTGATTAGCTCTTGGAGATTTTAACGAATGGTTAACCCGCGGGCCATGAGGCGGGCCTTTTCGGGGGAAAACCGATGCGCTCCGCCGAGAAGGCGGTGATGTAGTTCCTGGCGACGCTTTCGGTAGCGAGCGCACTTTAGCCGGAAGCGATGTTCATTGACCCGCAACAAAACCGTTGTCCGATTGTCATCAGCGCCACATATTGGCTTTGCGAGAGTGCCCCTTTCGCCAATGACAAACGGGAGATGAAACATGAAGTTCTTCGGCTTCGCGGCCGGTGTTGCCGCCACCTTGACCCTGCTTTCCACCACCTCCGCCTTCGCCGTCACGCAGATCAGCTGGTGGCACGCCATGACCGGCGCCAACGCCGAGGTCGTCGCCAAGATCTCCAAGGATTTCAACGCCAGCCAGAGCGACTATGAGCTCGTTCCGGTGTTCAAGGGCACCTATCCGGAGACGCTGAATGCCGGCATCGCCGCTTTCCGCGCCGGCCAGGCGCCCGATATCCTCCAGGTGTTCGACGTCGGCACCGGCGTGATGATGGCGGCCGAGGGTGCGATCAAGCCGGCGGCCGATGTGCTGACCAGTGCCGGGATGACCTTTGACAAGAGCCAGTATCTGCCCGGCATCGTCGGCTATTATTCGAAGCCGGACGGCACCATGCTGTCGTTCCCTTACAACTCCTCGTCGCCGATCCTCTACTACAACAAGGACATTTTCCAGAAGGCGGGCCTCGACGTGAACAGCCCGCCCAAGACCTGGAACGAGGTGTGGGAAGCTGCCAAGAAGATCAAGACGAGCGGCGCCGCCCCTTGCGGCTATACCTCGACCTGGCTGACCTGGATCCATCTGGAGAATTTCGCGGCGTGGAATGACGTGTCTTGGGCCACTCAGCAGAACGGCCTGGCCGGCGGCGATGTCGAACTCAAGATCAATGCGCCGATTTTCGTCAACCACTTCCAGGCGCTCGCGGACCTGGCCAAGGACGGCACGTTCAAGTATGGCGGGCGCACCTCCGAAGCCAAGCAGATATTCCTCGCTGGCGAATGCGGCATCTTCACCGAATCGTCGGGCGGCCTCGGCGATATCGTCAAGTCCGGCATGAACTATGGCATCGGCCAGCTTCCTTACGATAGCGACGCCAAGGGCGCACCACAGAACACCACGCCGGGCGGTGCCAGCCTGTGGGTGTTCGGCAACAAGTCGGACGAGGAATATAAGGGTGTTGCCGCCTTCTTTGCCTATCTGTCCAAGACCGATGTGCAGGAATATCTGCACCAGAAGTCGGGATACCTGCCTGTGACGCTCGCCGCGTACGAGGCGACCAAGAAATCAGGCTTCTATGACAAAAACCCCGGCCGCGAGACACCCATCCTGCAGATGACGGGCAAGGCGCCGACCGACAACTCGAAGGGCGTGCGCCTGCCGAATCTGCCGCAGGTGCGTGATATCCAGAATGAGGAGTTGGAGAAGATGCTGGCCGGCCAGCAAACCGCTCAGCAGGCGCTCGACAATGCGGTCACACGCGGCAACGCCGCGATCAAGGAAGCGCTGGAGAACTGACGAGATTATCTCGGTTAAAGCGCGTCGCGTTTGAATGGCCACATGCGACGCGCTTTAAGCTCTTGTTCTTATGCATGTCGTTACCCCAAAATCGCTGCGCACTTTTGGGCGACATGCATTAGTCGGTTGAAATATCGCCCACGCGAGCTCGCGTTGGCAACCCCTGGATAGCGAGGGAAATCAGCCTGTCTCCACGCGTCGTATTTCCCAACAAGATCCTGCCGTACCTGCTGGTGGCGCCACAACTCGCCATCACACTGGTTTTCTTCTACTGGCCGGCCGGTCAGGCGCTTTACCAGTCGATGCTCAGGCAAGACCCGTTCGGGCTGAAGAGCAGGTTCGTCTGGTTTGCCAATTTCCGGAAGGTGCTGGCCGATCCGGCCTACCTCAACTCGATCAAGGTCACGGTGGTGTTCTCGCTTGCGACCGCGATCGTTGCCATGGTTGTGGCCCTGCTGCTCGCGGTCATGGCCGAGAAGGCCGTGCGCGGCAAAGGCCTCTACCGCACACTGTTGATATGGCCTTATGCCGTGGCGCCGGCGATTGCCGGCATGCTGTGGCTTTTCTTGTTCAATCCTTCGATCGGCTCGTTGGCCTATTTGCTGAGAAGCCTCGGCATCGCCTGGGACCCGCTGCTCAACGGCACCCACGCCATGATCCTGCTGGTGTCGGCGGCTGCCTGGAAGCAGATCAGCTACAATTTCCTGTTCTTCGTCGCCGGCCTGCAGGCGGTGCCGAAAACGCTGATCGAGGCGGCGGCCATGGATGGCGCCGGCGAGACCAAGCGCTTCTGGACCATCGTCTTCCCGCTGCTTGCGCCGACAACCTTTTTCCTGCTGGTTGTCAACACCGTCTATGCCCTGTTCGACACGTTCGGCATCGTTCATGCCGTCACCGGCGGCGGCCCGGGCAAGACGACCGAGACGCTGGTCTACAAGGTCTACAATGACGGCTTCGTCAATCTGATCCTGGGTGACTCGGCGGCGCAGTCGGTCATCCTGATGGCCATCGTCATCGCCCTGACAGCCATCCAGTTCCGCTATGTGGAACGCAAAGTCCATTACGGCTGAGGGCAGCGATGATCGGCCAATCTCCGCTCCGCACCGTCATCGCCCATGCCGTGCTTATCCTTGGCATATTGATCGTGGCTTTTCCGATCTACTACACCTTCGTTGCCTCGACGCACACGCTGCAAACGATCCTCAGGCCGCCGCTGCCGCTGTTGCCCGGCGACCAGCTATGGAACAATTACAGCGAGGCGCTGTTCGGCGGCATTGGTCGTATCGGCGGTGTCAGCGTCGGCAGACTGCTCCTCAACACCACGATCATGGCGCTGGGCGTCGCGGTGGGAAAGATCTTCATCTCGATCCTGTCGGCCTACGCGATCGTGTTCTTCCGCTTTCCGCTGCGCATGACCTTCTTCTGGCTGATCTTCATCACCTTGATGCTTCCGGTCGAGGTGCGCATTCTGCCGACCTACAAGGTGATGGTCGATCTCGGCATGATCGACACCTATGCCGGCCTGATTATCCCGCTGATCGCCTCGGCCACCGCAACGCTGCTGTTTCGTCAGTTCTTCATGACCATCCCGGGCGAACTGGTCGAGGCGGCGCGTGTCGACGGTGCCGGTCCATGGCGCTTCTTTTTCGATATTCTGTTACCGCTGTCGCGGACAAACATCGCCGCGCTGTTCGTGATCCTCTTCATCTACGGCTGGACGCAGTATCTTTGGCCGCTGCTCGTTACCAACAGCAACGACATGAACACCATCGTCATCGCGCTGAGAAAGATGGTTTCCTTCGCCGATGCCGATACCCAATGGCACCTGGTCATGGTCACCGCGATGCTGGCCATCGTGCCGCCGATCCTCGTCGTGGTGCTGATGCAACGCTGGTTCGTGCGCGGCTTGGTCGAATCCGAAAAGTGAGAAGCCGATGGCGACCGTCGATCTGAAGGATGTCAAGAAGGTCTATCCCAGCGGCGTCGAAGCCGTGAAGGGCGTTTCCATCGCCATTCCCGACAAGGAGCTTTGCGTGCTGGTCGGCCCGTCCGGCTGCGGCAAGTCCACGCTGCTGAGGATGATCGCCGGGCTGGAGACCATTTCTGCCGGTACAGTCGCCATCGACGGCAAGGTGGTCAACACCATTGGTCCGACTGAGCGTGACATCGCCATGGTGTTCCAGAACTACGCGCTCTATCCGCATATGAAGGTCTACGACAACATGGCTTATGGCCTGCGCAACCGCGGTACGCCGAAGGACGAGATCGACAGCAGGGTGCGCTCGACAGCCAAGGTGCTGGAGCTTTCGGCGCTGCTCGACCGGCGCCCGCGCGAGCTTTCCGGCGGACAGCGCCAGCGGGTCGCCATGGGCCGTGCCATCGTGCGCAACCCGAAAGTCTTCCTGTTCGACGAACCGCTGTCCAACCTCGATGCGAAATTGCGCGGGCAGATGCGCGTCGAGATCAAGAATTTGCAGCGCTCGCTTGGCGTCACCTCGGTCTATGTCACCCACGACCAACTTGAGGCGATGACGCTGGCCGACATCCTTGTCGTCATGAACGCCGGCCTGGTCGAGCAGATCGGCGCGCCGCTCGACGTGTACGAGAAGCCGGCCTCAACCTTCGTTGCTTCCTTCATCGGCGCGCCGCCGATGAATCTGCTGGCCCTCACAGGGGCCTCTCCAGGCTCGGTACTGACGGACGGGACGGTGATTGGCTCGGCGCCTGGACAAAGCAAGGCGGTGACACTCGGCTTTCGTCCGGAGGATGCCGATATCACCTTCGCGGCAGAGGCGCCGGCCGGCGCGCTTGCGTTGCCGGCGACAGTGGAAGCAGTCGAGCCGGTCGGTGCCGAAAGCTTTCTCCACTGCGCGGCAGCCGGCAGCCGTATCGTCGTGCGCGTCTCAGGCCGCGCCAGCGCCAAGCCAGGCGACCAACTGCGCGTCGTGGCGAGGTCTGAAAAGCTGCACTGGTTCGATCAGGCCGGTAAACGGGTCGATTGAGGTTGGCTTCGTGCAAACCGTTCAGGCAAACACATGCGCCTTGCCCGACACGGTCAGCCGGACGATCTCGCCGATCGCCGGCGCGTCCATTCCCGGCTTGCGCAGGATCAACGGCGTGTTGCCGATGGCGGCAGCATCGGGCGGATCGGGGCTGTTCAAGAGACGCACCGCGATCGTGCACATCGAGCCGGCGAATTCCGATTCCGTCACCTCGCCGAACAGCATGTCCGGCGTGCCGGACATGCCTTCATGCGATGTCCGTTTCAGCAGCACCTGCTCCGGCCGTAGCATGATGCGGGCGACGTCGCGCCGCTCCGTGCTGTCGACGGCGATGCGGCCGAGCGGCGAGATGGCAAAGCCATCGGCGATCCTGGCCGGCAGGACGATGGCGTCACCGAGGAACTCGGCGATCATCCTGTCCTTCGGCTTGAAATAGAGCTCGCGCGGCGTGCCGACCTGCGAGAATTTTCCGTCGCGCATCACCGCGACCTGGCTGGCGAATGACAGCGCCTCGGCCTGATCATGGGTGACCAGGATGGTGGTGATGCCGGCCGTTTCGAGGAGCTCGGCCACGGCCTTGCGCATCGAGGCGCGCAGGCCGGTGTCGAGCGCCGAGAACGGCTCGTCGAGCAGCATCAGCCGCGGCTTCATCGCCATGGCGCGGGCGAGCGCGACGCGCTGCTGCTGGCCGCCGGAGAGTTCGTGCGGGCGGCGCTTCAGGATCCCTTTGTCCAGCCCGACGACATAGGCGAGCTCGGCGATGCGCTCGCTCCGCTTTTCCTCGTGACGGCCCATGCCGAACCCGATATTGGCGGCGATGCTCAGATGCGGGAACAGAGCGCCGTCCTGCGCCACCAGCCCGATGCCGCGGCGATGCGCCGGCACGGCCGTGTCGCCATCGGCCAGCACCTCGCCATCGAGCACGATGCGGCCCTGGTCCGGCGCCTCGAAGCCGGCGATCAGCCGCAGCAAGGTGGTCTTGCCACAACCGGATGGCCCGACGATCGCCGTACGGCTGCCGCTGGCCACGCTGAGGTCGACGCCGGCAAGTGCTGCCACGGGGCCGTAGTGCTTGTGGATGCCGCTCAGCTCGAGAAAGCTCATCGCCCGGCCATCCGCTTCGACTGGACGTAGAGCAGCCAGGTCAAAGGCAGCGACATCGCCACCATGATCAAGGCATAAGGCGCCGCCGACGCATAGTCGATCTCGCCGCTATAGGACCAGAACGCCATGGCCAGCGTGCGGGTGCCGTTGGGCGCCAGCATCTGGGTTGCGGTCAACTCGTTCATGATGCCGAGCGCGACCAATGCCATGCCGGCCGCGGCACCCGGCGCCGACAGGCGGATGGTCGTCGACCACAGCGCCTTGAGCGGCGACCGGCCGAGGCTGGAGGCGGCGCGTTCGAGCTCGACCGGCGCCTGTGCGATCGACGCCCTGAGGCTAATCAGAGCGCGCGGCAGGAACATCAGCGCATAGGCGACCAGGATGGTGAACAGGGTCTGGTAGAGCGGCATGGCGATACGCACGGCGATGGTGACCAGCGCCAGGGCGATGACAACCCCGGGCAACGCGCCGACGATATAGTTGCAGCCCTCCAGGACGCGTTGCAGCCTTCCCGGCGCGCGGATCGAAATCCACGCCATCGGCATTGCCGCGACGGTGGCGAGCAGCGCGCCTGCAATCGCCAGGAACAGTGTCTGACCAAGCGCCAGGCCGATCTCGTCGAGCCGCCAGACATCGGCGCCGCCGGCCATGAGCCAGCGACCGATAGTGACGAACGGCACCCCGAGCGCCAGCAGCGTGGTAACAGCGGGCAGCAGCAGGCAAGGAATGGTGGCGCGCCCAAGGCTCGTGCGCTGCTGGTGGCGCGCAGCACCCGAGCCGACGCGGGCATAGCGCTCCTCGCCGCGCACCAGCACCTCCAGCCCGAGCAGCACGAAGCAGCAGGTCACCAGCACGCCGGCCAGCATGTTGGCGGCGGGACCGTTGAAGGTCGACTGAAACTGGTCGACGATCGCCGTGGTGAAGGTGTCAAAGCGGATGAACACGTAGAGCCCGTATTCGGCCAGGAGATGCAGGCCGACCAGCAGGGAGCCACCGCAAATGGCGAGCCGGAGCTGCGGCAGCACGACACGCCGAAACACCCGCCACGGGCCGAGACCAAGGGCTGCCGCTGCATCTTCGAGAGCCGGATCGAGCCGGCGCAATGCCGCCGCCACCGGCAGATAAAGGAAGGGGAAATAGGCGATGACGGACACAAGCACGCCGGCCCACAGGCCGTGCAGTCTGGGCACCATGGTGATCCAGGCGTAACTGTGGACGAAGGCGGGAATGGCGAGCGGCGCCACCGACAGCCAGGCCCATAAGCGGGCACCCGGCAGATCGCTGCGCTCCGTCAGCCAAGCCAGCGCCACCGACAGCACGATCGAGATCGGCACCGCCAGCACCACCAGCAGGCTGGTGTTGACCAGAAGCTCGCCGACGCGCGGCCTGAACACCAGCGCCGCCACCGTTTCCCAGCCGGTCTGCACCGCCACCCAGACGATGAAGGCAAGCGGCAGCAGCGCGAAAAGCGAGACAAAGACGGCAGCCAACGCAATCCATGAGACCGACCAACGACGTGCCCGCACGGCCGTGGTGTCGGCCGGCAAGCCTGAAGGTGCGAGATCGATCGCAGACTGCATCAGATCAGACGTTGCGCCGGGTCCGCCCGGAGGCGGAAACGATCGGCGGCCGACAATGTGGCGAGCAGCTTGTGGTCATGGGCAAATGCCATTTTGAAAACAGAGCGCTCCCGCGGAAAGCGAATTCCCACAGGAGCGCAGTCGGTTGCCCTTTTAGGACGAACGCCGGCTAAAGCAAGCCGGCCGCCGTCATCAGGTCGGTCACCTTTTTCGAGTTCAGCGCCGTCGGGTCGACTTTCGGCGCCTGCAGATCGGCCAGCGGCACCAGCTTCGGATTGGACTCGGCGCCCTTGCCGACTGCGTATTCGAACGAATCGCCGGTTTTCAGCACGTCCTGGCCGCCCTTGCCGGTGACCCATTTCAGGAAAGCCTGGGCTTCCTTCGGGTGCTTGCTCGAGGCCAGCACACCGCCGCCGGAAACCGAGACGAAAGCGCCGGGGTCCTCGTGCTTGAAATAGTGCAACTCGACATTCTTGCTGTTCTCGCCGGTCTTGGCCTGATCGCCGTAGTAGTAGTAGTGATAGATCACGCCGCCTTCGACCTCGCCGGCATTGACCGCCTTCATCACCGTGCTGTTGCCCTTGTAGGCGGTAAAATTCTCTTTCATCGCCTTCAGCCAGTCGGCCGTGGCAGTCTCACCCTTGAGCTGCAGCAAGGCGCTGACGATCGCCTGGAAATCGGCGCCGGAGGGCGAAGCGGCCCAACGGCCCTTCCAGCTCGGATCGGCGAGATCGAGCAGCGATTTGGGCAGCTGGTCGGCGGTCAGCTTGGTCTTGTTGTAGGCAAAGACGGTGCTGCGCGCGGCAACGCCGACCCATTTGCCGCTCGCCGGCTGGTACTCCTGCGGAACCTGGGCCAGCGTCTCGGCGTTGACCGGCGCGAACAGGCCGGCTGTCTCGACCAGCACCATGGCCGGTGAGTTTTCCGTCAGGAACACATCAGCTGGCGAAGAGGACCCCTCAGCAACGATCTGATTGGAGAACTCGCTGTCGCCGCCGTTCCGGACGGTGACCTTGATGCCGGTTTCCTTGGTGAATCCTTCCGCCCAGGCTTTGGTCAGGTTTTCGTGCTGGGCGTTGTAGACGACGATGCCCTCGTCCTCGGCTAACGCCGGGCCGGCGATCAGGCTGATTGCAAGTGCTGTCGCACCGGCAAGGGCGGAAAGAGCATATTTCATGGCATCGTCCTCGATTTCGATGGTCTTTGGCTTGGTATGCTGCACCTATCAATACATGACTAGCGCAGTCAACATTTCTGGCCCGCTCAATCGCTCAAAAGGAGCAAACTTTCGTGATGCCCAGCTAATTTGCCTTGGACATTATTTCGCCGGCCACGTAACAAACCAGCGCCGAGACGCGAATATCGGGGAGTGAACTCTTGTGAGCGGCAAGGACGAAGCCGAGCTTTCCCGGCTGCTGCGGGCCGCAATCGCCGGAGACGACAGGGCCTATGCCGACTTTCTGCACCGGATCGCCGCCCTCGTTCGTGGCTTTGCCCGGCGCAAGATCGTGCAGGGCGGGGTCGATCCCGAGGACGTCGTGCAGGAAACCTTGCTGGCCATTCATGTGAAACGACATACCTGGCGCCATGATGCGCCGGTGCTGCCTTGGGTTTATGCAATAGCCCGCTTCAAGCTGATCGATGCGTTCCGGCGGCGCGGCCGGCGGATCGAGATCGAGATCGACGAAATCGCCGAGACCTTTGCCGAGCCGGAATCGGAGACGATCAGCGAGCGCGACGTCAACCGGGCACTCGACTGCCTGTCGCCGGCGCAGCGTTCGGTCGTCTCGGCCGTGTCGGTCGAAGGCCGTTCGATCGGCGAGACGGCGGCGAAATTCGGCATCAGCGAGACGGCTGTGCGGGTGTCACTACACCGCGGGCTTGCCGCCATTGCCAAACGGTTCGGGGCGGGGCGGGAATAGCATGAGGACCGAAGATCTTATCAAGGCGCTCGATGCCGATGTCCGCAGCAAGGCGCTGCCGCTGGGCGCCGCCTGGTTGCTTGCAACCGGCGCGGCCATCGTGATCGCGGCCGCGGTTTTCTGGCTGACGATCGGCCCACGTCCCGACATCGCATTTGCCATGCACACGATGCGGTTCCTGTCCAAATTCGTCTTCACGATTGCTCTAGCCGTCAGCGCCTTTGCCCTCGTCCGCGCGCTGTCGACGCCCGGTGCATCGACAGGGCGGGCGGCGAGCTGGATGATCGCCGCGCCGCTGCTGGTGATTATGGCCGTGATTCTCGAACTCCTCGTCGTGCCTGCGTCCGACTGGGGCACGCGCCTGGTCGGCACGAACATGGTCATCTGCCTGACCTTCATTCCGTTGATCGGCATCGGCCCGCTTGCCGTCTTTCTCGCGGTGCTGCGCCATGGCGCGCCAACAAGGCCGGTGCTTGCCGGTGCGACCGCGGGCCTGCTTGCCGGCGGGCTGGCGGCGACCTTCTATGCAGCGCATTGCTTCGACGATTCGCCGCTTTTCGTCGGCACCTGGTATACGATCGCGATCGCCGGCCTTGCCGCGCTCGGGGCGGTCGGCGGACGGCTTTTCGTGCGCTGGTAGCGGTGGCGATCAGCGCGTCGGAACGGGATGCTCGCCGCGATAGTCGTAGAAGCCGCGCCCGGTCTTGCGGCCGAGCCAACCGGCCTCGACATATTTGACCAGCAGCGGGCAGGGGCGGTATTTCGAATCCGACAGGCCGTCATGCAGCACCTGCATGATCGACAGGCAGGTATCCAGCCCGATGAAATCGGCAAGCTGCAGCGGCCCCATCGGATGGTTGGCGCCGAGCTTCATGGCGGTATCGATGGCGTCGACCGACCCGACACCTTCATAGAGCGTGTAGATCGCCTCGTTGATCATCGGCAGCAGGATGCGGTTGACGATGAAGGCCGGGAAATCCTCCGAGACGGTGATCGTCTTGTCGAGCTGCCTCACATAGGTTTTTGCTGCCTCGAAGGTCTGGTCCTCGGTGGCGATGCCGCGCACCAGCTCGACCAGCTTCATCACCGGAACCGGGTTCATGAAATGTATGCCGATGAAGCGTTCCGGGCGGTCGGTCTGCGAAGCCAGCCGGGTGATCGAGATCGACGAGGTGTTCGTCGCCAGGATGGCCTCGGGGTTGAGCTGCGGGCAGAGCTGAGCATAGATCTTGCGTTTGACTGTCTCGTCTTCGGTCGCCGCTTCGATCACCAGATCGGCGCCCGCAAGGTCGGCCATGGCCGGCGCCGCGGAAATGCGCGCCATCGCCTCGTTGCGCAGCTTTTCCTCAAGTTTGCCGGAGCCGACCTGACGGGCCATGTTGCCGCTGACCGTAGCAATGCCCTTTTCGATGCGGTCGGGCGAAATGTCGTAAACCAGCACCTTGTAGCCCGCCAGCGCCGATACATGGGCGATGCCGCCACCCATCTGGCCCGCGCCGATGATGCCGATCGTCTCGATCTTGCTCATTACCCGATCCCGTCAAGGCCTTTGCGGCCTGCTTTTTGTGCAGTGCAAACTAAAAGGGCGGGGCGACTTCGTCTACCCCACCCCGCAGAATTTAATACGCTTTGGCAGAGGGCGTCAAAGCGCCTTTTGCAGTTCCGGCAGAATGACGAAAAGGTCGCCGACGAGGCCGTAGTCGGCGACCTGGAAGATCGGCGCTTCCTCGTCCTTGTTGATGGCGACGATGACCTTTGAATCCTTCATGCCGGCAAGGTGCTGGATGGCGCCGGAGATGCCGACGGCAATATAGAGATCGGGCGCCACCACCTTGCCGGTCTGGCCGACCTGCCAGTCGTTCGGCGCATAGCCGGCATCGACGGCGGCGCGAGATGCGCCAACCGCCGCACCGAGCTTGTCGGCGACCGGCAGGATGACCTCCTGGAACTTCTCGGAGGAGCCCAGCGCTCGGCCGCCCGAAATGATGATCCTGGCCGAGGTCAGCTCCGGGCGGTCGGTCTCGGAGAGCTTGTTCTCGACGAAGCTCGACAGGCCGGGATTGGCTGCCGCCTGAACCGTCTCGACCGGCGCGGAACCGCCCTCGGGTGCTGCCTGAAAGGAGGCAGTGCGCACGGTGATGACCTTCTTGGCGTCGCTCGACTGCACGGTCTGGATGGCGTTGCCGGCATAGATCGGCCGCTTGAAGATGTCGGGCGACACGACTTCGATGATTTCCGATATCTGGGCGACATCGAGCAGGGCCGCGATGCGCGGCGAGACGTTCTTGCCCGACGAGGTCGCCGGCGCAATGATCGTGTCGTATGGCTCAGCAAGCGAAATGACGAGCGCCGCCAGCGGTTCGGCGAGACGCTCGGTCAGTTCGTCGGCGTCGGCGAGCAGCACCTTGGTGACGCCCTTGAGCTTGGCGGCGGCGTCCGCTGCCGGCTTGGCGCCCTTGCCGGCAACCAGCACATGCACGTCCGAACCGATCTGCAGCGCCGCGGAAAGCGCCTTCGCGGTCTGGTCGGAAAGCGTCGCGTTGTCGTGTTCGGCAATCAGAAGAATTGTCATTTTTGTTGTCCCTTCCTGGCCTTACAGCACGCCGGCTTCGTTTTTCAGCTTGTCTACCAGTTCGGCGACGCTCTTGACCTTAACGCCTGCCTTGCGGCCGCCCGGCTCCTCGGTCTTGATCACTTTCAGCCGCGGCTTGACGTCGGCGCCGTAGTCGGCAGGGCTCTTCTCGTCGAGCGGCTTCTTCTTGGCCTTCATGATGTTCGGCAGCGACGCATAGCGTGGCTGGTTCAGCCGCAAATCGGCCGTGACGATTGCCGGCATCTTCAGTTCCAGCGTCTGCAGGCCGCCATCGACCTCGCGCGTCACCGTGGCCTTGTCACCGTCGAGCACGATCTTGGAGGCGAAGGTGCCCTGCGCCCAGCCGAGAAGTGCGGCCAGCATCTGGCCGGTCTGGTTGGAATCGTCGTCGATCGCCTGCTTGCCGAGAATGACCAGGCCGGGCTGTTCTGCCTCTACGACCCCCTTCAGCACCTTGGCGACGCCCAGCGGCTCAGTCTGCTCGTCGGTCTTGACCAGGATGGCGCGGTCGGCTCCCATGGCGAGCGCCGTGCGCAAGGTCTCCTGTGCCTGCTGCGGCCCGATCGACACGACGATGATCTCTTCGGCCTTGCCAGCTTCCTTCAGCCGGATCGCCTCTTCCACCGCGATCTCGTCGAACGGGTTCATCGCCATTTTGACGTTGGCGAGTTCCACCGCCGAACCGTCCGCCTTCACCCGGACCTTGACGTTCGCATCCACAACCCGCTTCACGGGCACAAGGATCTTCATTTGCCTGTCACCTCTTTCACGATAGTCTCTTCACGCTCGTCGGGCGCGCTATAGCAGCGTGCACCTCTTCAGAGTTGTCGAAAGCCGACATTCCGGACGGAATTCTGGTCTTCGCCACGCCAGTAGGGTGGCGCTTCCGTAGTTGCGGCGACCCCGCCCGTCAATATCCCGGGTGCACTCGGATCCTCGGCGAAAGCACTCAAATCGGTTCAGTCCGGACCGGAAACGCTTCCCCGGCCCCAGCGCGGCGCCGGCTGCGCAGGTTGTGGGTCGCTTGGCGCCGGCTCCACGGCTACGGGCACCGGACCGGCGACCACGGCCGGCTCCTCGTCTGCGCCGGCGAGTAGCGGCACGCCGCGGCTGCGCAAGACAAGCACCAGCACGGCTCCGGCGATGATGCCGCCGATGTGGCAGGCCCAGGAGACCTGGTCCTCGCCACCCTGGGCAAACATGAAGATCTGGAACAGGATCCACAGGATGAGCGGGATGAAGGCCGGGATGCGCAACGGGATGCGGGCGAAGACCAGCACCCATACCTTCACACGCGGATAAAGGATCAGATAGGCGGCGACGACGCCGGCGATGGCGCCCGACGCGCCGATCAGCGGCACTTCCGAATCCCAGGCCACCAAGCCCTGGAAGAAAGCGCCGGCAATGGCGCAAAGCAGGTAGAAGACGAGATAGCGGACATGGCCGAGCGCATCCTCGACATTGTCGCCGAACACCCACAGGAACAGCATGTTGCCGCCGAGGTGGAAGATATCCGCGTGCAGGAAGGAATAGGTCAGATAGCTCAGGCTCTCCGGAATGACGACAAATTGCGGAGCGAGCTCGACGCTGTCATGCACAACCGACGGGATGAAGCCGAGGCCCAATACCGCGGCGTTGGCGAAGTCCTCGCCGCCAAGTGTTGTTACAAAATAGATCAACACATTGAGCGCGATCAGGCTGATCGTCACATATTGCAGCTTGATGTGCCGCAGCCGGTTGGTGTCGTAGAGCGGAATGAACATCGGGCCTCTCCCGCTTCCGGCGGATTCAGCGGTTCTTGCCGGGAATCCATAGCACGTCGGCATTTCCATTGTCATTGACCGCGCGTGCGGCGACGAACAGAAAGTCCGAGACCCGGTTGATGTATCTTATCGCCTCGCGATTGACGTGCTCGTCTGGATCTTGCGACAGCGCCACCATGATGCGCTCGGCGCGGCGGGCCACCGTGCGGGCGAGGTGAAGGGCGGCGGCGGCCGGCGTACCGCCGTTGAGTACGAAGGATTTTAGCGGCTCAAGGTCCTTGTTGAGGAGGTCGATGTCCTGTTCGATGCGCTCGGTCTGCGAGGCGATGATGCGCAGCGGCTCGTAGTCGAGCGGCTTGCCATTATCGGGGACTGCCAGATCGGCGCCGAGATCGAAAAGATCGTTCTGGATGCGGCCGAGCATCGCATCGATCGCCGGATTTACCGCCGCTGTATGGATGCGAGCCATGCCGATGCAGGCATTTGCCTCGTCAACCGTGCCGTAGGCGTCAATGCGAAGGTCGGATTTCAGCCGCCGCTCACCAGAGCCGAGGCCGGTGGTGCCATCGTCGCCGGTGCGCGTGTAGATCTTGTTGAGCTTGACCACGGGTTACCTCCCGGCTGGTGGCCGGTGCGTCACTTACGGGTGAAATACACCGCCAGCATGATCAGCACCAAGGCCACGAACTGCAACAGCACGCGCGTCTGCATCAGCTTGTTGGAGGTCATGCTGGAGCCGCCGCGCATCATGTTGATGAGGCCGCGGATCAGCACGATCACCACGGCGACCATAACGAGAACGGCGAGGATGTTGAAGACGGTTGCCATGGTGTGTTCCAGGTTGGATTGCGTTCAGGCGCGTTTGGCGAGCAGACGATAGAGTACCGAAGACGGCAGGATGCGTTTAAGGATCGCGCCGATCCTGGCCGGCACAGTTACCACATAATGCGGGCGCGGGCGCCGCGACAGAAGCGCATGGCGCAAGGCGGCATAAACCACCTCCGGCCCGGGCTTCAGCCGCGATGTGCTGCCGCCGGCCCGCAGCCGTTTGAGTTGCACAGCATAGGCGAGGCGATGGACTGAGTTCTCGTGATCGATGTTCGCAAGGAACCAGGGGAGGCTGTTGCTGGCGATCTTCGATTTCACCGCCCCCGGCTCGATCAGCGAAACATGGATGCCGCTGCCGAGCAGTTCTTGATAAAGGGACAGCATCAGCCCCTCGACGGCGTGCTTCGATGCCGAGTAAGCGCCACGGAAAGGCAGCGGCGCGAGGCCAAGGATCGATGAGCAATGAACGAGACGACCATGGCCCTGGCGGCGCATCACCGGTACGACACGGCGAGTGAGATCGTGCCAGCCAAAGACATTGGCCTCGAACTGCTGCCGCAAAGCTTCGACCGCCAGGTCCTCGACGGCACCGGGCTGCCCGTAGGCGCCGTTGTTGAAAAGGGCATCGAGCCGGCCGCCGGTCCGCTCCAGCACCGACGCCACCAGCGCCTCGATCGATCCGGGCTCGGTGTAGTCCAGATAAAAGGCCTCGATGCCGTCGGCCTCGAGCGTAGCGATATCTTCCGGCTTTCGGGCCGTTGCGAACACCCGCCAGCCTTCCTTCTTAAGAGCATGGGCGCAATAGGCGCCTATTCCGGAAGAGGCACCGGTGACAATGATGGTGCGCAACTCTTCTTCGGGAGGAATGGTGGTTTGACCGAGGGTTGTCATTTGCCGCAAACCCTTCCCATATTCGCGGCGTCGGGACAATCGAAGGGAACGCGGTTCTTGTTGCGGAAGATCGTAGCCCTCAAACGCGTGCTCTACGACGCGCTCGGCCATTTCAACACCGACGACGGCTGGGCAATGGCCAGCCATCTGGCGATCACCGCGCTGATGGCGCTTTTTCCTTTCCTGATCTTCGCCACGACGCTGGCGAGTTTTTTCGGCGCGCAGGCTTTCGCCGACACCGCCGTGCACCTTGTGTTCGACACATGGCCCGAGCAGATCGCCAAACCGATCGCGCGCGAAGTGCTCAACGTGCTTACCGTCAGGCGCAGCGACCTGTTGACCTACGGTATCGTGCTTGCCGGATACTTCGCCTCGAACGGCATCGAGGCGCTGCGCACCTCGCTCAACCGCGCCTATCGTGTCTCAGAAACGCGCGGCATCATCTACCGGCGGGTGCAGAGCATCATCTTCGTGCTGATCGCGACGGCCGGGTTTTTGGCGATCAGCGTGCTGCTGGTCTTTGCGCCATTGCTGGCGCGGCTGGCCGAATCTCATCTTGAATGGATAAAACCCTATATGGGCACGATCACCCTCTGGCGTTACGTCATCGCCTCGGTCGTCATCATCGGCGGCCTGTTCGCCGTGCATTTCTGGTTGCCGGCCGGCAAGCGCCGGTTCGTTTCGATCGTGCCTGGCATTATCTTCACGCTGGTCGGCTGGCTCATCGGGTCGACCATCTTCGCCGCCTATCTCGACCATTTCTCGTCCTATGTGACGACCTATGCCGGCCTCGCCTCGATCATGATCGCCGTTGTCTTCCTCTACATCGTCTCGGCGATCTTCATCCTCGGCGGCGAGCTCAACGCCGCGATCAGCCGCTATTTGGAGGCGCGCGCCCGCGTCGGTGGCTGAGCCGTCGCCAGCCCGACGCCGAGCGTCGCGATGGCCATGCCGGCGATCTGGAGTGGGCTCAGCTGCTCGCCGAACAATGCCCAGGCGATGACCGCGGTGACGGCCGGCACGAGGTAAAACAGCGAGGCGACCTTCGACATCTCGCCGTCGCGGATCATTACCATCAACAGGAAGATGGCACCGATCGACAGCACCAGCACGAGCCAGGCCGTGGCGAAGATCAGTTCGCCGTTGACGATCACCGTTCGGGTCTCGAAGGCGAGCGAGGCCAGAGCCATCACCGATGCGCCGCCGACATATTGCCAGAACGTGGCAGCCACCAGATCGCCGCCGGAGGCGAAACGCTTCTGCCAGATCGTGCCGGCGCTCATGCCGAGTACGGAGACCAGCGAGGCGCCCAATGTTTCGGCGGTCACGCCGCCGCCGAGCGCGCCGAGCTTCGGCCAGAGCACGATTACCACGCCGATCAACCCGAGGCCGAGACCGGCCCAGTGACGCGGCAGGATGGCCTCGCCCAGAAGCCGGCCGGCGAGCACTGCCGTGATCAGCGGCTGCAGGCCGACGATCAGGGCTGAAAGCCCTGCGGGCATGCCCCGGTGGATGGCCCAGAACACGCCGCCGAGATAGACCCCATGCATCAGGATGCCGGCGCCGGCCGCGTGCAGCGCCTCGTCGCGGGTGGCGCGGCTCGAACCAAGCGCGGCCATCAACGCGACAAGCAGGATGGCGGCCAGGACAAAGCGCGCAGCCAGGAAAGTAAAAGGCTCCGCCCACGGCATGGCATAGCGCGCGCCGATGAAGCCGGTCGCCCACAGGACGACGAAAGAGGCGGGGATGAACCGCTTGAGGCTGTGCATTTTCTGGAGGCCGCGGTGAATTCGGGTGAGGGATCGACTGCGGCGATTGCTTAATGCCGTTCGGGCCGGCAAGCAAAACCAAACGGTTGATCCATAGAGTCATTTGAATTGAAGGAGGGCCGTTGATGGCCGTCGGCTCACCGGTCTAAAGACCGACCAGCCGCCTGACATCGTCGGGCGAGGCGCCCGCCTTACGCTGGGCGGCAAGGCCGGTATCGCCAAGACTCTTCGACAGTTTTCGTCCATCCGGGCCGAGGATCAGGCGATGGTGGAAATAGGCCGGCTGCGGCAGGCCAAGCAGTTGCTGAAGCAGCCGCTGCACGCTGGTCGCGGAATAAAGGTCCTGGCCGCGCACGACATGGCTGACGCCCTGCAGCGCGTCGTCCATGGTGACCGCGAGGTGATAGCTGGTCGGGATTTCGCGGCGCGCCACGACCACGTCGCCCCAATCCTGCGGATGGGCTTCGACACGACGCGCCTCGGAGAGCGTCTCGTCCGTGTATTCGGCCCATGTCAGGTCCCTGCCGACCCGCGCCATTGCCGCATCGACGTCTAGCCGCCAGGCAAATGGTGCACCTTCGACGATGCGCCGCTTACGCTCGCTCGCCGGCAGCGCCTTGTCGGCGGCGGGATAGAGCGGCACGCCGTCCGGGTCGCGAGGCCAGTCGCGGCCGCGCTTTTCGCTGTCGGTGATGAAGGCGCGGATCTCACTTCTGCTCATGAAGGCTGGATAGACAAGCTCTTCCTCGATCAGCCGCTCGAGCATAGCCCGATATTCGGCAAAGTGCTCGGACTGGCGGCGCACCGGTTCCTCCCAGCCAAGCCCCAACCATTTCAGGTCGCGAAAAATGCCCGCCTCGAATTCCGGCGTGCAGCGTGTCGTGTCGATGTCCTCGATGCGCAGCAGCAGGCGTCCGCCCGCCGCCTTGGCCATTTTCTGGTTGAGCAGCGCCGAATAGGCGTGGCCGAGATGCAATTCGCCATTCGGGCTCGGCGCGAAGCGGAATGTCAGCAGTGTCATTGTCCGGCGGCAATCGGGTTGTGCGGCGCTTTCGCCAATTGCTACTTTGCGCCGGCAGCGTCGCGCGTCCAGAGGGGCGCGCAACGGAGCGTGCGGCACTTTTGATTTTGGAACAAGCAGACATGCAACGCATCGCCAGTCTCGACGACATTGCGCAAGGGCTGGACGCGCTGTGCCTGCTCGATCCGCGCCTGGACAAGGTGCGCGGCATGGCCGGCGAGGTGCCGCTCAGGCTGTCGGAGCCGGGCTTCAGGAGCCTTGCCTCGATCGTCGTTTCGCAACAAGTGTCCCGCGCGAGCGCCGATGCCATCTTCGGCCGGCTGACGAAACTGCTCGATCCGCTGACGCCGCAGGCGATACTAGCCGCCGATGAGGCGGTCTTCCGCGAGGTCGGGCTGTCGCGGCCCAAGCAGCGCGGCCTGATTGCCGTCGCCCAGGCGGTGGCCGACGGGCTCGACCTCGATCACCTCTGCCAGCTCGATGCGACGGAGGCGATCGCAGCCATGACCAAGGTGCCGGGCATCGGCCCGTGGACGGCTGAAGTCTACCTTTTGTTTGCCGCCGGACACCCAGATATCTTTCCGGCGCGCGACGTTGCTTTGCAGAGCGCGGTCGGCCATGCGCTCGGCATCGACCCGCGTCCGCCGGAGAAAATGCTGATCCGGCTTGCCGAATCATGGAGCCCGTGGCGCGGTGTCGCATCGCGGCTTTTCTGGGCTTATTATCGCGAATTGAAGGGCAGGGATGCCGCGCCTCCGGCCTGAATCCGCAAAAAAGCATTGAAATCATGCGTTTTTGAGACCCGGCATGATCGACAATCCGCTTCACATCCCTGTCATGTCGGGCTTACAGTATCCGCGTCGACCGGTTCTAGGGTGAAGGAGGTCAACGACGTGACGGTTGCCGTATCTCCGGATGGGCTTCCAGCGCTGGTGCTGAATGCGGATTACCGTCCGCTCAGCTATTACCCCCTGTCGCTCTGGTCCTGGCAGGATGCCATCAAGGCGGTGTTCCTCGAGAGGGTGAACATCGTCGCCGAATACGAACACGCCGTGTCTTCGCCGACCTTTTCGATGAAGCTGCCGAGTGTCGTCAGCCTGAAGGCCTACGTGAAGCCGTCGAGGCATCCGGCGTTTACCCGGTTCAACGTCTTCCTGCGCGACCGTTTCCAGTGCCAATATTGCGGCACGCCGGACGATCTGACGTTCGACCATGTCATTCCGCGCCATCGCGGCGGCGCCACGACCTGGGAGAATGTCGTCGCTGCCTGCTCGCCCTGCAATCTGAGGAAGGGCGGCATGATGCCGGCCCACGCCAAGATGTGGCCGCTGCAGAAGCCCTACCAGCCGACGGTGCATGATTTGCATAATAACGGCCGGCTGTTCCCGCCCAACCATCTGCACGAAAGCTGGATGGATTATCTGTACTGGGATGTCGAACTGGAGCCTTGAGATCATCCGATAATTCGGGAGGCTGGCCGTCTGAAGCGATTTTCTGCGCTTCCGGCCTTCGCCTCAGCCTGCCGAATTCTTGAATAATCTCGCGTCGGCGCAAGGGTGAACCGCTCAATCGCGGGCAAAGGCGCTGCGGAAGGCGACGACTGCCAGGACAAAGCTGGCGATGGCGTTCCAGCCGGCCAAGGACAGGCCGAGGATGCGGAGCGCCGCCTTGTCGCAGGAGGGCGGGACGAATTTGTCGAGCGCGTCGAGCACGCCCTTGCCGCCGGTGTCCACCGGTCCGGCGGCTGCGGTGCAATCGGTCGGGCCCGGCCACCACGCCCATTCGACGCCGGAGTGATAAACGCTGAGATAGAGGCCGTAGAGCATCAGCAGGCCGCCAACGGCCAGCAGGCCACGACTTATCCAGGCGGGCGCCTTAAGGGCCGACGCAAGCACCGCCAGCAGCATCAAGGGCACGCCGACATAGTAAGGGGTGCGCTGCTCGAGGCAGAGCTTGCAAGGGATGTAGCCGCCAACATACTGGAAGGCCAGCGCCGAGCCGACTGTGGCAGCCATGGCGACGGCGAGGAACAGGGCGGTGCGCAGCCGCTGGCGTCCGGTATCGGCATTCACGGTCGCTGTCATCGGAATCAGTCCATTCGGTTCGATGCCGTTCAGACGGCGTATTTGACGACGATATAGAGCAAAATCAGGGCAGCGGCGCCGGCGCCCGCAATGTGGCCAAGGCGCTTTTCGATGAAGTGGCGGATCGGCTCGCCATAGCGGCGCAAGAGCCAGGCGAGAAACAGGAAGCGAGCTCCGCGCGCAACGATTGCCAGCACGATGAACAGCAGCAAAGGAACGCCGATGACGCCGGACAGGATTGTCACCACCTTGATCGGCGGCAGATGGGCGAGGCCGGAGGTGACCAGCATCAGGATGATGAAGCCAACACCCGACGAGACGCGCATCGCCTCGAACTCGTCATATTTGCCGTAAAATTCGAGGATCGGCCGCGCCACCGCGTCATAGGCGTAGTGCCCGATGAACCAGCCGGCGATGCCGCCCAGCACCGAGGCGACGGTGGCGACCAGCGCGTAACGATAGGCGCGATCCGGCCGCGAAAGCGCCATCGGCAGATAGAGCACGTCGGCCGGCACCAGGAACACCGAGCTCTCGACGAAGGCGATGAAGGCCAGCCACCATTCGGCCGATTTGCTGGCCGCCAGCGACAAGGTCCAGTCGTAAAGTCCGCGAAGCATCGGCACTCCTAATGCACGCCCAAACCGGTAGTGGTCTTGGGTCACGACATGTACAAACAAGACTTGGAAGCGCGCCGTATCAATCTCGTCGGACAAGGTGCGCTTCAATGACATGCGCCGCCTGTCTAGAAAGATTTTCCGCGCTGCACAATGGCAGCTGCTTCACGAAATCGAAAGGCTGAGGCTTGAGCGAGCCCAGATGTCGGGATTTGGCCAGTTGACGACCAGGCCATGGCATCGAGCACCTGCCCGCCTGAAGTGCGTCAAGGCAATATCTAATAAATCGTGGGTTTTCCCGTCGAACACGATCCGTGTTTAAATACGGCGATTTTTGTCACATCCTGTCTTTCCATCCGCCCTTTGCGCCGCCATGACGTTCTCCGATTTCATTTACCGCCCCTTTGAGACGCTCATCCGTCCGCTGGATATTCCACCCGGGCCGCTGCCAGCGAGCGGGCCGTTTGCGCTGCTCCTGCATTTCGCGAGGATGTTCCGCGGCACTCTTGCGGCCATTACCGTCTTGATGATGGCGATCGAGGGGATCAACCTTGCGACGATCTGGGGGGCCTCGTTCGTCGTCGACGGGGTGAGCGCGAAGGGCGCGGCGGTTTTCCTGCACGAGGACTGGCCGACGCTGGTCGTGCTCGGCGTGCTGGTTTTCCCCGTGCTGCCGTTGCTCATCTTCCTGGGCAATGCGCTGAACTCGCAGACGGTGGCCGTATGCATGCCGGCGGCGATGCAATGGCAGGGCCACAAGGCGGTGGAACGCCAGGACCTTGCCTTCTTCCACGATCTCTTCGCAGGTCAGGTTGCGTCGCGCATTTCGCAAGTCGCATCCGCCGTGCAGCAGCAGATCGTCGTGGCCTTTTACAGAATACCGCTGTTTCTGGTGCAGCTCGTCGGTTCGCTCGTTCTGCTTGGCGCGTTATCCTGGCCGCTGGCGCTTCCGGTGTTCGTCTGGATCGCCGCCAACATCGCCATTGCGGTGGTGGCGGTGCCCCAATATTCCGAACGCTCGCGCCGCTCGGCGCGGGGGCGCAGCCTTGTTGTCGGCGCCATGACCGACCTCTACAGCAACATCCAGATGGTCAAGCTGTTTGCGGCGGAAGACAGCGAGGCGGGCGCAATGCGCACCGTCATGGAAAACGCCATCGAGACCCAGCAGCGCGAAAGGCGCATCTATCTGACGACCGACATGGGCGTCGTCCTGCTCAATGTTGCGCTCTTTCTCACCAACGTTGCCATAGGGCTCTGGGGATTTGTCGCCGGCTTTGTCACGATTGGCCAGTTCGCCGCATCGATCGCCATCGTTCAGCGGCTCAATGCCAACTCCCGTGCCTTCCTGCAGATGGGCCAGCAGATTTTCCAGGCGGTGGGCACGATCCGCGACGCAATGCCGGTCGTGACGACGCCGCCGACTATAAAAGACGCGCCGAACGCCAACCCGCTCGACGTCACGGCCGGCGAAGTCGAGTTCAAGAACATCCAGTTCGAATACCGCGAGGGCCAAAGGGTGATCGAAGACCTGTCGCTCACCGTGCGCGCAGGCGAGAAGGTCGGGCTCGTCGGCCTCTCCGGGGCCGGCAAGTCGACCCTTGTCAGCCTGCTCCTAAGGTTCTTCGAGCTGAAGGGCGGCGCGATCCTGATCGATGGACAGGATCTCCGCAGCGTGACCCAGGCCAGCCTTCGGGAGAGCATCGGCGTCGTCACCCAGGACGTCTCGCTGCTGCATCGCTCCGTCGGCGACAACATCCGCTACGGCCGGCCCGATGCCCCGCCGGAGGCGTTGGAGCACGCCGCGCTGCTGGCCGAGGCCGACGGCTTCATCGCCGATCTCAGAGATGCTGAAGGCCGCACCGGCTACGACGCTTTCGTCGGCGATCGCGGCGTGAAGCTTTCCGGCGGCCAGCGCCAACGCGTCGCGATCGCCCGGGTGTTGCTCAAGGATGCGCCAATCCTGGTTCTCGATGAGGCGACGTCCGCACTGGACAGCGAAGCCGAGGCGGCGGTCCAGTCCAAGCTCGCGGTTCTGATGGAGGGCAAGACCGTGATCGCCATCGCCCATCGCCTGTCGACCATTGCCAGGATGGACCGGATCGTCGTCCTCGACAAAGGCCGCATCGTCGAGGAGGGAAAACCATCGGCGCTGTTGGAACGCGACGGGCTCTATGCCCGACTGTGGAAGCGTCAGACCGGCGGCTACATTGCCGACGCCATCGAGGAGATGTGAGCCGCCCTCGGTGATGATGTTTTGCTCATGGCCGGCTCGACACATTCTGCTTTCACTCCAGAAACCGGAATTGGCTGAACTCGTTTCCACCGTAGCGTTCGGAAGCCGATCATGAGCGAAGCCACAGTCCCGAACTCCCGTGCCGCCATTCTCGAGCGGCGATCTGCCGGCGTGCTGACATGGTCCGGCCCCGCCTTGATGTTGTTCGCGCGCTCGGCGTTCGCTGTTGCCGCGCAGGGCCTGGTTGCGGCCATTTATGCAGCGCACGGTTCGGCAACGCCCTGGCGCGACGCAGGGGCTTGGCTGCCGGCATACGGCAGTTTGATCGACGCGGGCTGCCTTGGTCTCCTGTGGTGGCTTGCACGGGCGCGAGGGCATCACGCTGCTCGATTTTATCAGCTTCGATCGCAAACGCTTGGGGCGCGATCTGTTGTTGGGCGTCGCGCTCATCCTCCCGAGCCTCGTTTTCATCTACGGTGGGATCATCGCCAGCAGCCTGTTGGTCTACGGCAACCCTGATGCACTGCAAATATACGGACCTTTGCCGCTCTTGCCTGCGCTTTACGGGGTGCTGATCTTTCCGTTGGTCTGGGGCATTGCGGAGCAGACCACCTATAACGGCTATCTTCTGCCGCGTTTCCAAGTCTTGTCGGGAAGCACGGGATTTGCCGTTGCCGTCGTAGCGTTTTCCTGGTCGTTTCAGCACGCCGTGATGCCGCTGACGTTCGACCCACACTTCATGCTCTACCGGCTCTTGGCGCCTATCGCCCATTCGACATTCATCACCCTCGTGTACCTGCGCGTGCGCCGCATCCTGCCGCTGGCGACGGCGCATTGGCTCATGGATGGGGTGTCAGCATTCGTCGGCATTCTGTGGCCGCTGTTGAGGTAGAAGGGTTCAAACGGGCTGAGATGCCCACTATGGACCGAAGCCTCCGATCGACGAAATCGAAAGCCTGGGCTTGGGCTAGACAGGGTCTCGGGAATTGGCCAGTTGACGAACAGGCCTCCAACCGTATAGTCCGCGCCCATCCAGGCCGCCCGGCCTGAGCCCCTATGGCGGAATTGGTAGACGCGCTCGACTCAAAATCGAGTTCCGCAAGGAGTGCTGGTTCGATCCCGGCTAGGGGCACCATTTCTTAAATTCCCACGCCACTTCTTATTAAACCCAAGGGCGTCGGTGGGATCGTCCACGACGCCCTCGACGGCATCGAATGGTTGCGTCTTGCCTGTTGCCGCAAGCTGCCCAAGCTTCCGCTGAACGGTGCGCGGACTAGACCCAAGCGCAATTGGGCGTTCCTCACCACCGCAATCGGGCGTGCTGCGGTCCCCGCCATCACGAGGGATGCGCCGCCAACTCCGCGGTCAGCTGGTATAGCCGAACCGGACATTCCGTGGATTGAGGCGCCGGTCTTGCTCGGCTATGCACATGGCATGACAACGACCGACGATATTGTCAGGCCTCTTTCCCTTACCGTGGGTCTTATTGCCCGCTTCTGGCCGCAACTGCTGCTTCTCGGCGCCATCGGCTATGTAGCGCGCGACCTCCTGCTCAACGCGGCAGTCACGGTGGGCCTCGTCAATCCCCTCGGCGGGATGGTTGTGCTTTCGCTGGTGGTGATGACGAAGCTTCTGGTCATCGTGGCGATGTTCGTCGCCCTGCGTCCGGGACTGCCGGCACTCGCCTCGCTTCGCCAAATGTCGGCAAGCGGTGCGAAACAGGAGAAAACGTCCCAGCCCGCCGACCACTTGCTGGCGGTGACCGCGGCCGCCATCCTGCCCTTCTTCGCCTATTACGCCGCATGGGGATTCCTCGGCGACAGTGTGCGAGAATATTCGCGGCTGGCGCTCGAACGCATTCCGCTGGGAGAAAGCGCCGACATATTCGGCCTGCTGCGCTCCAGCGGCCTCATTGCGTCGATTGTCGGCTGCTGGTTGGTCCGCTGGTTCGCGAAGCGCATGAACAAAGGCGCGCGCAGGCCTTACTGGCGGCTGCTCGTCGTGGCGGCGGATGCAAGCTGGATTTTTATCGGGCTCTATGCGCTCGATATCTGGAAGGACGAGTTCATCACCTGGATCGGGGCTAGTGCGTTGCGCAGCGAACTCAGCGTGGGCGCAGGATCGCTTGCCCTGTCGATCGCCGCTCACGCTGCCGAAGGCTTCACGCCGGTCGAGTTCAAGCAGCCCGGCATCGTGGAACAGGCGCAAAACCTGTTCTTCTATGCGCTTCTGCCAATGGTCTGGCTGGTCATGGCGGCGATCATCAACGGCTACGAACTGTCGGCCGCTGCGGTCGCGGCCGCGCCGCCGCCGTCGCGCGAATCCACCTGGCGCAAATGGTTGAGCGACTTCATCACGCATTTCCTCGGAGGCTACCGCTCGCGCTATGCGCCGATTTGGGCCTGTCTCAAGCTCACGCTCGGCGCAGGACTCGCGACGCTGCTCACCTTCGTCGTCGCCTACCGGCTGATCGGCTGGCTTGGCGCCTGGCTTTGGTTCGGCGCGACGCGGACGCTCGGCGCGCCAGACCTCGATACATGGCAGGTCGTCTTCAGCGTCGCCAGCGTGTTCATCGGCAGTCCGAGCGATCTTGACGGCGGCATAGTGCTCGACGCCTTGAGGATCGCGCTGCTGGCGGCGGTGCTTGAATATGCGGTGGCGGCGCAACGGCAGCCGCTGAGGGCCGCTACCTGAAGAGCAGATGGCGCGGCCTGGCGTTCGCCAGCGTGACCGACAGCGCCAGGCCGCTTGCCGTCGCCGGAATGACGAAAGTCTCGGCCATGCGCGCCGTGCCGCGCGTGCCGGCACGCTGGAAGGCCAGCCCGCCGCAGCGGGGCTTGTCGGCTGCCTCGGGATACATCTTGCGCACGACGGGCGGGGTCAGGAAGGCAGGCAGCCAGCGGCGGCCTTCGGCGTCTGTGAGCACAACGGCGCAGGGGCTTTCTGCAAGGAGACCAGGATCCTCGATCCTCGCCTCGAATTCGGCCAGCACGACGGCTTCATCTGCCGAGCCGCCGGGCAGGCGCGACAGCGTTGTCAGCCGCCATTCGGCCCCGGCGTAGCGCTGCGACTCACCCCTGTCGACCGCGATCGGGTCGCGGTCGCTACCGGATCGCCATGCCTCCAGGCTTTCCCAGGAATGCACCAGCACTGCAACCGGCAGGGCGAAGCCCAGCCCAGCAAGGCTCAGCCAGTAGCGGCGTCTCTCGGCACGGGAAATGGCCTCCGCCATCACTCGGTCTCCAGCGTCCAAAGCATCGGGCCATCGCTCCGGCGGATCGTCACGGCGCCAGGGATGTCGCCCGGCGCAAGTTCGGTGATTGCCACCCGGACCTCTTCACCCAGCGGTGTGAATGCCGACGGCGCGACCAGCACGGTTCCGCCCGCAAGTTCGTTTTCCGGGACTTCGAAAGCCATGAGCACGGGCTTTGGCAGTCCCGGCTCCAGCCGCTCTGCCGGCAGCATTGCCGGCATGGTGGAAATGCGCTGGCTGAGAGAATAGCGCAACCTGCTCGGGCCGAGCCATTCGGCGGAGGTCAGGGTCAGGCTCTCGCGTTTTGCTTCAGCGGCGGCCTCGACCAGGACCCAGACCCCGGAAGTGGTGTAGGTCCGGGTCTGGCCAAAGCGCTCGATCCTTACGGTACGCGCGAGATGCACGTCGCCGACGGCCAGCGCGAAGGCGCGTGCGTCGGTGCGCTTACCCTGCTCGCCAGCAATCGAGACGGGCGAGGTGATGTTGCTGTAGAGCGGGGTAGTCCGCTGCATTGCGTAGAGGATCGCCGCCGCGAAGATGATCGCGCCGGTTTCCTTGAGACCTGTTCTCATTGCCCCGGCCCGACGACCATTTCGGTCTTTACCGGCAATGCCACGATCGCGACCGGATCGCGATCGAACCAGCCCGAGCCGCCGTAGAGATTGTCACGCCGCTTGTAGATCTGGCTGCCCACCACGAGACGCAGATCCTGCGGCAGCGGCTGCGCCTTCGGCCACTCCCAGGCGGCGATCATGTGTTCCGGTATGCCGGGATGGACGCCGCTTGCGATCCATTTGTCGCGTGCAAGATAGAAGGCCGGCGCCTGCACGTCCGTGATCGGCGGGTCGATGTCAAACATGGACGCGAAGGCGTTGCTGGTCGCCGCCGAGCGGTTGTCGAGGTCGAATTCGACCATCAAAAAGGTCTTCGGCTGGGACGGCTCGGTTCCCGTCGGCGGAACCGAGCCGGTTCGGGCACCGCGAAACGTAATAACCCAGCGCCCGGTGTCGATGGGCTCGCCGGCTGCGACCGTTGGAGTTGGCCGCGAGTTGGATGCTTCATACACCGTCATTGCGAATGACGCGGCGGCCGCCGCGAGGCCACCAAGGCCGGCGACGAGAAACGCAAAAAGACGCTGCCGCAAAGTCGATCGCTGTCCGACGGACATGTTTCCTCCCGCGGACTATCCACCAGACCCGAGCCACAGATGCAACCTGGAGAGGTGAGCTATGCGGTAACATTTATGGCACAATTCGAAACAGCTTCGTCTTGGATCGTGCTGCGGGCCGGACCCGCCGCCGTGCCTAGCGGAGGGCCGCCACGACGTCGGCGAAATCGGCCCGCTTGCCATTGTCGGCGCGGCGCAATTGCACCTCGACGGGCCTGCCGTCGGATTGGTCGCAGTAGAAGATGGGCCCGGGCCGCACCCATTTGTCGCCCCACTCGGTCAGCGCGATGATGACCGTTTTGAATTCCAGCCCCTTTCGGGTCAGGACGTATTCGGCCTGCTCGCCGGCGGCACCCGGACGACGGTCCATCAGGCCGGCCTCGACGAAATCCTCGAGGCGCTTGGCCAGGATGTTGGTGGCAATCCCCAGGCTCTTCTGGAATTGCGAAAAGCGCGTGTAGCCGCCGAACATCGCGTCGCGCAGGATCAACAGGCTCCAGCGCTCGCCGACCAGCTCCAGGGCGCGTGAGGCCGAGCAGTTCTGTTTTTCATAAAGACGACCAAGCATGGCGTGAACATACCCTGTTGACTTGCATCATGCAAGTATGCATTGTGCTTGCATGATGCAAGCGATGGAGCTCGAGAGAGCGTCGCTCACTTCATCGCCCGAGACTTGGGTGCCCATCAACCGTCGGATCCAGACAGGAGAAATGTCATGAAAAAGGATGAAGATTACACGACGTCATTTGTCGTTGAGCAAAGCCCGGAAGAGGTTTTTGCGGCGGTTGTCAATCCGCGCGCCTGGTGGTCCGAAGACATCGACGGCGATACCAACAAGCTCGGTGCGATATTCTACTATCACTTCAAGGATATCCACCGCGGTACCTTCAAGGTTACGGAGCTTGTGCCCGGCAAGAAGGTCGTCTGGCACGTCGTCCAGAACTACTTCAACTTCGTCAAGGATGCGACCGAGTGGACCGGCACGGACGTGGTCTTCGAGATCGCGCCGACCGACAAGGGTACCGAGCTGCGCTTCACCCATGTCGGGCTGAAGCCGAGTGAAGAATGCTACGACGTCTGCCATGACTCCTGGCGCTTCTATGTCGCGAGTCTTCGCGACCTGATTTCGACGGGCAAGGGGCAGCCCAACAAGGGCGAAGAGAACGCCAATCCAACGGTCGTGCCGCAAAACGAGAACATCGGCCTCGAGCGCAAGACAGCGAGCGATGGCGCCGAGATGATCGTCATGACGACGGCAGCGGCGAAGCCCGGCATCGAGAGCAAGGTGCGGAATGCCCTGCGGGACGTAGCAGGGGCGGCCCGCAGGCAAAGCGGATGCATCGACTACAGCGTCTTTCGCTCGGAGGCGGAGCCCCATGTTACGATCTGCGTCGAGCGCTGGATATCGAAGCAGGAGCGCGACGCTTTTCTACGCTCGGCGGACGCGAAGAATTTCGTCTCGGCCATAACCGGCGCCTTCCTGGAGCGCCCATCGCCGATCTCCTACACGACATTGGAAGTCGGGTCCTGATTGCAAGGGTTCGCCCGGCGACGGTGCCGGTGCCGGCTGCCCTGGAGCAACGCAAAGGGGGACGGCATCCAAGCATGGAACAGAAACCTATAACCTACTTGCATGATGCAAGAACGAATGGCTTGCATTCATGCAAGTAGGAGGAGAGATCGCCGTGCCAAAATCGATGGAAGTCACAGACAAGGCCGTTCTGGTAACCGGGGCCAACCGCGGCCTCGGCAAGGCGCTGGTCGAGGAAATATTGAGGCGGGGTGCCAAGCGCGTCTATGCTGGCGCGCGCAAACCGCTCGCCCACGCGGATCAGCGTATCACGCCGCTGATCCTGGACGTGACCGATACGGCGCAGATTGGGGCGGCTGTCGAGCGGATCGGGTCCCTCGATATCCTCATCAACAATGCTGGCATCGGGCTCTACGACGACCTCGGCGATCGTGCTGCGCTCGAGCGACACCTCGCCGTCAACCTGCTCGGCGTGCACGGCGTAACCCACGCATTGCTGCCGCTGCTCACGCGTTCGCGCGGCGCCGTGGTCAACATCCTGTCGGAAGCGGCCCTCGTTCCCTTCCCGATTATTCCGTCCTACTCGCTGTCGAAGGCCGCCGCGTTCTCCATGACGCAATCGCTACGTGCTCTCGCCGGCGCTCGTGGCGTGAGCGTTCATGCGGTCCTGTCTGGTCCCATAGACACCGACATGAGCAGAGACGCCGACATACCGAAGAGCTCCGCGGAGAGCGTCGCGAAAGGTATCCTGGACGGCATGGCGCGAGGGGAGGAGGAAATTTTCCCCGATCCAAAATCGGCGTCCATGGCCGAGAGCTGGCGCGGCAGCGCGTTCAAGGCGCTCGAACGCCAGATGGCGGCTTTCGTCCAAGCCATGCCCGCAAAGTCATAGGCGACCGCGCTGCGAGCCCAACGGCCCCGCAGCGAATGCGCTATGGCGAAATTGCCCTAGGCTGCCGATGCGTCGCCGGTTCGATCCGGGCTGAGGGCACCATTTTCTTCCGGGAAACCTCGAGAGGTTACTTGGGCGTTATCCCAGGAGCGTCCTCTGGGATAACGTCTGAGATCCGGCAGCCCTTCCTGGCAAGCTGCGGATCGCAGCCCGAGCCGCTATCACATCGGCCCCGGCACCATCTTGGTCGGCTGCTCCGGCATCGGAAACGCATAATTGTCGCATTTCACGTCCGGGTTCGTCGGGCTGAACATTCCGAGTGGGTTCTCCTTGAACAGCCAGGCGTGAAGGTCGTAGTGGTGGAACTCCTTCGGGATGAGCGGATAATGCCCCTCCATAGGCCCCATGAATGTCTGGCCGAAGAGCTTCGGCGGCTCCTTGGTGTCCGGCGTCAAGGGCACGAGCCATTCCACACCGACCAGGCGCAATTCGCCGCCGACCGGCTCATAGATCAGCACATTGGGGCGCGTCGGATCCGCGGTCGGGCCGACAGTCGTGACGTTGACGAAATGGATGCCCATCGCGCCCTTCGGGTAGTCCATCGCTCCCTCTACCTTTTCGCCGCTGTAGAAGACGCATCCAACCGTCGACAGATAAAGCTCGCGAATGGCAACCTTGTAGTCTTCATACCTGGACAGCGATTTACGCAGGGCATCGATCTCGGCCTTGTCGGGTTCGGCGGCCCGAGGAGCGGCGGCGTTCAGACACGCGCCGACGAGACCTGCCAATGTGAGGATACCGAGACGCCTGAGGTGAGTTGTTTTCGTCATGCATTCCTCCCAGATTTTTCTTCTGGCCGTGCAGGACCGAGGCGGCAGTGATGCTGGACGCGCGGCCGTAATTGATCGCCTCATCCCTGTTGGGACTGCGTCGATGCTAATCCTTTCCGCTGATCGGGAGAATTAACCCTGACGACCTAGGCCCGAGCAGGTCGATGGTGCGGAGACGGTCGGCTGGGCCGGGTCCCCCTTTGGACCCGATGCGCTACCGTCGCCGCAGCAGGCTTCTCATCCGGTTGCGCAGCAGGCGCGCCATGTTGCGGGTCTCGCGGTAGAGGTGAAGCTGCGAGGCCGCCTGGCGGGCGGGGCGGTCGGCGTCCGGCGTCAGCCCGATCACCAGCGTGCCCATCGGCTTGCGTTCGCTCCACAGCCGGCTCATCACGGGGTGGTCGGGCACCGCGCAGGAATCGGTCATCATGATGTTGGGGTCGTCGAGATGCTGCCTGGTCACCTCGATCATCAGCAGCGTGCCCGGCGAATAGGCGGCGAGCGTCTCGTCATAGGCGGTCTTCCAGGTATAGGCGACGCCGGCCTCGACGAAGACGACCAGGCAGGCGATGGTGCGGCCGTCGAGCGTCAGCGAATGGATGCGGCAAAGATCCTGCTCGGCCAGCCGGTGCACCGCCTCGCGGGCGAAGGCGGCGCGGTAGCGGTCGATGGCCATGGCGGTGCGCTCGCGGCCTTTCCAGCCGGCGGCCTCCAATGTCAGGAAATTTTCGATGGCGTGGCGGATCTCGTCGGGCCCGCGCGCCACGACATGCTCCAGCCGGCCGAGGTCGGCGAGGCGGCGCTTCAGGCGGCGAAACTCGCGATAATGGTGCGCGCGCAGCGAAGCCTTCAGATACGCCTCGCCGTCGAGCTCGCTTTCGAGCACCGGGCGGTCGGCCTTGCCGGTGGTGACCAGCGTCAGGCCGCGCGTCTCGGCGACGCTGGCGAGCAGGCTCGCCACCGGACCATCCAGCCTTATGTCGGGCAGCACGAAGACCTTCGGCAGCTTGAGATGCGGCCTGGACAGCATCGAGAAGAAATCCTCGATGACGCCGATCGGATCGTCGCGGTCGACCAGCGGCGTGCCGATCGGGCCGAACGGGCTCGACCAGGTGCGCATGACGGGAACCCCGAGCGGCACCATCGGCCGCTCGACCGAAAACGGCACCAGCAGGCGCAGCCGGTTGCGATACTGGTCGCCGTCGCGGATGACCGCCAGCCGCACCTCGCGGTCCTCGAGCCTGGGCATGGCCGGAGCCAGGAAGCGCGGATTGAAGAAGACGTTCGGCTCGATCGTGCGGGTGCAGAGATAGTCGAGCTCCTCGACCAGGTCGAAGCCGGCGGAGGCCGGATAGATGGCAAGCTTGCGCTCGGGCCGGTTGTTGGCGAGGATCTCGATATGGGCGGGATCAGCTTCGCGGGCAAGCCCGGCAAGGCCGGACACCATGGCACCGGCCGGGCCGCCGCTGGTTTCCTCGAGCAAGGGGACGGCAGCCATCAGGCGGCTCCTTTGGCGGGCACGAAAATCACCATGACGATGCCGAGCTTGCGCCAGACCGTGAAGGACAGCGCGCCGGCCTCGAAGATCATGGCGAAGGCGGTGGCCATCGCCGCGCCCCACAGGCCGAAGAGCGGGATCAGCACGACGTTGAGGGCGATGTTGAAGGCCAGGGTCATGGCGTAGACGGCGGCGCAGATATTCTGGTTGCCGCTCATGGTGAGCAGGCTTTCGCAAGGGCCGACGGCGGCCCGAGCGACGACGCCGAACACCAAAAGGAACAGCAGCGGATAGCCGGCGGCAAATTCCGGGCCGAACAGGGTCAGCATCGGCTCGCCCAGCGTCAGCACCAGCAGCGCCATCGCCAGCGACGGCCAGAACGTCCACGACACCGTCTCGCGGGCAAAGGCGGCGAGCTTTTGCGGCTCGCCATGAGTGAACTGCGCATAGCGCTGGGCGACACCGGCCTTGACCGCGAAATAGACGAAATGCACCAGCGCCAGCGTCTTGACAGTGGCGAAATAGACGGCGACGTCGTTGGGATCGAGATAGGCGCCGACCATCAGCACGTCGGCATTGGTGAGCAGGAAGAAGAAGCTCTCGACCAGGAAGATCGGCAGCGAGACGATGAACCACTGGCCGAAATGCAGCTTCATCGGCCCGGCCGGGATCCTTCTGTCCATGCGTGAAGTGACGCCGATGAGCTGACCGAGCGTGGTGGCATAGGTGGCGGCGATCGCGGCGAAGATCGCCGTTTTGGCATCCGGCGCGTAGCCGACCAGCAGCATCAGCGCGATGAACGCCAGGATCAGCAGCGGCCGCACCAGAAAGGTCGGCGACAGCGCAAACAGCGCCCAGGAATTGGCGCGCGCCAGCCCTTGCAGAAGATCGGACATGGCGATCATCGGCAGGCAGATGATGCCGAGGATGAACGGCACGACATAATAGTCTTCGATAAAGGGCGACAGCAGCCAGACGCCGAGCGCGCCGAGCCCGGCGATCGCCGTGGAGGCAACCAGCACGAACAGCCGGCTGGCCTGCACGATGCCGCGCAATTCGGCCAGCATGCCGCGCTCGCGATATTCGGGAATGAAGCGGATGACCGAGGTGTGGAAGCCAAGGCAGGCGAGGTTGCCGACGATGACCATCGTTACCCAGACGAGGACGAAAATGCCGTATTCGAACGAGCCCATCCAGCGCGCCATCAGGACCTGGCTGACGAAGGCGATGACGGCGCTGACGATGCGGACCGAAAAGGCGATCAGCGACATGCGGCCGGCCTCGCCGCGCTCGCCTGCGGTGAACAGCACGGCATCGATCAGGCCAAGCAGCGGCCTGATGCGCAGCGCAAGGCGCTGCGGCAAGAACCGCCCGGCTGTCGTCGCCGCGGAAAAGCGCACCCCGATCACACTCCGTTTTCCGCCTCTTTTCTGGCTATGCGTCTAACGAAAACACATTAAGAAACGGTTGGGTGGGGGGAGCCTTTCGCCCGGTCTCTATACGGGGAGACGGTGCCGGCAGGCGGATGAGGGGCGGGTGCGCTGCTTCATATTCATCATTCGCGCAACCCTTCACCCTGCTCGGTAGTGTCTCAGTTTGAAATACGCGGAAACGCCTATCTCGTTTGCCCCATATGCGAAAACGCCTATATGCTTAGCGGAACGCATGGCAGCAACAATGGTCTACACTGTCATCTGGTATGGAAGGCAGGGCATCGTCGACAAGGTGATCTTCGACGAGGAGAAGACCGCGAAAGATCATGCAACCTCCATGTTCCAAACCCGAAAGGGTGATGATGGAATCGTGTCCGTTGAAGTTCGTAAGGACAACGGCGCTGTCGTCTTTAGCCATGCGGAGAACTAGGAATGCCGACCGGACCTAAAGGCCAGAAGCGCCCCGCCGACATTATCGGCAATGCCGTTCGCGTCATGCGCATTGCCACTGGCGAGGAAGCCGACGACGTGATTGACGACGGCAAAGACCTGCCGCCTGGCTTTTTTGATGCCATGACGGGGCTAAGCGCCGTCGTCTATTTGGGAGCCGGTGTCGAGGGTATTGATCTTCAGAGCTTTCCCAAGAGTGTTCCGCTCATCAGGCTCGCAACGCGTGAGCAGGCTTCGGAAGTGGTGCAGTACATCGTCCTTCGCGTTCTCTGCCAGCAACGGCATGTTGCGGATTACATGAGTCTACAAGCCCGCAAGTTGTGGAATCCGATCGCGCCGCGGAAGATCTCCGAGACAAGAATAGTTGTGCTTGGTGCGGGCCGGATCGGTGGCTGGGCCGCAAAGCTGTTTGCGGACTTTGGCTACGACACAGCAGTCTGGTCTCGTCATCAAAAGACGCTTCCTGGCATACACAGTTACTTTGGCCGTGCCCAGCTTGCGGGCGCACTCACAAGTCGGGACTACGTTATCTGTTCACTTCCCCTGACTGGTGAGACTCGTGGGATACTGAACTTGAGTGCCTTTGGAAAAATGAAGCGAGGTGCCTACCTTGTGAATGTCGGCAGGGGCGCGCATGTCAACGAAGCCGACCTGATCCGCGCTCTCGACGAAGGTCAGCTTTCTGGTGCTTGTCTTGACGTGTTTGAGCGTGAACCGCTGGAGGCTTCATCGCCGTTGTGGACTCATCCCAAGGTGACCGTCACACCTCATGTCGCGAGCTTCTGGGTGGATTCTGGAATCGACCAGGCCGCCGATCTCTGCGGTCAAGTCGCCAGAGGAGAGCCTCTGTCCAACAAGATCGACCTCGAACGGGGTTATTGAATCAAAGTAGTGTCTTTACCCACTTTAGCAGGTTCCGATCTTCATGAAGCGCGGACATCAGCGCGTGCGTCACCCGGCTATTAGATTTCAAACTCAAACACCACCGCCGGTCGAGATACAGAAAATTCGAAATGCGTATTTTGGTGTCGGCGGGACAGCGCGCCCCGCTCTGGCCTGCCGGCGTTCGAAGCTCGAAAAGCCAAGCAATTGGCTTTTCGTCCGCTGCGCGGACCGCTTCTCACCCCCCCTCAGGTGGGGAGATTGGCTAGTCGCCAAGGCCGGCGCCGCCCGCCCTTAGGGCACCTTCTCCCCGTATGACGGGGAGAAGGGAAGGCGCATCTTACGCAAACGCCCCATGACAATGTTTGTACTTCTTGCCCGACCCGCACGGGCAGGCCTCGTTGCGGCCGACCTTGCCCCAGGTTGCCGGGTTCTTCGGGTCGCGGTCTTCGGGGGCGACGATGGCGTTGGTCTCCTGGCGGACCAGCACGGCCGTCTCGCCGCCGTCGAAATCGTCCTCGCCGGTGCTGCCGTCGATATGGCTGCCGAACATGTCGGGGGCTTCGGGCGGCGGCGCGTCCGCCGCCTGGCGGACCAACTCGACGCGCATCAGCTGCGCCGTGACGGCCTGGCGCAGATTGCCGAGCATCGCCTGGAACAGCTCGAACGCCTCGCCCTTGTACTCCTGCAACGGATCGCGCTGGGCATAGCCACGGAAGCCGACGACGGAGCGCAGATGGTCGAGATTGACGATGTGCTCGCGCCACAGATGGTCGAGCGTCTGCAGCACCACGGAGCGCTCGACATAGCTCATCACGTCGGGGCCGAAGCGCTCGGCGCGCTCTTTCGCGGCGGCGTCGGCGGCCTGGCTGATGCGCTCGCGGATGTCGTCCTCGGCAATGCCTTCTTCCTTGACCCATTCCTCGACCGGCAAATCGAGGTTGAGGAATTCGGCGATCTCGGCCTTGAGCCCGGCGACGTTCCACTGCTCGGCATAGGCGTTTTCGGGAATGTTCTTGGCGACGATCTCCTCGATGACGCCTTCGCGCATCTCGGTGATGGTCTCGGACAAGCCTTCGCCGTCCATCAGCTCGATGCGCTGCTCGAACACCACCTTGCGCTGGTCGTTCGAGACGTCGTCATATTTCAACAGGTTCTTGCGGATGTCGAAGTTGCGCGCCTCGACCTTCTTCTGCGCCTTTTCCAGCGCCTTGTTGATCCACGGATGGATGATTGCCTCGTCTTCCTTGAGGCCGAGTTTCTGCAGCATGCCGTCCATGCGCTCGGAGCCGAAGATGCGCATCAGGTCGTCCTGCAGCGACAGGAAGAATTTCGAGCGGCCGGGATCGCCCTGGCGGCCCGAGCGGCCGCGCAACTGGTTGTCGATGCGGCGCGATTCATGGCGTTCGGTGGCGAGCACATAAAGACCGCCGGCGGCGAGTGCCTTTTCCTTCAGCCGGGCGATGTCGTCGCGGATTTCCTTTTCCCTGGCCTCGCGCTCGGGGCCGGCCGGCATGTCGCCAAGCTCCTCGGCAATGCGCATGTCGGCATTGCCGCCGAGCTGGATGTCGGTGCCGCGGCCGGCCATGTTGGTGGCGATGGTGATGGCGCCGGGCTTGCCCGCCTGGGCGACGATCGCCGCTTCGCGCTCGTGGTGGCGGGCGTTCAGCACCTCGAAATCCTTGAAACCTTCCTTGCGCAGGCGTTCGGCCAGTTGCTCGGACTTCTCGATGGAAGTCGTGCCGACCAGCGTCGGCTGGCCCTTGGAGCGGGCTTCCTTGATCTCCTTGACGATCGCCTTGTATTTCTCCTCGACCGTCCGGTAGACCTCGTCGTCCTCGTCAATGCGGATGACCGGCAGGTTGGTCGGGATCTCGGTGACGTCGAGATTGTAGATGTTGGCGAATTCCTCGGCCTCGGTCAGCGCCGTGCCGGTCATGCCGGCGAGCTTCTTGTAGAGGCGGAAATAGTTCTGGAAGGTGACCGAGGCGAGCGTCTGGTTCTCCGGCTGGATCGCCACATGCTCCTTGGCCTCGAGCGCCTGGTGCAGGCCTTCCGAATAGCGGCGGCCGGGCATCATGCGGCCGGTGAACTCGTCGATGATGACGATCTCGCCGTTGCGGACAATATAGTCCTTGTCCCTCTGGAACAGCCGGTGCGCCTTCAGCGCGTTGTTGACGTGGTGGACGATGGCGACGTTCTCGACGTCGTAGAGCGACTCGCCCTTGAGCAGGCCGGCATCGCGCAGCATGTTCTCCAGCTTCTCGGTGCCTTCCTCGGTGAAGATCGAGGTCTTCTGCTTCTCGTCGATCTCGTAGTCCTGCGGCTGCAGCTGGATGATGAAGGTGTCGATGGTGTTGTACATTTCCGAACGGTCCTCGAGCGGACCGGAAATGATCAGCGGCGTGCGGGCTTCGTCGACCAGGATGGAATCGACTTCGTCGACGATGGCGTAGCTGTGACCACGCTGCACCATCTGGGCGCGCTCGTATTTCATGTTGTCGCGCAGATAGTCGAAGCCGAGCTCGTTGTTTGTGGCGTAGGTGACGTCGGCGGCGTAGGCGACGCGGCGCTCCTCGTCGGACAGGCCGTGGACGATGACGCCGACCTTGAGGCCGAGGAATTTGTAGACGCGGCCCATCCATTCGGAGTCGCGCGTGGCCAGGTAATCGTTGACGGTGACGACATGGACGCCATTGCCGGCGAGCGCGTTGAGGTAGACCGGCAGCGTCGCCACCAGCGTCTTGCCTTCGCCAGTGCGCATCTCGGCAATGCCGCCATTGTGCAGCACCATGCCGCCGATCAGCTGCACGTCGAACGGCCGCATGCCGAGCACGCGGCGGGCGGCCTCACGTACGGTAGCGAAGGCCGGCACGAGGAGGTCGTCGAGGCTGGCGCCATTGGCGATGTCTTGGCGGAATTTGTCGGTGCGGGCCTGAAGCTCGGCGTCGGAAAGCGCCCGCATCTCGTTTTCCATGGCATTGATCGCCTCGACGCGCGGCCGGGTCGATTTGACCCGACGATCGTTGGAGGAGCCGAAAACCTTACGGGCGAGACCGCCGAGACTGACCATCCAATGGCCCTTTCGATAGCATTCCAAGTCATTGCGACGGGCGCCGGCCGGCCCCATCAAATCCGCGTGAACGCGGACAAACGCAAAAAGCGCCCGGAAAACGGTTCTGGACGCAAAGTCGTTGGACAGATAAGAGGGGGCTCATTCGATGTCAACGCCGCGCTCGCCCTGTCGACCGCGCCAAATTCCGCCACAATCCTGCTGGTCTGGAAGCCATTCCGCTCTAGCTACCCCGCTTTGGAGATAATCGTAATGTCTGTATTGTTCCGCCGCGCGTCGCTCGCCAGCCTTGGTCTGGCATTCGGGCTGTCGGCCCTCTCGCTGTCGCCGTTGATGGCGCAGGAAGCCGCCCCTGCCCAGCCGGCGGCACCCGCCCCGGCGGCCAAGCCGGTCGACCCGAACGCCGTGGTCGCCACCATCAATGGCCAGACGCTGACCGAGGCAGACCTTGGGCTTGCCGAGGGCGAGCTGTCGCAGCAGTTCGCTCAGCTTCCGCCCGAGCAGCGCCGCGCCGCGGCGCTGTCGGCGGCGATCGAAATCCGCGTCATGGCGGCTCAGGCGGTGACCACCGGCCTCGA
Source organism: Mesorhizobium sp. M0894 (assembly GCF_040319725.1). NCBI lineage: Bacteria > Pseudomonadati > Pseudomonadota > Alphaproteobacteria > Hyphomicrobiales > Phyllobacteriaceae > Mesorhizobium > Mesorhizobium sp. M0894. The sequence continues at coordinate 41,189 of NZ_JAMYOG010000014.1, read as the reverse complement.
CAAGGATCCCGACTTCCAGCGCCGCATGGCATTCCTGCAGCAGCGCGCGCTGCATGGCGAAATGGTCGAGAAGGGCGTCGTCAACAAAGTTACCGATGCCGAGGTCCGCGCCCGCTACGACCAGGAAATCGCCAACACGCCGCCCACCAACGAGGTGCACGCCCGTCACATCCTCGTGAAGACGAAGGAAGAGGCAGACGCCATCATCAAGCAGCTCGACGGCGGTGCCGATTTCCAGAAGCTTGCCAACGAGCACACCAGCGATCCGAGCGGCAAGACCAGCGGCGGCGATCTCGGCTGGTTCGGGCCTGGCCAGATGGTGCCGGAATTCGACAAGGCGGCGTTTGCGCTGGCGGTCGGCAAATACACCGAGCAGCCGGTACAGTCGCAGTTCGGCTGGCACGTCATCAAGGTCGAGGACAAGCGCACCAAGCAGCCGCCGGCCTTCGACGAGGTCAAGGACCAGGCCCGCCAGGCGGTCATCCGCGACAAGTATTTCGCGCTGGTCAAGTCGCTGCGCGCCAACGCCAAGGTCGACATCCCCGATGCCAACCTGAAGAAGACGGTCGACGCACTGGAAAGCGCGAAATAGGCCAGATTGAGCTACGACAGGGCGCGCTGCCGCCCTGTCGCTTCTATTTGGTAGGGCGAACGATGATGCGTCGACGCCGCCGCCGGACCGCCGTGGCATCGCCGGCATCGTCAGCGACGATGCCTTTCAAGACATAGCTGACCGCCCTGTGCAGCGTCGCTTCGTCCTCGTCGAGGCGGTTCGTCAGAAGATGCGTCCAGGCGTACGAGGCGATCAGGTCGGCGACGACAGTGGCATCGACGTCGGCTGCCACCTCTCCCCTTGCCTTGGCGCGTTCGACCATCTGGCCGGTGTGGACGCGCCGCCCTCTTGCGTATTCGGCAAGGGCGGCGGCCGCTTTTTCGTCCGACTGCGCCTCGGCAATCAGCGATCGGAACACGCTGCCCGACGATGTGTCGCGCCAGTGCGCAAACAAGCTCTTCAGGAAGCCGACGAGGTCCTGCTCAAGGTTCCCGGTGTCGGGATTGTCGACACGCTTTTGCCGCTGGTAGACGTCGAGCAGCAGAGCGGCCTTGCTTGGCCACCAGCGATAGATCGTCGGTTTTCCGGCGCGCGCCCGCCGCGCCACCGCCTCGATGGAGAAGCCGGAATAACCGGCTTCGACCAGTACCGCTTCGGCGGCGTCGAGAATGGCATCGGCGCTTTCGGGGCTGCGCCGTGCGCCGGCTGACTTGCGCCCGGGATCGGTGGTTTCGCCCATCTCGTCTTCCTTGCCGATGATCTCAGCAGCCATCATACACAGCCCCTTGACGAAACGAAACGATCCGTTCATATGTAACGGAACGTTCCGTAACGATAAGGAGAACAGCAATGACCTCGACTGTCGCCACGCGTTTTTCGCGCTTGCGCTTCGCCCTGCTGGTGCTGCTCGGCGTCTACCCGGTGATCACTGCCATTTTGTACATGGTTTTTCCGCTGACCAAGGAGTGGCAAATCTGGCAGCGTACACTGGTCATCGCGCCGCTGATGGTCTCGATCATGATCTGGGGACTGATTCCGGGCGTGCAGCGGGCGTTTCGCGGGTTCATCAACCCAGCGGTCCGGTGATGTTCATTCCAGCGGCTGCGACGTTTCCGACGCAACGCGCCACTCGCCGTCGGCCAGCACGAGTTCCAGCATGACCCGTGCCTTGCCGGTCAGCCGCTGCGCCGAGTGGTCCTTCGGCAGATAATCGTAGGTCATGGCGAAAACCGCATCGGCGCGGTCCTTGCCGTGCGGCGTCACCTCAAGGCTGCCGGGCTCAAGACCGAACGACCACGACGCCCATTGCGCGAACCAGTCGGTCTTGACCTTGACGATGGCCTCGCTGTCGTAGCGCGTGCCGTAGATGGTGGCCGACGCACCGTAAAGCCGCTTGACGGTCTCGCGCATCGCCTTGGCATCAGGCGCCAGATAGTCGTGGCGCAGAAACTGCTCGATGGCGCCCTTGTCGCCGACGGAGCGTTCGAGCGCTGCGACCTCAGACGCGGGCGCCGGGGTGACGGCCGGTTTCGGTTGCTGGGCACTGTCTCCGCCCGGCACGAATTCGAAACGCTCGAGCAGCGATCCCTGCTCCCAGGGACGCTGCGCCTCGCGCGTTGCGGAAACGACATCGCGGCGCACCGCGATCATCATGTCGTTGATGCTTTGTCCGGGTTCCGCCATATGCCGCAAAAGTGCGGCGGCGAAGGGCGAGTTGCGCTCCGTCCCGTCCATTGCGACGGCGCCGGGCGCCGTCGAGAAGGCGATGAACGAGCCGCGTGTCGACTCGAACTGGGCGAGGCCGGCGAGAGCCGTCGCCGAGCGCGTCGTGGCGCTGCGGCTGAGGCTTCGGGCAAACGGGTTGTTGCGGCAGGCATCGAGGAAGACCAGGCTGACCTTGGTCTGCTGCTCCATGATGTCGAGGACCTCGTCGATCGGCACCGCCTCGAGCTGCAGCTTGACCGGCATGTCCAGCCTGGCGTCGACCGGCACGATGAAGTTGTGCCCGTCGACCTGCAGGCCATGGCCGGCATAGTAGAACAGCCCGGCACCGGCGCCTTGCAGCGCATCGGAGAATTCGCCGATCTTGCGTTCGAGCTCGCGCTTGCCGAGATCGTTGCCTTCGATCACCTCGAAACCGATAGCGCGCAGCTTGTCGGCAATGTCGAGCGCATCGTTGACGGGATTGGCCAGCGTGCCGGCTTCGGCGTAGCTGCCGTTGCCGACCACAAGCGCCACGCGCCGCGCCGTCTGCGCATCCGCGCGCAGCAGCAGAAAGCCCAGAAACGCCAGTGCCAAGACCACAAGCCTGCCCATAGGGCAGGATCATAGCGCTATCGGCCGCAGCGATGCCAACAAATTTGCAACAGCCCTGCTTGCGGCATGAGGCAGTGTCAGGCGTCCGGCACCCGTAACGGCTGTGAAAACGGCTTGCGCCGACGCGCGCTATCGGGCAAACCGGCGTTCCTTTCGCGATTTTCCCGCCCCGGGGTCTTCTATGTCCGCACAGGTTTCGCCGCTCGCGCCGAAGAAATATGCCAAGATGCCGGCCATCGAGGGCGTGCGCATCGCCACCGCCGAGGCCGGCATAAAATACAAGAACCGCACCGACCTGCTGGCCATGGTGTTCGACGCCGGAACCACCGTCGCGGGCGTGTTTACCAGGTCGAAATGCCCGTCGGCGCCGGTCGACTTCTGCCGGCAAAACCTCACGGCGGGCAAGGCGCGCGTTCTGGTCGTCAATTCCGGCAATGCCAATGCCTTTACCGGCCAGAAGGGCCGCGCCTCGACGGCACTCACGGGCGAGACGGCGGCTAAGGCGGCCGGCTGCACAGCGGGCGAGGTGTTCCTGGCCTCGACCGGCGTCATCGGCGAACCGCTCGATACTGGTAAGTTCAGCCACCTGCTGGCCGGGCTGATCAAGGACGGCAAGCCGGAATTATGGACCGAAGCCGCCAAGGCAATCATGACCACCGACACCTATCCCAAACTGGCGACCGCGACGGTCAAGCTCGGCAATGCCGACGTCACCATCAACGGCATCGCCAAGGGCGCGGGGATGATCGCGCCCGACATGGCGACGATGCTTTCCTTCATCGCCACCGATGCGCCGATCGCAGCACCGGTGCTGCAGGATCTGTTGTCGCGCGGCACGGCCAAGACCTTCAACGCGGTCACCGTCGACAGCGACACCTCGACCAGCGACACGCTGCTGATGTTCGCCACAGGTGCTGCCGCCAGGCGTGGCGCGCCGGCAATTTCCGACCCCAAGGATGCGCGCCTCGGCGCGTTCCGCCGTGCCCTCGGCAAGGTGCTGAAATCGCTGGCGCTGCAGGTGGTGCGCGACGGCGAGGGCGCCCGCAAGCAGGTCGAGGTCACCGTCACCGGGGCCAAATCGGCCCGCTCGGCCAAGCGCATTGCGCTGTCGATCGCCAATTCGCCGCTGGTCAAGACGGCAGTCGCCGGCGAGGACGCCAATTGGGGCCGTGTCGTCATGGCCGTCGGCAAGGCCGGCGAACCGGCCGACCGCGACCTTCTGTCGATCTGGTTCGGCGACAACCGCCTGGCATTTCAGGGCGAGCGCGACGCCGCCTATTCCGAAGCGGCGACTTCGGCGTATATGAAGCGCGACGAGATCCGCATCCGCGCCGATATCGGCATCGGCCGCGGCAAGGCGACGGTGTGGACCTGCGATCTCACCAAGGAATATGTCGCCATCAATGGCGATTATCGGAGCTGATGACATTGGCCTCCAGACATCCGGCAAGCGTGTTGGCGATCGTGCGCCGCTACGAGGCGGCCGGCTTTCGCGCCTGGCCGGCGGCCGCCGTCCATTATGATGGCACCTGGGTGGTGCGGCTGACGGCTGGCCACCCGGCCAAGCGGCTGAATTCGGTCAATCCGCTCGATCCGGGCGACATTCAGCACATTGCCGAGCGCATCGGCCGCGCCAGCCGTCGCTTCGACGCCTATGGCAGGCCGCTGACCTTTCGCATCTCGCCGCTGTCGGGGCCGGATCTCTCAAAGTACCTCGACAGCGAGGGCTGGAGCACATTCGCGGAGTCGCTGGTCATGCGGCTGGCGCTGGCGGACGCTATGCTCGACGACGCCATGGACCAGATTCCGTTGAAGGACATCAGCCGTTTCATCGGCGCGGCGCTCAAGGTGAGCGGCTCGGATGTGTCGCTGCGGCCCGGCCTGTCGGAGATCATTGGCGCCATCCAGCCGGAGGCCGGGCTGTTTGCGCTGGAGAACGGCAGCGAGCCGCTGGCAACGTTGATCTGCGTGCATGACGGCGACCTTGCCGGGCTGTTCGAGATCGCCACCGACAGATCGGTGCGCAACCAGGGCCATGGCCGCCACCTCATCCGATCGGCGCTGAAATGGGCGCGACTGCGCGGGGCGCGGGAAGCCTGGCTGCAAGTCGAGGCGGACAACGCGCCGGCGCTGGCGCTTTACCGTTCGCTCGGATTCGACGAAGTCTATCGCTATCACTATCGCCGGCCACAAGGCGCATGAGCGGCTCAGACACGGTCGGCAAGCGCCTGCTCCTGGTTGCGGCCTGCGCGCTAGTCGATGCCGACGGGCGCGTGCTTTTGGCGCAGCGGCCCGAAGGCAAGCAACTCGCCGGCCTATGGGAGTTTCCGGGCGGCAAGGTCGAGCCCGGCGAAACGCCGGAACAATGCCTGATCCGCGAACTGTATGAGGAGATCGGCATCGAGACCGATATCCCTTGCCTGGCACCACTCACCTTCGCCAGCCATTCCTATGAAGATTTTCACCTGCTGATGCCGCTGTTCGTCTGCCGTCGATTCCGCGGCATTGCCCAGCCCAGGGAAGGTCAGGTGCTGAAATGGGCGCGGCCGCGCCAGATGCGCGATTTTCCAATGCCGCCGGCCGATGCCCCGCTGATCCAGTTCCTCATCGATCTGCTGTAACGGCCGATCTCCCGTAAACCGGGCAGCTCCGCGAAGCGATATCAGCAGCGTTAATGAAAGATTTATCTGGCCGTGAAAAATTGACGCAAAGCGGTTACGCCGATTCCACCGCTGGGGAGCGATTTGCATGAGCTTCGACAAGGACTGGGACTTGCCTTGGCCCGATCGCCTTCCTGGCGCCGCCAATGCTGGCATGGGAATATTGCGCATCGCCCTTTTGTTCGGCTCGGCCGCGGTGGCTCTGGCCTTGATCGCGACACCCTACCTCGACAGCCGGACCCGATCGCAGTTTGCCCGCGATGGGCTTGATACAATGAGCACCGGCTCGATCGGCCAGCGCGACAGCTATACGCTGCGCAAGAGCGTGCTGCAGCCGCTGCCCAGTTCGGTTTGCGTCATTCGGGCCGATGGCAGAAGCAGCGGTGACTGCTGACGTCCTCAACAGATATCTGAAAGCGCGTCGCGTTCGACCGGCCTCATGCGACGCGCTTTATGTTCTTGTTTCGATGCATGTCGCTATCGCAAAACCGCTGCACACTTTTGCGCGACATGCATTGGAATGCAGCTGTTTCACCGCGCGTTAAGCCTGTCACGTTAACCTTTCTTAACGGGTCGGCGCTAGGTTCCGGCAAGAGGGATGGGCGCCCATGAAAATCTTGCTGCAACGATTTTTAGAAGACGAGAGGGGTGCGACGGCTATCGAATATGGTTTGATCGTGGCCGTGCTGTCGCTTGCCATTGTCACAGGCATCGGCCAGGCTGCCGGTGCGATCGAGTGGCTGTTCAGCGACAACAGCAGCAGGCTTGCCAACGCATTTGCGCAGTGATTCGCTCGGCTGTTGCGCAGGGCTACGCCTAGCTTTTGCGCAGGGATATGCTCAGGGGCCGCCGGGGTTTTCCAGGATCGTCTTCAGCGATATTTTTGCGGAGCCCGGCTTCAGCGGTTTTTGCTGAGAGGCATCGGGCGCCCAGCCTGACATCCAGACCACGGAGAAACTCGCCCTGACGCGGCCATCGGCGTCCGAAAACCGCTCCGCATAGATTTCGGCGGCGCGCGCGAACAGCGCTCGGGTGCCCGGCCGTCTGCTGCGGTCGACAAGCGCGCTGGTCTCGCCCATTGCGCGCAGGTCGGCGACCAGGCCAAAGAGGGAATCGTAGCGCACCGTAATCGTCTCGACGTCGGCAACCGGCAGCGCCAAGCCGGCGCGCTGCAGCAGCACGCCGGCGTCGCGGACATCGGTGAACGGGATCACACGCGGGCTGGCGCCGCCGTAGAGCTCGGTCTCGGCGGCAAGCAGGCTTTCGCGCAGTTCGGAGAGCGTGCCTATGCCGGCGAAGGCGCCGAGGAAAAGCCCGTCCGGCTTTAGCGCCCGGCGGATCTGCACCAGCATGCCGGGAATGTCGTTCATCGCCTGCAGCGACAGCAGCGAGACAGCGAGATCGAGGCTTTCCGGCTCGAATGGCACGGTTTCCAACGGCGCCACCACTCCTGGCCGGCCGTCGAGGAAAGCGGCGTCGGCCTCGACGCATACGTTTTCCGCTACCTTGCCGCTTTCTGCGAGCACCTCTGCTGCTGCCGGCGTCTGGCAAAACAATGAGGTCGCCTTGCCGAACTTGCGTTCGACGGCGCCGAGCCGGTCGGCAAGATCCTCGGCCGCCCGTCGCATGAGGAAATCCGCCCCGGCGATAGGGCGGGCCAGTGCCCGGCGCTTGCGCGCCAGCCAGAGCGAGGTGTCGATTACGGGCTGCAATGGGCAGGTCCTTGTGCTTCGCTCTCTGATATAGTGATGCGGAGGACCAACCACGTGGCCGATCCCATGCCAGAGATCAAGCGTATTGCGATCAAGAGCATTGCCCGCAAGGCATTGGGCTGGCCGGCGCGGCTGTTGTTCCCGCCGGTCTGCGCCGGCTGCCGCCGCCATGTCTCGCAACCCGGCGTGTTGTGCGGCGCCTGCTGGCCGAAACTCAGGCTGCTGGAACGGCCATGGTGCCCGGTGATGGGCACGCCGTTCACCCACAATATGGGTGAGGGGTTCCTGTCGGCGGAGGCGATAGCCGACCCGCCGCCATTCGAGCGCGCGCGGGCGGCGGTTGCCTATTCCGGCGTTGCCCGCCAGATGGTGCAAGGGCTGAAATATCAGGACCGCACCGATCTGGCGCCGTGGATGGCGCGCTGGATGCTTCGCGCCGGTGCCGAGCTCATCGCCGAGGCCGACGTGGTCGTGCCGGTGCCGCTGCACTGGCGGCGCTTCTTCAGGCGGCAGTTCAACCAGTCGGCGGAACTGGCGCGGGCGGTGGCGCAGCTCGGCGATCGGCCCTTCGCGCCATCAGCCATCAAGCGCGTCAAACTCACGCGCCAGCAGGTCGGGCTGGAGCGGCGGGAACGCGAGGAAAATGTGCGCGCCGCATTCACAGTGCCTGATGAAGCGGAGATCGAAATCGCCGGCCGCCGGGTGCTGTTGATCGACGATGTCTACACCACCGGCGCCACGGTCCGTGCGGTCGCCAGGGCGTTAAAAAAGGGCGGTGCCGGCGCAGTCGACGTACTGACCTTCGCGCGCGTGCTGCCGGGGGACTTTCGGGCCGACGAATCGGCGCCTATATAGCCTATATGACAGCGGAACGAGGCAGGGTTGCTGACCGATGGGCGATGTGACGATCTACACGCGGATGATGTGCGGCTATTGCACTGCGGCCAAGCGGCTGCTCGACAGGAAGGGTGTCGCCTACACCGAGCACGACGCCTCCTTCTCGCCGGAGCTGCGCCAGGAGATGATCTCCCGGGCTCACGGCCGTTCCACCTTTCCGCAGATATTCATCGGCGACACGCATGTCGGCGGCTCCGACGATCTCCACGAATTGGAGGCGGAAGGACGGCTGGACAGATTGCTCGCCAACGGCTCGGCCAGGTAAGGACATGACGATGACTGGTTTCAAGGCGGCGGCGATCCAGATGCGTTCGGGAACCAGCCCGGAGCGCAATGCGGTCGATCTGGAACGGCTGGTGCGCGAGGCGGCAGGCCTGGGCGCGAGCTACATCCAGACCCCGGAAATGACCGGCGCGCTGATCCGCGACAGCCAAGCCCGGGCCGCTTCGTTCACCTCCGAAGACAAAGACATCATCGTCTCGACGTCGCGGAAGCTGGCCAACGAACTCGGCATCTTCCTGCATATCGGCTCGACCGCCATTCTGCGCGCCGACGGCAAGCTCGCCAACCGCGCACTTCTGTTCGGGCCTGACGGCGCCACGATTGCCACCTATGACAAGATCCACATGTTCGACGTCGATCTCGACAATGGCGAGAGCTGGCGCGAATCCGCCGCTTATGAGCCGGGCACGGAGGCTGTCGTCACCGAAATCGATGGCGCGAAGCTGGGCTTTGCCGTCTGCTACGATCTGCGCTTCCCGCAGCTGTTCCGCGCCGAGGCGCTGGCCGGCGCCGATCTGCTTGCGGTGCCCGCCGCCTTCACCCGCCAGACCGGCGAAGCGCATTGGCATGTGCTGCTCAGGGCGCGCGCCATCGAGAACGGCGCCTATGTCGTCGCCGCCGCGCAAGGCGGAGTGCACGAAGACGGTCGCGAAACCTATGGCCATTCGCTGATCGTCGATCCCTGGGGCCGCATCATCGCCGAAGCAGCGCATGACGAGCCGGCGGTGATCGTCGCCGAAATCGACCCGGCGCAGTCGGTCGCAGCGCGCAAGAAGATACCGAACCTCAAGAACGCACGCGATTTTGCCGTCAACGCCGGTCCGGTGGACGCGCTGCCGCTCAGGGGTGCCGCCTCTTGATCCGCTTTTCCCTGACCTGCGAGCACGAGCACGAATTCGAGGCATGGTTCCGCAGCAACGACGATTTCGACACACAGAAGAAGCGCGGTTTCGTCGATTGCCCGGCCTGCGGCTCGCGTAAGGTCGACAAGGCGCTGATGGCGCCCGCGGTCTCGACCGGGCGCAACCAGGAAAAGATTGCGCTCGCCATGGGCGAGGCCCAGAAGCAGGCGCTGGCGCAATTGAAGGCCATGGCCGAGAAGGTGCGCGAGAACGCCGATTATGTCGGCGACAAGTTTGCCGAGGAAGCGCGCAAAATCCATTTCGGCGAGAGCGATCCGCGCGGCATCTATGGCGAGGCGACGCTGGAGGAGGCCAAGAGCCTCGCCGACGACGGCGTCGAGTTCTTGCCTATTCCCAGCTTCCCGGACGACCGCAACTGATCCGTCAACTTGCCCGGGACATAACGAGGCATCTCCGCCAGGCCGCGCCATGACCGTGAAGGTCGGCGCCGTCGCCAGCGACAGCCGACCGCCGGCGTCGAGGGCGGCGGTGCTGCCGCCCCCTGCACAGGCGTCTGCAGTTTCATGCCGAGCAGCAAGGATGGGCTTCTCGGGTAGTCGTTTCGCTGCTTCTTTCGTGCCCACTGCTTGACGGGCTTGCTTCACTTGACGGGCTTGCTTCCGCATAGCCTGCAAACTGGCGTTCAAGCGCCTTGACCGCACTGCTGCGCCAACCCTCCGCCACGGATTCCGACATGGGATCGGGGAAGATTTCCTCCTCGCCGTTCTCCACGCCGTCCAGGATCGCTCGCGCAACAGACTCCGGAGAGGCCTTCGGGATGTCCAGGCCCCGTGTCATGTCCGTGTCCACGGGGCCGGGAAGGACCCTGTGGACGCTGACACCCCGTCCGGCCAAGAGGGTGCGCAACGACTGTGACAGTGAGAACGAGGCCGCCTTCGAGATCGAGTAAGCCGGACTGAACGGCACGGCAGCAATAGAGGCCAGCGACAGAATGTTGACGATGGCTCCCCGCGACCGGGCCAGCAACGGCAGCAGAGCCTGGGTCACGTCATACGCGCCGAAGAGGTTTACGGCGAGCTGTTGTTCGAGCACGCGACGGTCGCTGAGGTCGTCGAAGGGCGATACGCCGGCATTGTTGATGAGGATATCGAGAGCATCGATTTTCTCGACGGCCTCCCGGATCTGCGCAGCGTTCGTTACATCCATGGTCAGGGACGTCACACGCCGGTCCGGGTGAGCCATGGCTTGGCGGGTTGCGGCATAGACGCGCTTTACGCCTCTGCTCAGGGCTTCCTCGACCAGTGCCCGACCGATGCCCCGATTGGCTCCAGTCACCAGGATAGTTGTGCCTTCGATCTTCATTGCGTCTCTCCTAGTGCTTATCGTTGTGTTCGAGCTCAGTGCACAATCGCGCCGCAACTCAGGCGCGCCGCAACTCAGGTTGGCTACAGTCGCCATTCTCGATACGACTGGTTGGTGAGATGGACTTAGCGCCGGATGTCGAAGCCATGGGAGTGACAAGTGTGACGGGATTCCGATGGACTCGCTGATCACGGCCGCGGCGCATGCGCTCGCGGCGGGCGATCCGCTCGGCGCCTTGAAACGGGTTGCGCTGCGCGACGATGCGCCGGCCCTTGCGTTGCGCGGTATCGCGATGGCGCAGCTTGGCGACCTGAATAGGGCGAAGGTTCTTCTCAAGAGGGCGGCGCACGCATTCAGCCCGAGGGAGGCCGTGGCCCGCGCGAGGTGTATCGTCGCCGAGGCCGAGATCGCGCTCGTCTCGCGCGACCTCGCCTGGCCGGCCAAGGCACTCGACACCGCGCGGGCGACGCTTGAAAAGCATGGCGACCGCGTCAACGCCGCGCATGCGCGCAACCTCGAAGTTCGGCGCCTGCTGCTGATTGGTCATCTAGACGAAGCCGAGCGCAGGCTGGACGGCTTCGATCCCTCGCCGCTGCCGCCGGCATCGCGGGCCGCCCACGAGCTGGCTGTCGCCGGCATCGCCATCCGCCGCTTGCGGACCGGTCCTGGGCGCGGCCGCCGCGCCCCCCGCTGTCGCGCGGCCCCCTCCCCCCCCGGGCCGCGGGCGCGGCGGGGCCCGCCCGGGCCCCCGCGCCGGCGGGGGGCGGGGCGGCCCCCCGCGGCCGGCATCCCCGCGCTGACCGCAGAGGTGGAGAGCGCATCGCTGGTGCTGGAGACGCCGGCGGCACGCCTTGTCGCCCGTGGCGAGGAACGGCCCCTTCTGCTCGACGAAGTCGAAGCGCTCCTGGCGTCGGGGGCGCTCGTGGTGGATGCATGCCGCAATGTCGTGCGGGTCGCAGACACCGTCGTCTCGCTGGCGACCCGCCCGGTGCTGTTCGCTGTTGCCCGCGCGCTGGCCGAAGCCTGGCCGGGGGACGTGGCAAGATCGACGCTTATTGCGCGCGCTTTCCGGGGAAAGGACGCGGACGAATCACATCGCGCGCGGTTACGGGTCGAAATCGGGCGGCTTCGCGCGGAGCTTCGGAGCTTGGCCGATGTGAGCGCGACGAAGCGGGGCTTTGCCCTGGCGCCGCGCCGCGCCGGCGAGGTCGTCGTGCTGGCGCCGCCCGTCGAGGACGATCATGCCGCGGTGCTCGCCTTCCTCGCCGACGGCGAGTCGTGGTCGAGCTCGGCCTTGGCGATTGCGCTTGGAGCCAGTTCGCGTACCGTGCAGCGGGCGCTCGAGCAACTCGCCCAGTCAGGCAAGGTGCAGTCGTTCGGCCGCGGGCGGGCGCGTCGCTGGATGACCCCGCCGGTGCCGGGTTTCCCGACAATCTTGTTACTCCCCGGCCCGCTGCCGGGCTACTAGGGTGGTATTATGAAACGATCCTCAGCCGAAATCCTCCGTGAATATGGACCCTTTCCGGGTGTCGACCACGTCGACGGCGTTACCTTCGACGGTGAGCATGTCTGGTTTGCGTCAGGTGACAGGTTGAACGCCTTCGATCCGGCGAGCGGCAAAGTGGTGCGCTCGATCGATGTCGCGGCACACGCCGGCACGGCCTTCGACGGCCAGCACCTCTATCAGATCGCCGAGGATCGCATCCACAAGATCGATCCGAAGAATGGCCAGGTGCTGGCGTCGATCCCGGCGCCCGGCAATGGCGGTGATTCCGGGCTCGCCTGGGCCGAAGGAACGCTCTGGGTCGGGCAGCATCGGGGCCGAAAGATCCATCAGGTCGATCCCGAGACAGGGGCAATCCTTCGCACCATCGTTTCCAACCGCGTCGTCACCGGGGTCAGCTGGGTCGATGGCGAGCTGTGGCATGGCACCTGGGAGGGTGAGGAGAGCGATGTCCGGCGGATCGATCCTGAAACGGGAAAGGTCCTGGAGAAGCTCGATATGCCGCCAGGAACAGGCGTGTCGGGGCTCGAATCCGATGGCGGTGACCAGTTTTTCTGTGGCGGCGGAAACAGCGGCAAGATCAGAGCTGTCCGCCGGCCCAAACGAGGCTCCGCGGCCAGGATTTGAGTTTTCCACCTTCTCGGCCGGCCCTTTTTGGCCGGTTTGGTTAGCCTAGGCTCGCGATCAATTTTTCGAGCAGGCGTGCCAGCATGACCTGCTCCGGGCGTATCAGGCCGGAAAGTATCTCGTGCTCGTTGGCAACGTGCGCGGCAACCGCCTCGTCGATCAAAGCGAGGCCCTTCCGGGTCAGTTGTACGACGATGCCGCGGCGATCGTCGGGATGTGGCCCGCGCTTGATCAAGCCGGATTTCTCGAGCCGATCGAGGCGGTTGGTCATCGCGCCCGATGTCACCATCGTCGCCTCGTACAGAGCGGTCGGCGTCAGCGCGTATGGCGGCCCGGAACGACGCAGCGTCGCCAGCACATCGAATTCTCCGGATTGCAGTCCGTAACTTGCAAACAGCGGCGCCAGCCGCTCCCGCGCGATCAACGAGGCAGCCTCGTTCAACCGTCCGAGCACGGCCATCGGCGAGACATCGAGATCCGGCCGTTCCTTTTTCCACTGCTCGATCGCTTTTGCTGCGCGATCCATGTCTCTCACCGTTATGTATCTTGACGTGAAGAATCTTTACCTTATCGTACCTCAGCTTGTGGTATCGGCCAAGTGCGAACAGGCGATGGGACGGCGATGAAATTTCTCTGGGACTCGGCGCTTGGCCTTCTGGTCGTCACCGGTGGACTGCTCGGCCTGACGCTGCCGTTCGGCAAGATCGCGACGGCGGCCGGCGTCCCCGCCATGGTCTGGGCCTTCGTCATCTCGCTTGGCGCCGGCGGCGTGCTTTTGTGCGCATTGCTGCTCAACGGGCAGCGCATGCGGCTTTCGCCGCACAGGCTGCGCTATTTCTTTGTCACCGCGGCCGTCTCCTACGCAATCCCCAATCTGCTGATGTTTTCAGCCATTCCGCATCTGGGCGCCGGCTACAGCGGCATCATGTTCACGCTGTCGCCGGTCGTCACGCTGGTGTTCTCGATGCTGCTCGGGGTCAGGCGCCCGACCATGCTGGGCATCGTCGGCATAGTCGTCGGTTTCGTGGGCGCAGTCATGGTGGCCGTGACGCGCGGGGAAGCGGGCCATCCGGCCGAATTTTTCTGGGTGGCGATGGGCCTGCTCATCCCGGTCAGCCTCGCCGCCGGCAACATCTACCGCACCGTCGACTGGCCTGAAGACACCGGCCCGATCGAGCTTGCCGTCGGCAGCCATCTGGCAGCAGCCTTGATGCTGCTTGCCGGCATTCTGATCCTGCTGGGCGGCAATGCATTCGGGTCGCTCGGCGGCGTGCCGCTGGTCGCTGCGGCACAGGCGGCATCAGCCTCGGCGATGTTCGCCTTCTTCTTCCGCCTGCAAGCGGTCGGCGGCCCGGTCTATCTCAGCCAGATCGGCTATGTGGCGGCGGCGGTCGGGCTGTTTGCCGGGACGCTCTTCCTCGGCGAGCGCTATCAGTTGCTGACCTGGGCCGGTGCCGCCATCATCACCGCCGGCGTGTTCATCACCACCAAGGCGCAAAGCCAGAAGACATATGGCCAGAAGGCGTAAGCTTCAGACGGATACCTTCTCCGCCAGCACCATGTAGTTGACATCCATGTCCTTCGACCGCTGCCAGCGATCGGCGAGCGGGCTGTAGGTGACCCCGGTGCGGTCGATGACGGTCAGGCCGGCGCCGGCAAGCGCCTTTTCGAGTTCCTCGGGGCGCACCAGCTTGCCGAACTGGTGGGTGCCGCGGGGCAGCCAGCGCAGCACATATTCGGCGCCGATGATGGCCAGGCCCAGGGCCTTCAGCGTGCGGTTGATGGTGGCGACGAACATGATGCCGCCGGGCTTGACCATCTCGCCGCATTTGGCCAGGAACAGATCGACATCGGCGACATGCTCGACCACTTCCATGTTGAGGATGACGTCGAATTTTTCGCCGGCATCGGCCAGGTCTTCCGCGGTCATGGCGCGGTAGTCAACGCTCACGCCGACTTCCGCCGCATGCAGCTTGGCCACTTCGATGTTGGTGGCGGAGGCATCGGCGCCGACCACTTCGGCGCCAAGCCGCGCCATCGGCTCGCACAAAAGCCCGCCGCCGCAGCCTATGTCGAGGAAGCGCAGGCCTTCGAACGGCCGTGCCGCACGCGGATCACGGCCGAAGCGGGCCGCCACCTGGTCACGGATATAGGCAAGCCGGATCGGGTTGAACTTATGCAGCGGGCGGAACTTGCCGTTCGGGTTCCACCATTCGGCGGCAAGGGCGGAAAATCGTTCCACCTCTCCGGCATCGATCGTCGATCGTCGGGGCTCTGGCATGGCGTGGTCTCCTCGGACGCTAGGAAGTCGGGCGCAAGGCTGCGAATGTCAAGGCGCGAAATTCACCGCCGGCAGCGCGATGCGCGTGATGCCTGACAGCACCGCCTTTTGCCGGAGGCAATTGTGTCAGCACATGTCAGTTGATGGTGTCCCGGAAGGAAACACCAATGCCCTGGCGGACGAAGCAGAGACATGGTGATCGAAGGAGTGCACAACGATGCGAACGGTTGCTTCCATTCTTTGGCGCCGGCTTGACCAGGAAGGCCACGACGCTTGCCTGCTGTCGGAAGCGAGTTCCGGGTGGAACCTCAGGGGACACGCGCTTTTCGTCCAGGACGGCAAGCCGTGCAGCATCGCCTACGAGGTGGACTGCGATACCGGCTGGCATACGCGCTCGGCGCGTGCCGACGGCTTCCTCGGCACGCAAGAGCTGCATTATGGCATCGACCGGCTTACCGAGCGCCAATGGACGCTGAACGGCGAGCATCAAGCGGAAGCCGACGGTCTCATCGATGTCGATCTCGGCTTCACGCCTGCCACAAACCTTTTGGCGCTCCGCCGTTTTGCCCTCGATGTCGGCACCGCGACGCCCGCCCCGGCGGCCTATCTGACATTTCCCGACCTGAGGCTGACGCACCTGGAACAGACCTATCAGCGCGTCGATGCAGCACACTACGCCTATGCCGCGCCGCTGTTCGGCTACAACGAGATGCTGGAGGTCTCGCCGCTCGGTTTCGTCCTCGATTATCCGCGCCTGTGGAGAGCCACGGCACTGCAGGGCTGAAGCGAGCGGCATTTGCCAACAAGCAGTGCAGGCGTGACACTGCGCTCGTGTGTCGCCTGGCCGGCAGCGGCGGCATGCCTTGCGAAACCGCGATCATTTGGCTAAGGAGGCCGCGCATTGAGCGTCCGGCCCGGTCGGACGCATTTCCGCTTTTCGGCCCTCGGTCCGGCATTCAGTCAAAGGCATTTCGCTTCCATGGCGCGCATCGTGATGAAATTCGGCGGAACGTCCGTCGCCGACATCGCCCGCATCCGCAATGTGGCGCGTCACGTCAAACGCGAGGTCGATGCCGGCCATGAGGTCGCCGTCGTGGTCTCGGCGATGGCCGGCAAGACCAACGAGCTCGTGCATTGGACGCGCGAGGCCTCGCCGATGCACGATGCGCGCGAATATGACGCCGTCGTCGCGGCCGGCGAGCAGGTCACCGCCGGCTTGCTGGCGATCGCGCTGCAGAATATCGGCGTGCATGCCCGCTCCTGGCAAGGCTGGCAGATCCCGATCAAGACCGACAACGCGCATGGCGCGGCGCGCATTCTCGATATTGACGGCGCGTTCCTGATCAAGCGCTTCGGCGAAGGCCAGGTGGCGGTGGTGGCCGGTTTCCAGGGCATCGGGCCGGACAACCGGATCGCAACGCTCGGCCGCGGCGGTTCCGATACCAGCGCTGTCGCCATCGCGGCGGCGGTCAAGGCCGACCGCTGCGACATCTACACCGATGTCGACGGGGTCTACACGACCGATCCGCGCATCGAGCCGAAGGCGCGGCGGCTGGCCAAGATTTCCTTCGAGGAAATGCTCGAAATGGCCTCGCTGGGCGCCAAGGTCCTGCAGGTGCGCTCGGTCGAGCTTGCCATGGTGCACAGGGTGCGTACCTTTGTGCGGTCGTCCTTCGACGATCCCGATGCACCCGGAATGGGGGATTTGCTCAATCCGCCGGGAACGCTTATTTGCGACGAGGAAGAGATCGTGGAACAGCAGGTCGTCACCGGAATTGCCTATGCCAAGGACGAGGCGCAGATATCGCTGCGCCGCGTCGGCGACCGGCCGGGCGTCGCCGCCGGCATTTTCGGGCCGCTCGCCGAGGCCAACATCAACGTCGACATGATCGTCCAGAACATTTCCGAGGACGGCAAGTTCACCGATATGACCTTCACCGTGCCATCCGGCGACGTCGACAAGGCGCTTGCCGTGCTCGAACGGCTGAAGGCGACGATCGGCTACGATGTGGTGCAGTCGGAAGCCGGCATGTCAAAAGTCTCGGTCATCGGCATCGGCATGCGCAGCCATGCCGGCGTCGCCGCCACCGCCTTCAAGGCGCTGGCCGACAGGTCGATCAACATCCGCGCCATTACAACGTCCGAAATCAAGATTTCGATCCTGATCGACGGTCCCTATACGGAACTAGCAGTTCGCACTTTGCATTCCGTCTACGGTCTGGATAAGCAGTAGCAGATCGAAAGTCTTGGAGCGGCCTTTATGCGTCCGATTGGACGCACGGCGCTCTAATTGAGTTGTTGCGTTTGTGCCGCTGTGCAGGGCAACCTGCACCGGCTGAAATGCTATTGGAGAAGAAGCCGCGATGCGTGATTCGGCCAGTGGCCCGCGCGTTTTGCTGAAACGGCTCCGCGAGCTCATGCAAGAGCCGCTGGAGCCGCAGGAGCGGCTTGACCGGATCGTGCGCGACATCGCCTCCAACATGGTTGCCGAGGTCTGCTCGCTCTATGTGCTGCGCGCCGATTCGGTGCTCGAGCTCTACGCCACCGAAGGCCTGAACCCGAACGCCGTCCACCTGGCGCAGCTCAGGCTGGGTCAAGGCCTGGTCGGCACGATCGCGGCCTCGGCGCGGCCGCTCAACCTTTCCAATGCACAGGAGCATCCTGCCTTCGCCTACCTGCCGGAGACCGGGGAAGAAATCTACAATTCCTTCCTCGGCGTGCCGGTGCTGAGGGCAGGGCGGACGCTCGGCGTCCTGGTCGTGCAGAACAAGACCATGCGCCATTATCGAGACGACGAGGTCGAGGCGCTGGAAACGACGGCGATGGTGATCGCCGAGATGATCGCCACCGGCGATCTGGAGCGGCTGACGCGCCCCGGCCTCGAGCTCGATCTGCGTCGCCCGGTAAGCTTTACCGGCCTGTCCTTCAATGAAGGCGTCGGGCTCGGCCATGTGGTGCTGCACGAGCCGCGCATTGTCGTCACCAACCTGTTCAACGAGGACAGCGAGGAGGAGGTCAGGCGGCTCGACGCGTCCCTCGGCTCGCTCAGGCTCTCCATCGACGACATGCTGGAGCGCCGCGACGTCGCCTTCGAGGGCGAGCATCGCCAGGTGCTCGAAGCCTATCGCATGTTCGCCAACGACCGTGGCTGGGTACGCCGGCTGGAGGAGGCGATCCGCAACGGCCTGACGGCCGAAGCGGCGGTCGAAAAGGTGCAGAGCGACATGCGTGCCCGCATGCTGCACATGACCGATCCGTATCTGCGCGAACGGATGAGCGATTTCGACGATCTCGCCAACCGGTTGCTGCGGCAGCTTATGGGGCGCGGACCGGAGGACGTCGCGGCCTCGCTGCCCAAGGACGCCATTATCGTCGCCCGCTCGATGGGTGCTGCCGAGCTGCTTGACTATCCCAGAGACAAGCTGCGCGGACTGGTGCTGGAGGACGGCGCGGCGACCAGCCATGTCGTCATCGTGGCCCGTGCGATGGGCATACCGGTCGCCGGCCAGATGAAGGGCGCCGTTTCCATGGCGGAAAACGGCGATGCCATCATCGTCGACGGCGAGGAAGGCGCGATCCATCTGCGCCCGCAGCCCGACCTCGAGGCGGCCTATGCCGAGAAAGTGCGCTTCAGGGCGCGGCGGCAGGAGGTCTACCGCGAGCTGCGCAAGAAGCCGTCGGTGACCAAGGACGGTGTCCAGGTCGATCTTCTGATGAATGCCGGGCTGGCGGTCGACCTGCCGCAACTGGCCGAAGCTGGCGCGGCCGGCATCGGCCTGTTCCGCACCGAGCTGCAATTCATGGTCGCCTCGACTTTTCCGCGCGCCGAAGCGCAGGAGCGGCTCTATCGCGACGTGCTCGAGGCGGCGCGCGGCAAGCCGGTGACGTTCCGCACCATCGATATCGGCGGCGACAAGGTGCTGCCCTATTTCAAGGGGTCGATCCAGGAGGAGAACCCGGCGCTCGGCTGGCGCGCCATCCGCCTGACGCTCGACCGGCCCGGCCTGCTGCGCACCCAGATCCGCGCACTGCTCAAGGCGTGCGGCGGGCGCGAACTGAAGCTGATGCTGCCAATGGTGACGGAACTCGGCGAGATCGTGCAGGCGCGCGAGATCATCGATCGCGAGGTGCGGCATTTGTCGCGCTTTGCCCATCATTTGCCGACCAGCCTCAAGGTGGGCGCGATGCTGGAGGTGCCGTCGCTGCTGTTCCAGCTCGACGAGTTGATGAAGGCGGTCGATTTCGTCTCGGTCGGCTCGAACGATCTGTTCCAGTTCGTCATGGCGGTGGATCGCGGCAACACCCAATTGTCCGACCGCTTCGACCCGCTCTCGACGCCGTTCCTGCGTGTTTTGAAGAAAATTGCCGACGCCGGAGCGCGCAACCATACGCCGGTGACCCTGTGCGGCGAACTTGCCGGCAAGCCGATTTCGGCGATGGCGCTGATCGGCCTTGGCTATCGCTCGATCTCGATGTCGCCGGCTTCGATCGGCCCGGTCAAGGCGATGCTGACGGAACTGCCGCTCAGCGAACTGGAAGCGTTCTTCGACGACAATCTGATGGCGCCGGCGCAAGGCCTGCCGATGCGGGCGCTGCTGCAAGCCTTTGCCGACGACCGCTCCATACCGCTATAGACTTCGCCATGATCAACCTGCCCCGCGACCGTATGGACCAAGTCGTCAAGCGTTTCGACATGCTCGAAGCGCAGATGTCGGCCGGGCCGGCGGCGGACGCCTATGTCAGGATGGCCTCCGAATATGCCGACATCCAGGAGATGGTGGCAAAGATCAGGGCGCTGCGCGCCGCGGAGCGCGAACAGGCCGATCTGGAGGCGATGCTCGCCGACAAGGGCACCGACGCCGAGATGCGGGCCTTGGCCGAGGCCGATCTGCCAGGGGTCAAGCATCGCATCGAGGCGCTGCAGCAGGACATCCAAATCCTGCTGTTGCCAAGGGATGCCGCCGACGAAAAGAACGCCATCCTCGAAATCCGCGCCGGCACCGGCGGTGACGAGGCGGCACTTTTCGCCGGCGACCTGTTTCGCATGTACGAGCGCTATGCCGCGGCGCATGGCTGGCGTTTCGAGACGGTGTCGGCCAGCGAGGGCGAGGTCGGCGGCTACAAGGAAATCATAGCCACCGTTTCGGGCAAGGGCGTCTTTGCGCATCTGAAATTCGAATCCGGCGTGCACCGCGTGCAGCGTGTGCCGACGACGGAGGCGGGCGGGCGCATCCATACCTCGGCGGCGACGGTCGCGGTGTTGCCGGAAGCGGAAGAGGTCGATATCGACATCAGGGCCGAAGACATCCGCATCGACACGATGCGCGCCTCGGGTTCCGGCGGCCAGCACGTCAACACCACCGATTCGGCCGTGCGCATCTCCCATCTGCCGACCGGCATCATGGTGGTGCAGGCGGAAAAGTCGCAGCACCAGAACCGGGCGAAGGCCATGCAGATCCTGCGCGCCAGGCTCTACGACCTCGAGCGCAGCAAGGCGGACGAGGAACGCTCCGAATCGCGCAAGTCGCAGGTCGGCTCGGGCGACCGCTCGGAACGCATCCGCACCTATAATTTTCCGCAAGGGCGCGTCACCGATCATCGCATCAACCTGACGCTCTACAAGCTCGACCGGGTGATGATGGGTGAGCTTGACGAGATCATCGACGCGCTGATCGCCGATCACCAGTCGAAGCTGCTCGCCGATATCGGCCTCGATGGCTGACGGCCTCCCCGGCACGCTCGCCTCACTGTTGCGGGAGGCGCGAAACCGGCTTACCGCGGCCGGGATCGCGGATCCGGCGCTCGATGCCAGGCTGATCGTCGAGCATTTTTCCGGCACGACCCGCACGCAGGCCATCGCCGATCCCGAGCAAACGGTCGATGCGGGCGTGAGAGCAGCGATCGATGCCGCACTGCGGCGGCGTATCGCCGGCGAGCCGGTGCACCGCATCCTCGGCTATCGCGAATTCTACGGCTTGCGCCTGTCGCTTTCGCCGCAAACGCTGGAGCCGCGGCCGGATACCGAAACGCTGGTCGAGGCTATACTGCCCTTCGTCAAGGCAGTGGCGGCACGCGAAGGCGGCTGCCGCGTCCTCGATCTGGGGACCGGCACCGGTGCCATCGCGCTGGCGCTGCTCAGCGCTGTCCCGGCCGCGACCGCCACCGGCGTCGACATTTCGCGAGAGGCGCTGGTCACGGCCATGCGTAATGCCGGGGAATTGGGGCTCGCCGGTCGGTTCACGGCGCTCAAATCCGACTGGTTTGAAAAAGTTTCTGGCCGGTACCATGTAATTGTCGCAAACCCTCCCTATATACCCTCAGACGACATTGGAAATCTGCAGGACGAGGTCCGCGGTTTCGATCCACGCCAGGCCCTGGATGGCGGCGTGGACGGTCTGAGCCCCTACAGGAAGATCGCCGCAGGAGCGGCAGCCTATCTGGAACTCCAAGGCAGGATTGCGGTCGAGATCGGCCATACGCAGCACCAACAGGTTACGGGGATATTCTCCGCGGCCGGGTACTGTCCGGTCGGGGTGTTTCGTGATCTCGGCGGAAACGACAGAGTTCTTGTGTTCGAACGGTGGAAGCCGTGATGCAGTGCGAAAAAAGCGCTTGGCAATACCGGGGAATGCGGCTAGGGTCGCCTTAACCGGATGAGACGAAGCAGGCAGTGCTCTTAGCGATTCGGTTTTCCTTGGAAATAGCTGCCTTCTTGCGCAAACGACGCCCAAGCTTCGTGCGGGAATCGTCCGGCAAGTGAAGTAACCGGAACAGGATGGCACGTGGCGCCAACGCAATTGATGCGGGCGAACGCCGGTGAAGGAACGAAACGGCTGGCCGCATGAGCGCCTCCGTTCGTGAAGAGTTTTTCGAAAATTTCAAAGTGAAGAGAGTCTAATGAGGCCACAACAGCAAAACAGGCGCATGCGCGGTCGCAACAACAATGGCGGCGGCGGCAACAACAATAACAACAACAACCGAAAGGGGCCGAATCCCCTGACGCGCAACTATGAGAGCAACGGTCCGGACGTGAAGATCCGCGGATCGGCTCAGCAGATTGCCGAGAAGTACGCAACCCTTGCCCGTGACGCGCAAAGCTCCGGCGACCGGGTGATGGCGGAAAACTATCTCCAGCATGCCGAGCACTATAACCGCATCATCGCAGCCGCTCAGGCACAGATGCCGATCCAGAACGCGCAGCAGAATCGAGACGATTTCGACGATGACGGCGACGAGGATCGCGACGAGTTCGACAATGCCGGCAACAACAATGCCAACGAGGCCTCGGCGTCGGCCAATCACGGTGCCGGCCCGCAGCCGGTCATCGATGGCACGCCGGCCGAACTGGCTCTGAACCAGGAAAACAGCCGCGACAATCGGGGCGGCCGCGATAACCGTGACGGCCGCGACAACAATGGCGGACGCCACCGCGACCGTCGCCCCAATGGCGGTTACGGTCAGAACGGCCAGCGCGGCGAATATGGCGCGCGCGGCGAGCAGCAGGGTGGCCAGCGCGTCGAACAACAGCCACAGCGCGACGAGATGCCGGCGCAGGCGGAGCCCGTGCCGGCCGCTGAGCCGGTCTTTGTGAGCGAGCCCGCACCGCAATTCGAAAACCTTTCGCCGGCGGGTCTCGCCGCCCAGGCCGAGCTCAACGAAGCTGCTGCCGAAAACAGCCCGGCCCGCCGCCCCAGGCGTCCGCGTCGTCCGCGCCTCGATGTCGAACAGGCAAATGGCGGCAACGACAATGCCGGCCCTGACAGTTCCGGCCCTGACCGTGCCGAAACTGGCAATGTCGATGCGGCGCCGGCTGAAGATGCCGGCGGTCAACCTATTATTGCCGACGTCGAGAATTGATCGAAGAAACGTTCAGACGATCTTAGCGCATCCTTTACCCTGGACGGCGGAGAGAAATCTCCGCCGTTTTCCTTTTGCGCGCTCGGAATATTATGCGTTCGCCAGTGTCGAGGCGTCTTGAGGGTCCGTGGTTTGCGTCCCATATCTTGCGTGAACAGGATCCGGCTCGAACGGGCGGGTCCGTCACCGCAATCTGATCCGGTGCCGCGAAGCGGGCCGGTGACGGAAGGAGACAGGCATGAATCTTGAAAAATATTCCGAGCGCGTGCGTGGCTTTATCCAGTCCGCGCAAACCATGGCGCTTTCCCGCAGCCACCAGCAATTCACCCCCGAGCATATCCTCAAGGTCCTTGTCGATGACGACGAGGGCCTGGCTGCGTCGCTGATCGAGCGCGCCGGCGGCAATGTCCGTGACGTCAAGCTCGGCGTCGAAACGGCACTGGAGGCAATGCCCAAGGTCGAGGGCGGCAATGGCCAGCTCTACTTGGCGCAGCCGCTGGCAAAGGTGTTCTCGACCGCCGAGGAACTGGCCAAGAAGGCCGGTGACAGCTTCGTTACCGTCGAACGGCTTCTGCAGGCGCTTGCCATGGAAAAGTCGGCCAAGACCGCCGACATCCTGTCCAAGGCCGGTGTCACGCCGCAGGCGCTGAACCAGGTCATCAACGACGTACGCAAAGGTCGCACCGCCGATTCGGCGAGCGCCGAGCAGGGCTACGACGCGCTGAAGAAATACGCGCGCGACCTGACGGCGGACGCCCGCGCGGGCAAGCTTGATCCGGTCATCGGTCGTGATGACGAAATTCGCCGCACCATCCAGGTGCTGTCGCGCCGCACCAAGAACAACCCGGTGCTGATCGGCGAACCCGGCGTCGGCAAAACGGCGATCGCCGAAGGGCTGGCGCTGCGCATCGTCAATGGCGATGTGCCGGAATCGCTCAAGGACAAGCAGCTGATGGCGCTCGACATGGGGTCGCTGATCGCCGGCGCCAAATACCGCGGCGAGTTCGAGGAGCGGCTGAAGGCGGTGCTTTCCGAAGTCACGTCTGCCGCCGGCGGCATCATCCTGTTCATCGACGAGATGCACACCCTGGTCGGCGCCGGCAAGGCGGATGGCGCCATGGATGCGTCGAACCTGCTGAAGCCGGCGCTGGCCCGCGGCGAACTGCACTGCGTCGGCGCCACCACGCTCGACGAATACCGCAAGCATGTCGAGAAGGATGCGGCCCTTGCCCGCCGCTTCCAGCCGGTCTTCGTCAATGAGCCGACGGTCGAAGACACCGTCTCGATCCTGCGCGGCCTGAAAGAGAAATACGAGCAGCACCACAAGGTGCGCATCTCGGATTCGGCGCTGGTCGCGGCCGCTACGCTGTCAAACCGCTACATCGCCGACCGCTTCTTGCCGGACAAGGCGATCGATCTCGTCGACGAGGCCGCCTCGCGGCTCAGGATGCAGGTCGATTCGAAGCCCGAGGCGCTGGACGAGATCGATCGCCGCATCATGCAGCTCAAGATCGAGCGCGAGGCGCTCAAGGTCGAGAAGGACGATGCCTCGAAGGACCGGCTCGCCCGGCTCGAGAAGGAACTCTCGAACCTCGAGGAGGAATCGACCGAGCTGACCTCGAAGTGGCAGGCCGAGAAGCAGAAGCTCGGGCTTGCCGCCGACCTCAAGAAGCAGCTCGACGAGGCGCGCAACGAACTTGCCATTGCCCAGCGCAAGGGCGAATTCCAGCGCGCCGGCGAACTTGCCTATGGCAAGATCCCGGAACTCGAAAAGCAGCTGAAGCAGGCCGAAGCCAGGGATGGCAAGGTCGGCATGGTCGAGGAAGTGGTCGGCCCCGATCACGTCGCTCATATCGTGTCGCGCTGGACGGGGATCCCGGTCGACAAGATGCTGGAAGGCGAACGCGACAAGCTGTTGCGCATGGAAGACGAGGTCGGCAAGCGCGTCGTCGGCCAGGGTGAGGCGGTGCAGGCGGTGTCGAAAGCGGTGCGCCGTGCGCGCGCCGGCCTGCAGGACCCGAACCGGCCGCTCGGCTCGTTCATGTTCCTCGGACCGACGGGCGTCGGCAAGACCGAATTGACCAAGGCACTGGCCAGCTTCCTGTTCGACGACGAGAGCGCCATGGTGCGCATCGACATGTCGGAGTTCATGGAGAAGCACTCGGTCGCCCGGCTGATCGGCGCGCCCCCAGGCTATGTCGGCTATGAGGAAGGCGGCGCGCTGACCGAAGCGATCCGGCGGCGGCCCTATCAGGTCGTGCTGTTCGACGAGATCGAGAAGGCGCATCCGGACGTGTTCAACGTGCTGCTGCAGGTGCTCGACGACGGCCGGCTGACCGACGGGCAGGGCCGTACGGTCGACTTCCGCAACACGCTGATCATCATGACGTCCAACCTCGGCGCCGAATATCTGGTCAATCTCGGCGAGGACCAGGATGTCGACGTGGTGCGCGACGAGGTGATGAATGTGGTCAGGGCTTCGTTCCGGCCGGAATTCCTCAACCGCATCGACGAGGTGATCCTGTTCCACCGGTTGCGCCGGCAGGATATGGGCCGCATCGTCGAAATCCAGCTCAAGCGGCTGGAAAACCTGCTTGTCGACCGCAAGATCGCGCTTTCGCTCGATCAGGAGGCGATCGACTGGCTGGCGGCCAAGGGCTATGATCCGGCCTACGGCGCGCGGCCGCTGAAGCGGGTGATGCAGAAGGAATTGCAGGATCCGCTGGCGGAAAAGATCCTGCTCGGCGAGATCCTCGACGGCTCGACCGTCAAGGTCACCGCCGGGTCCGACCGGCTGAACTTCCGCTCGAAGCCGGCGGTCGTGGCAACCGAGGCGGCCGCCTGACTTCAAGCCAAAGCCTGTTCCATCCCGATGGAATCGGGATGGGCTCCTCTCTTCTTTTTTGACCATGATCTCATGGTCTACCATCATTGGCGGGGCGCAGATGACACTGGACGATTATAACAGCTTCTGCGCCTCGCTGCCTTCGACGACCCATGTCGTGCAGTGGGGCGGCGCCCATGTCTGGAAAGTCGGCGGCAAGGTGTTTGCAATCGGCGGCTGGAGTGAAGGCAAAGAGCCGTTCGTCACCTTCAAATGCTCCGATATCGCCTATGACGTGCTGAGGGAACAGCCGGGCCTTCGGCCGGCGCCCTATCTCGCCTCGCGCGGCATGAAATGGATCCAGCGCCAGACAGGCGAAAGCATGGATGACGAGGCGCTGAAGGATTATCTGCGCGAAAGCCACCGTCTCGTCGCGCTGAAGCTGACGAAGCAGGCGCGCAAGGAATTGGGACTCATTGCCGGTTGATCTGCCAGAAATCCGCCATCTTCATGCCCGGTTCATATTGGAACCTTATCGTACGCAAGTGATTTGCTGGCGAAGGGGTTCGCGACCACATCGGCCCGAAATCGAGTTTTGATTTTCGCAAAGCACGATGCGGAGATTTAAAGCGTTAGAGTGTCCTTAAGCCCAAAAGGACGCGCGGCGCTCTTGAGAGACAATGCCGGCGGCGGCAATTACGGACCGGAGAATTTTGGCCACCATGTTGCGCACCATCTTTACCCTTTCAGCGCTTGCTGCCGGGCTGCTGGCTTCGAATACGATGGCATCGCCGATAGTGGATACTGCGCCACGGGTGGGTCGTGCTGCCGATGACGGCGGCATTCTTGTCGCCCAGAACGGCAATCTCGACATCTATTACGACGCCAGGGGAAACCGCGTCATCGTCGATGCGGAGACCGGCAAGGTTATCGCCATCCAGCCGCCGCAGACCAGGCTCGATCGCCGTGCCTTGCGCCGCGAGCGCCTGCGCAATCTCGGACCGGTCGAAGACGACCGCTATTATCTTGACGATCCGGAGGACACGGCGCGGTTCCGTCGCAGGCGGTTGGAAGACGAAGGCAGGGTCATCGTGCCGCCGGCTGACGAGTACGACCCCTATGGCGACAATTCGGCAGAAGTCTTCCCCGAAGCGCCGCGGGATGACGGCGGCTATGGCAACAATTTTCCGGAGGAAGCGCAGCCGGTGAAGCCGCGCACCATTGAGCGCCAGCCGCTCAATGAGGCTTCGATCGAGCCGGTCGAACCGACAGTGCCGGGCGAGCAGGCGGCCTTGCCGCCAAGCACTGGCGGCAAAACGGCGGTCGACCCGTCGTTATCGCTCGGCGCCCGCCAGGACGTGGCGGCACTGCAGGTGCTGCTCGACCGTGCCGGTTCTTCGCCAGGCGTCATCGACGGACGCTTCGGCTCGAATGTCGACAAGGCGCTTGCCGCCTATAATGAGATCACCGGCAGCAATCTGAAATCGACCGATGCGATCGGCATCCAGGCCGCCCTGGCGCAATCCGGTGGCGATGCCTTCGCCTCCTATACGATCACGCCCGAGGATGCGGCCGGCCCCTATGTCGCCTCGATACCGGAGGACTACAGCCAAAAGGCCCAGCTCGACCGCATGGGCTACACGTCGGTGCCCGAGGCGCTGGCCGAGCGCTTCCACATGGACGAGGCCTATCTGAAATCGCTCAATCCGGACGCCAATTTCAGCCGCCCCGGCACCATCATCAAGGTCGCCAATTTCGGCAGGCTGGTGGCGACGCCGGTGGCGCGCATCATCGCCGACAAGGCCAACAAGCAGGTCCGCGCCTATGATGCGGCGGGCAAGCTGGTCGCGGCCTATCCGGCGACCATCGGCTCGTCGGACACGCCGTCGCCGTCCGGCACCCATGCGGTGTCGCGTGTCGCGTTGGATCCGAATTACACCTACAACCCGAACATCAATTTCAAGCAGGGCGAAAACGACAGGATCCTGACCATCCCGCCGGGGCCGAACGGTCCGGTCGGCTCGGTCTGGATTGCGCTGGACAAGCCGACCTATGGCATTCACGGCACCCCGGATCCGTCCAAGATCGGCAAGACCGAAAGCCATGGCTGCGTGCGGCTGACCAATTGGGACGCGCGCGAGCTGGCCAAAATCGTGTCGCCCGGCGTGACGGTGGAGTTCGTCGACTGAGTTGAGCGTTTTCGCTCCACTCACCCGATGATCTTGCGCAGCAATCGCGCGCGTGGCGCCGCCGCATAGATCAGCTGCACCACCAACATGAAGCCGACGCTGAGCAGCGGGCTGACGAGGCAGAGTGCAGCGCCGATCGCCCACAGGATCTGCGCCTTGACGATGCGCAGATAGACCGTTCGGGTGGTCTCCGCATCGACGCCTTCCGCCAGGAGGCCGTTTTTGTCCGCATAGCGCCAACTGGCGAGCAGCGTCAGCCCGAGCATCAAAAGATTGAGCCAGTAGACGAGCACGGCGGTTCTGAATTCGAGGAAGTCGGCCAAAAGATCGGTCGAGAACGGCAGCAAGGCGATGAAACCGAGAAAACAAAGGTTCAGCGTCGCAAGCCGCCTGTCGGACTTCGCGATCAGCCCGTGCTGCGCCTGCTGGCCGAACCAGAAGATGGTCAGCGTCAGGAAGCTGAGCGCATAGGTCAGAAAACGCGGCGCCAGTGCTGTGATCGCGGCGATCAACTCGCTTTCGGAATGCACCGTTTTATGTGCCGGCACCCTGATCTCGAGGACGATCAAGGTGAGCGCGATGGCGAACACGCCGTCGGTGATGCCGACGACGCGCCCGCGCCCTTCCGCCGACGGTTCGAGCGGTCGTTTCATGCGGGTATTTTCCCCCTTGCCAGTCGCGCTGCAAGAAGCATAGCACGGCATCTGCCGTTTGCATCCGGACTGGTGTGGTCCTGCCTGCATGGCCAGGTTCGGGCTGGTTTCAACGAGAACAGCCTGCTGGCCGGTTGTCGGCGGCGTGCCGGCGGTCTAGGTAAGGCGGCATGCACACGCCAACCAAAGTCGGTATCGGCGCCGTTCCCCTGACCGGCTCACTTCCGGCCGATACGTTCTGCCCGCAGGCGCAGCGGCGGTTCGTGCTGATCGCCGCGATCCTGGCTTCCGCGCTGGGCTTTATCGACGGATCGGTCCTGGCCATTGCGACGCCGGCGATCCGCGTCGATCTCGGCGCCAGCCTCGCCGAGGCGCAATGGATTTCCAATGCCTATGCATTGACGCTTTCAGCCCTCATTCTCGTCGGCGGCGCCGCTGGCGATCGCTTCGGCCTGCGCCATTCCTTCGTCGCCGGCATCGTCCTGTTCGTCGCCGCCTCGCTTGCCTGCGCGTTGGCGCCTAACCCGGCGGTGCTTATTGCGTTTCGGGCTATCCAGGGTGTTGGAGCGGCCGTCATGGTGCCGGGCAGCCTGGCCATTATCGCCAAAGCCTATCCGAAAAAGGAACGCGGCCGGGCGATCGGCATCTGGGCGGCGGCATCAGCGCTGACGGTGGCGCTCGGTCCGGTGCTGGGCGGCTTCGTGCTGTCGGCCTTCGGCGACGGCATCTGGCGGGCGATCTTCGCCATCAACCTGCCGCTCGGTCTTATCTCGATCTATCTTCTGCTGGCCAAGGTTCCCGCCGACGCGCCGGCGGAAAAGCGCAGCCTCGATCTCGGCGGCGCAGCACTCGCCATATTGGCGTTCGGAGCGCTCGCTTACGGCCTGACCTCGATGAGCGGTGACGGGGAGGGGCTGATGTCCGGCCCGAGTATTGCCGCCGGCGCAGTTTTGCTCGTCGTGTTCATAGTCTTCGAACGCCGGCGGCGCGAGCCGATGATCGACCTATCGCTGTTTCGGATTGGGGCGTTTGCGGGCGCCAATGTGGCGACCTTCTTCCTTTATTTCGCGCTGTCGGCCAATCTGTTCTATCTGCCGATGCTCATGATCGCCGGATGGGGGCTGAGCACGGCCGAGGTCGGCTTCATCTTCCTGCCGCTGTCGGCATTGATCGCGCTGCTGTCCGGGCCGGTCGGCCAGTGGTCCGACCGCATCGGGCCTCGCTTTCCGATCGCCAGCGGCAGTCTGGTGGTGGCTGTTGCCTTTGCCGGGCTTGCCTTGCTGGCCTATTGGGGCATCCACAATTTCTGGTTGGGGGTGTTCCCGCTGATGGCGCTGATGGGGTTCGGCATGGCGCTGGTGGTGTCGCCGCTCTCGACCGCCATCATGACGGCGGTCGAGGACAAGGATACGGGTGCGGCCTCGGGCATCAACAACGCCGTCTCGCGCATCGGCGGCCTGATTGCCGTGGCGGCGATGGGATCGCTGGCGGCCTGGGTCTACGCTGCCGTGCTCGGCACCGGTGCCGGCATTCCGGGTTTCGGCGAACCGGCGCCCGCCGGCCTGGCGCCCGGTCTCGATGCGGCACGGCTTGCCGCCAGCGACGCGGCATTCGCGGCCGTTGCCGCAGTGACCGCGCTGCTTTGCCTGCTTTCGGCAATCACCGCCTGGATGACGGTTTCCGGCGAGCGGCTGCCATGGGCGCGCGACACGGCGAATCAGCAGGGCTGACGACGAAAACGTCGGCTCAGCCTTCGATCTTGGCGCTCGCTACCTTCAGCTGATTGCTGTCTTCCTGCTTGAGCAGGTCGTCGATGCGTTCGCGCTCGCGCTTGAAGGCGACGAGGTCGTCGCCTTTCAGCGTTTTGCCGACCGGCAGGCGGACGCGCATCGAATCGACCTTGGTGCCGTTGACGATCAGTTCGTAATGAAGATGCGGACCGGTGGAGAGGCCGGTTGAGCCGAGATAGCCGATAACCTGACCTTGGCGAACGCGAACACCCGGCTCGATGCCCTTGGCAAAGGCGCTCTGGTGATTGTAGGACGTCTCGTAACCATTGGCGTGCCGCAGGATGATCTGCTTGCCATAGCCGCCAGCCCAGCCGGCCTTTTCGACGACGCCGTTGCCCGCGGCAATAATCGGCGAGCCCACCGGAGCTGCCCAGTCGGTGCCGGTATGCATTTTCACATACCCCAAAATGGGGTGGCGCCTGGCACCGAACCCCGACGTAAACCTGCCATTGGGCAAGGGATTGCGAAGCAGAAACTGCTGGGCGCTGCTGCCGTTTTCGTCGAAATAGTCGGTGCTGCCGTCCTGCATCTGGAAACGGTAGAAATTTCGCGTCGTGCCGCCGAAAGTCGCGGAGACGTAAAGCAGCTCGGATTCGTCGGACGCCTGGTCGTCGCCATCGGGCTGCGAGAACAGCACCTCGATGCGATCCGTGGGACTGAGGCGCGACTGGAAATCGACACCGGATGCCAGCAACTTGATCAGCCGCTGCGTCATCGCCTTGGACATGCCGTAGGAATAGGCGGTGCGATAGATGCCGTCATAGACGTTCGGTAGATTGCCGCGCACCACGGGCGCAGGCGAATCGTCGAACGCCGTCA